>PMQB01000447.1:0-1270 GCA_003169195.1 Bryobacterales bacterium
GCCTGCACCACCGCGCGTACCGGACCGCCGGCGATCACGCCGGTTCCATCCTGCGCCGGTTTCAACATAACCATGCCCGCGCCGAATCGTCCCAGCACCTGATGCGGAATCGTGTTCTCAAGCAGATGGATCTGGCGCAGATTCTTCTTCGCCGCTTCAATGCCCTTCTTGATAGCGGAAGGCACTTCTTTGGCTTTGCCTGTGCCGTAGCCAACTACTTTCGCCGCCGGGTCGCCCACAACCACCAGCGCCGAGAAGCTCATGTTCTTACCGCCCTTAACCACTTTGGTCACGCGGTTAATGCTAACCACCTGTTCCTTGAGGTTCAGGCTGCCTGCATCGACTCGCTTGGCCGCTCCATTTGCTGTCATTCGATTTAAAACTCCAGTCCCGCTTCACGTGCCGCGTCGGCCAGCGCTTTCACGCGGCCATGATAAAGATATCCTCCACGGTCGAAGACTACCTTAGTAATTCCTTTTTCCTTAGCGCGTTGGGCAACCGTTTTGCCGATCAACTTGGCGCCATCCAGATTGCCGCCCTTACCTTTGAGATCCTTCTCGGTTGAGGCAGCAGCCACCAGCGTGTGTCCTTGCTGGTCGTCGATGACTTGCGCGTAGATGTGATTGATACTGCGGAACACCGCCAGACGCGGACGTTCGCCGGTACCCGCCACACGGGCGCGAATACGCTTGTGAATGCGCTGACGAATTTCGTTTCTTCCCACCTGTGCCATTTACTTTGCTCCCGCACCGGTCTTGCCGGCCTTTTTGCGCAGCACTTCGTTCATGTAGCGCACACCTTTGTTTTTGTACGGATCGGGCGGCCGCAACGAACGCATGAGAGCCGCAACCTGTCCAATTTCTTCTCGATCGGAACCCGTCAGAACCAAGTGGGTCTGCTTATCGATTTTCAAATCCACGCCTTTCGGCAGGATGAATTCGATGGGGTGCGAATAGCCGAGCGTGAAGGTGGCCACTTTGCCCTTGACGTCGGCACGATAACCAGTGCCCACGATATCGAGCTCGCGCGTGAAGCCGGTGGATACGCCAGTGACGGCATTAGCCGCCAGGGCGCGCGTCAAACCATGCAAGGCCGCTAGCTTGTCGTTATCGCGAACGAATTCGAGCGTGTTCCCCTTCTGCTCCGGGCGGATGCCCGCCGGCAGAGGTACAGACAGCTTACCTTTCGGGCCTTCGACTTGCAGGTCCGCGCCGATCTTGATTTTGACCCCCGATGGCAGGGGAATGGGCTTTTTTCCTACTCGTGACAT
>PMQB01000447.1:1297-9112 GCA_003169195.1 Bryobacterales bacterium
TTCTTGGCGCCTTCTTCCGTCAACTTGTAGTTGAGGATGTAGCCTTCTTCTTTAAAAATGCGCGCCAGTTCGTTCTTCAGCCGTGAAGCCGGCACGTCCACCTTCGCATGACGGGCGATGAGTGCGTTGCGCACTCTCGTCAACATGTCGGCAATGGGGTCTGCTGTCATTTACTTACCTTCAGCACCTTTCATTCCTTAAACTCTTTCTTTTCCCTCAAGATCCGTGGCACTTGGAAGAGACCGCTCCCTTCCGGTCACGGCTCGGTTTACCAGCTGGCCTTGGTCACGCCCGGAACTTCTCCGGCGAGCGCGAACTTCCGGAAACAGATCCGGCACAGCTGGAACTTACGCAAGAAGCCGCGGGGACGCCCACAATTCTTGCAGCGGTTGCGCAAGCGCGTGGGGAACTTCACCATGGTTTTGTTTTCCTTGGCGCGCGCCAGCAGTGCTAACCGAGCATCTTGTTTTGCAATTTTCGCAGTGGTTGCCATCTAGAATCCTTTATTGCCGGAACGGCATACCCATCTGGCGCAAGAGCGCCAAACCTTCGGCATCCGTTTTAGCGGTAGTCGTGATGGAGATGTTCATGCCCTTGGTCTTCTCCACCTTGTTGTAATCGATCTCGGGGAAAATCAACTGATCTTTCAAACCGAGCGTATAGTTGCCGCGGCCGTCGAACGACTTCGGCGAAACACCGCGGAAATCGCGCACGCGGGGTAGCGCGACGTTCATCAAGCGGTCCAAAAATTCAAACATGCGGTCGCCGCGCAAAGTCACCATGCAGCCGATCGCCATGCCTTCGCGCAGTTTGAAAGCGGCGATCGATTTGCGGGCTTTGGTCACAACCGGCTTCTGTCCGGCAATGGCGGCCATTTCGTTTACCGCGCCGTCCATCAGCTTGCTGTTACCGGTGGCTTCGCCCAGCCCGATGTTGATCGAGACCTTCTGAATTTTCGGCACCGCCATCGGATTCTTATACGAGAATTCCTTGGTAAGGCCGGGCACTACGACCTTCGTGTAGTGTTCCCGCAAACGCGCTTTGCCACTGGAAGCTTTCGGCGTATCGGTCTTTTCGAGAACAATACCGCCGCCTTCGCCTCGTCCGCCGGTGCGGGGGCGCTTCTCACTCGCGGCTTTCTTCTCGCCGCCAGCTTTGGCTTCTTTGGCCGGCTTTTGTTCTTTTGCCGGTTTGTTATCTGTCTTGTCAGCCATGTTCGTTCTCTATTTCTTTTCGAGCGACTCGCCGCCCTTGCGTGCAATGCGCGTACGACGCACCTTGCCGCCTACATTTTCCAGCTTGTACCCAACGCGCGTCGGGATGCCGCCGGCCGTTAACATCATCACGTTCGAGACGTCCATCGGCATCGGCTTATCCGCGATTCCGCCTTTGATCTGCTTCTGCGGATTCGGCCGGGTATGTTTCTTCACTAACTGAACGCCATCCACGGTGACTTTCCGCGTCATGCGATTCACTTCGAGCACTTTGCCCGTTTTCCCTTTGTCTTTTCCAGCAATCACGCGGACCAAGTCATCTTTCTTGATCTTGATGCGGACTGGTTTCTGCTCGCCTTTCTCCTGGCGGCGTTTGTATGCAATTTTCGGCATGAGTTAAATCACCTCCGGAGCAAGAGAGACGATTTTCATGAAGCGCTTGTCGCGCAGCTCACGGGCGACCGGACCGAAGACGCGCGTGCCCACCGGCTCGCCCACTTCGTTGATCAGCACCGCGGCATTGGAATCGAAACGAATATATGTGCCATCTTTGCGGCGGGTTTCTTTCCGCATACGGACCACCACGCAACGAACGACTTTGCCCTTCTTGATCGCTGAATCGGGAGCGGCTTCTTTCACGCTCGCCGTGATGACGTCGCCCAGCCCCGCACGCAATCCGAGATCGCCGCCGCGCGGCAAAATGCATTGCAGTTTGCGCGCGCCGCTGTTATCAGCGACCTCCAGCATTGTTCGCATTCCAATCATGACGTTTCTCCTAAAACCGCCGGGGCCGCCTGTTCAAACGGATTGCCCGGCGCTCCACTATTTCTTTTTCAAAGTCTTCTTAATGCGCGTGTCGGATTGTTCCGTCAACGCCGGATGATCGACCGCTACTTGCACGGCGCGGCGCACAACGGAGCCGAGCGTCCAGCGCTTCAAGCGGCTCAACGGGCGGCACTCAATGATGCGCACCACATCGCCCACCTTGGCTGTTTGCTCTTCATCGTGCGCATAGAACTTCTTGCGCTTGGTTACGATTCGTTTGTACAACGGGTGCGAGGTCCGGCGCGTCACTTCGACGACGATCGTTTTCGCCATCTTGGTCGAGACAACCTCGCCCAACTTCTCGTTCTTGTGACCCGTTGCTTCCTGCGTCTGCTCTGTTGCCGCCATATCTCTTCCTAAACCTTCCTACTTCTGCTTCCGTTTGAACAAACCGCCCAAGCCCTTGCTCTTGGTAGGGGCCTTGGGAGCCACCGGGGCTGCTTTGGAGAGCGGGGTGATTTTCTCACCGGCGATTTCCTTGGCACGCAAAGCGGTTAACATGCGCGCCCGGTCCTTCTTGAGCCCGCGGTACTTGGTGAGGCCTTCCTGCTGCCCCATGCCCATTTGAAAGCGCAAGCGGAACAACTGCTCTTGCGAATCGTGAATCTGGCGCTGCAAATCGTCGGCATCGACGCCCGAAAAAGTTTTGTGTTTCATGTTCAGGCTTCCTTCGCTTTTGCCACAACTTCGGGCTGATTCCGGGAAATGAATTTGGTGGGCACCGACAGCTTCATCGCAGCCAAGCGCATAGCTTCGGTGGCGGTGGCAACAGTGACGCCTTCCATTTCAAACAGGATGCGGCCCGGCTTGATGACAACCACCCAAGCTTCCGGCGCGCCTTTTCCCTTACCCATACGAGTTTCTGGCGGTTTCTTGGTGATGGGCTTATCGGGGAATACCCTGATCCACACCTTGCCACCGCGCTTGATGAAGCGCGTCATGGCGATACGGGCGGCTTCAATCTGCCGGTTGGTAACCCAGCCGCAGCGCATCGCTTTTAAACCGAATTCGCCGAACGAGAGCGTCGAACCGCGCCAGGCTTTCCCGGTCATGCGGCCGCGCTGCTGCTTGCGAAATTTAACCTTCTTCGGCATCAACATAGCGGTAATTTCCTTCGCCTACAAGCGCGCTACGGCAGCGCTATTCGTGCGACTCCTTCTCTGGTTTGGTCTCTGAGGTAGGCACCGCCGGCTCTTCAGCGGCGGGCACAGGCGGATTCGTTTCCGCTACAGATTCTGCTTTCGGCTGTTCCTGCTTCCAGGACGGCACCACCGGCGCCGACATGGGCGGGATGATGGACGGGCTGCTGGCAGGCTTGGCCATTTCACTGGGCGGAGCATGCTGGGTAATGGGACCGGAAACGTCGGGTGAGGCTGCAATGGGCTTACGTTCGCCACGATCGCCGCCACGTTCTCCACGGTCACCAGCGCCGCGGTCGCCACGATCACCACCGCGGTCACCACCAGGACCACCTCGATCGTCACGACGACGACGGCGCGGTTCACCTTCATTGCGCAGTGTGTTGCGGCCTTTGTTGCCGCCTTCGATCACTTCGCCCTTATAAATCCAAACTTTGATGCCGATGACACCGTAGGTGGTGTACGCCTGGCTGAAACCGTAATCGATATCGGCGCGCAGGGTATGCAGCGGCAATTGACCTTGCAGATACCATTCGCTGCGGGCGATTTCGGCGCCGTTCAAGCGGCCCGAGACGCGGACCTTGATACCTTTGCAACCGAAGCGCAGCGCCGAATCGACCGCTTTACGCATCGCACGGCGGAAGGCCACGCGCTTTTCAAGCTGCAGAGCGATTGATTCGGAAACCAGTTGCGCGTCCAGCTCCGGACGGTGCACTTCTTGAATGTCGACAAAAACTTCGCGCTTGGTCTTCTTGGCGAGATCGCCTTTGAGCTTCTCGATTTCGGCGCCTTTGCGGCCGATGATGATACCCGGACGCGAGGTACGAATGGTGATGCGCAGTTTGTTGCCGGGACGATCCACTTCGATCGAGCTCACGCCGGCGGCCTTGAGGCGCTCGGTCAACGATTCCTTGAGCTCCAGATCTTCGTGCAGCAGCTTGGCATAATCCTGCTTGGCGAACCAGCGCGAACGCCAGGTTTTGGTGACGCCCAGGCGGAACCCGTAGGGATGTACTTTCTGACCCATGATTACTCTTTCTCCGTTTCTGCGGCGCGCTCGCTGACCTTCACAATGATGTGCGAAGTGCGGCGCTGGTAACGGTAGGCGCGGCCCATTGGTGCGGGGCGGATGCGCTTCTGGCGCGGCCCTTCGTTCACGTAAGCCTCGGATACAAATAAGCGATCGACATCGACATCGGTCGAACGATTTTCGGCATTGGCGATGGCCGATTTGAGAACCTTTTCGACAGCGCCCGCGATGCTCTTGTTCACGGTGTTGAGTATGTTCACGGCGTCGCCAGCCTGCCGGCCGCGAATCATGTCGACAACCAAGCGAGCCTTTTGGGGCGACACACGCACATAGCGCGCTTCCGCCGCCGCTAACGAACCTCTGCGTTCAGCCATAACTTACTTAGCCGCCTTTTCGTTGGACTTCGCTTGGTGACCCTTGAAGGTGCGCGTTGGCGAAAATTCGCCCAGCTTGTGGCCCACCATGTTTTCGGTTACGTACACGGGGATGAACTTTTTGCCGTTATGCACCGCGAAGGTATGCCCGATGAAGTCAGGCACGATGGTCGAGCGGCGCGACCAAGTCTTTACGACAGCTTTCTGGCTTTTGACGTTCAGAACTTCTACCTTTTTCGAAAGGTAGATATCGGTGAACGGTCCTTTTTTTAACGATCGACCCATGAAATCCTCGTTCTCTTCTCTTATCGCTTCTTGGACTTACGCGTCACTATGAAGCGATCCGTGCGCTTATTGTTGCGGGTTTTGAAACCACGCGTCGGTTGCCCCCACGGCGTCACCGGATGGCGGCCACCAGAGGTTTTACCTTCACCACCACCGTGCGGGTGATCGACGGGGTTCATTGTGACGCCCCGATTGTGCGGACGGCGTCCCAACCAACGGGAGCGACCCGCTTTGCCGAGCGAAACGTTTTCGTGCTCGACATTGCCAACTTGGCCAACCGTGGCCATACATTCCACCATCACGCGGCGGACTTCGCCCGAAGGAAGCTTGAGCAGCGCGATGCCGCCTTCTTTCGAGACCAGCTGCGCTTGCGCACCAGCCGAGCGCGCCATCTGGCCGCCCTTGCCGGGACGCAATTCAATATTGTGAACAACGGTACCGGCCGGGATGTTCTTCAGCGGCAGAGCATTGCCAACGAAGATTTCGGCTTCGGGACCGGAGGTTACTTTGCGCCCGACTTCGAGTCCGACGGGGCAGATGATGTAACGCTTTTCGCCATCGACATAGTGCAGAAGGGCGATGCGTGCCGAGCGGTTCGGATCGTACTCGATGGAGGCAACTACTGCTTCCACGCCTTCTTTGTCGCGCTTGAAATCGATGGTGCGGTATGACTTCTTCGCGCCGCCGCCGATGAAGCGGCTCGAAATGCGACCATTGGCGGTACGGCCACCGGTGCGCTGTTTGCCTTGCGTCAACGACTTTTCAGGCGTTTGCTTGGTGATGTCTTCCCGCGTGAGATACGTTTGGAAGCGCCGCGTTGGCGTTGTGGGGCGAAAACTTTTTATAGGCATGGCGTCGTGCTTCCTCGATTAGATTTCCGCGTACTCGGGCATCTTTTGCCCTGGGGCCAAGCGGACATAGGCCTTTTTCCAGTCGGACGCATACCCGGTGAAACGACCCCGGCGGCGCAATTTGCCGGCGAACACGCTGGTGCGCACATCGCTGACTTTCACTTTGAAAACGGTTTCGACAGCCTGCTTGATTTCGATCTTGTTGGCGTCTTTGTGGACTTCGAAACAAAGAGTGGCTTCGGCTTCACGCTTCACGTGGCCCTTCTCGGTAATGAGCGGGCGGCGGATGATGTCGTAGATGTTCATTAGCTCAGGGCCTCCGAAAGTTTCTTAGCGGCCGTCTCGGTAATGATGACTTCCTGATGCTTCAACAGGTCGTAGACAGTCACTGCTCTGCTGGGAACCAGCTTTATGCCCTTCACATTGGAAGAGGCGCGCTGCAGGTTGGTGTTCTCTTCATTCTCGACCAGAAGAACGGTCTTCTTGGCTTCGAGTTTGGCAAGAATCTTGATCATGTTCTTGGTCTTGTGGTCGTCGAGCGAGAAGGCGCGCACCACGCGCAGTTCACCGTCGCGCAGCTTGGCCGACAAGGCGGAGCGCAGAGCGCCCAACAGCATCTTGCGCGGCAGCTTGTATTCATAGCTGCGGGGTTGCGGTCCGTGCGTGGTGCCGCCGTGACGCCAAAGTGGGGAACGAATCGAGCCCATACGGGCGCGGCCGGTACCTTTCTGCTTCCACAACTTTTTGCCCGAACCGGACACTTCGTGGCGCGTCTTGGTAGCCGCATTGCCGCCGCGTTTGGCAGCGGTGTATTGCCGCACGGCTTCGTACAGCAGCGCTTCGTTGACTTCGGCGCCAAACACTACGTCAGAGAGCTCGATGGAGCCCACGGGCGCGTTGTTCAGATCCACTATATTTACACTCGGCATTTCGTCTCTATCCTTGCCTAAATTCCTTATTGCTGCGCCTTAACGCTTGGCGCGGCGTACCATCACGTAGCCGCCGTTCGGACCGGGGATTGCACCCTTCAGGGCAATCACGCTGTCTTCGGCATCTACGCTCACAATTTGCAAATTCCGCACCGTCACTTGATCGGTGCCCATGCGCCCGCCCATTTTCATGCCGGGGAACACGCGCGACGGAAAGCTGGACGCGCCAATGGAGCCAGGTGCGCGGTGAAACATAGAACCGTGCGTGGCGTCGCCGCCGCGGAAGTGGTGGCGCTTCACCACACCGGCGAAGCCACGGCCCTTGCTGGTGCCGATCACATCAACCACTTCATTCGGCTTAAACTCTTCGGCCAGCACGCGGTCGCCCTGTTTGTAATCGCCGCTGCCGCCCTTCAGGTGGAACTCACGCTGAAAACGTACACCCTCGGCGCCCGATTTGGCGAGATGCTTGGCTTGCGGCTTGTTCTGTTTCTTGGCGTATTCCACCAGGCCCAATTGGATGGCATCGTACCCATCGGTGGCCGGCGTCTTGCGCTGCGTCACAATGCAGGGACCCGCTTTGACCAAAGTCACCGGGACCACTTGCCCATCTGCCGTGAACACTTGCGTCATGCCGATCTTCTTGCCGAGAATTCCTGGACTCATGTTTCTTTTCCTGTCCTGAAGCCCACGTCTCACCGTAGGCTGATCCTGCTACTTAATGTCTTTACTAACTGCCAGCTAGCTGCTTACTTCTTGCCGAACGCCTTGATTTCGACGTCCACACCAGCCGGAAGATCCAGCTTCATCAACGCATCCACGGTTTCCTGCGTCGGCTCGAGGATGTCGAGCAACCGTTTATGCGTACGGATTTCAAATTGCTCCCGGGACTTCTTATCCACGTGCGGCGACCGCAGAACCGTGTAGCGGTTCTTCAGCGTTGGCAGCGGAATGGGTCCAGCTACCGTGGCGCCGGTACGCTTGGCCGTGTCGACGATGTCTCCAGTCGATTGGTCCAAAATGCGATGGTCGTACGCCTTAAGCCGGATGCGGATGCGTTCTTTCATTTGCGTTCTTGTCTCTTTTCACACTTCGCGCGGCGCCAGCCGTTGCAGGCTAACGCCGCGCGTTTACTTTTCCAATACCTACGACAGAATCTCCGACACAG
>PMQB01000543.1 GCA_003169195.1 Bryobacterales bacterium
TTAACTGGTTAGCGCGGCCGCATCTATTTTCCTGGCTGTTTTTACTGGGTTTTCTTCACCTATTGACTCCGCTGCAGGCCGGTTCAAAATTCGCCTTGATCGCCATGCCGGCAATGATGGTGCTTTGGGTCAACTTGCATGGCGCATTCATGATAGGAATCGCTTTGCTTTTGACTATTGCTCTTGGTGAAAGTCTTGAATCCCTTTTATGTGATCGGCAAGACTTACGCCAAGCCTACCAACGGTCCCGACGTCTATTGCAAGCTGCCGCTTTGTGTATAGCCGCTACCTTTGTAAATCCGTACACGTGGCACTTGCACCGCCATGTCTTCGATTTCTTGAGTGATAAAAAGCTTTTGGACAACATCCAGGAATACCAGTCCATCAGCTTTCACTGCCCGCCCGCCATGTTTTTCGAGTTTATGCTCTTGCTGGCGGCTGGAGCAGCGTTTTGGTTTATGCAGGCTGGCCGCATTACTCCTGCATTGCTTTCGCTAATGTGGACGCATCTAGCTCTTCTTTCTGCCAGAAATATTCCGTTGTTCATGATCGTGGTGGCTCCCTTGGCCGCCCGTTGGCTCCAGGATGTTCTCATCAGAATGCAAGTGATGCGCGTTGTTGGTCCGGTATTTGCCACGATCTGCGAGATCTGCGAAGAACTTAAGCCAATGGAACGGGCGCCGAGAGCTTATCTTTTGTCCGGCTTAGCCACGCTCTTCATGGCGGCGCTGTTTGCGACTGGCGCGCAGGGATTCGAAGCGCAGTTTAACCCCGAATCCTTCCCGATCCAAGTCATTCCATTAGTGGAGCGGTCAGCAGCCCAGAGAATTTTCACCTATGACCAGTGGGCAGACTATTTAATTTACCGTCTTTATCCGAAGAAGCCTGTATTCATGGACGGTCGCAGCGACTTCTTTGGCACACCTATCGTGACAGCTACACAGCATATCTTAGCCGCTCAATATGACTGGAAAATTCAACTTCAGCGATTCGGAGTCGACATGGTTCTTGTAAGGCCCGATGCTCCGATCAGCGAGGTCTTAAAGATGTCGCGGGATTGGACGATGAAGTTTGACGACGGCAAAGTTTTGGTCTTTGAGGCAGTACACCCAAAACCCAGCATCTCGACATTTCGCGACCCGCAGTTCCGAGCGATCTCGGAGTTGACACAGACACCCTCAACTCATCTCAATGATTCGATTCTAGAAAGGAGAGCCCATCATGATTAACCCAGCCCTGCAAGCGTTTTGGAACGGTGAAGAAGGACAAGACATGGTTGAATATTCCCTCTTGCTCGCGTTCATCGCCTTAGCCGCAGTCGGCCTGCTGAGTGGCATCAAAACCCAGATCAGCGGACTTTGGTCGACCATCAGCAGCACTTTGAGCAGTACCAACACCGCTGCTTCCTAATCGCGTGCCGGAGAAACGTCACCGCTTATCCGGGTGAACTTGGTGACGTTTCCGGCGTGCTAAACCCTAAGACCCGTTCGAATTCCAGAAAGATACTTGCATGAACAGACGTTTGATTTCTGTATTAGTGTTCGCTCTCGTTGTAGCGAGCCTCACCAGCTATGTCCTTTATCGCCTAATCCTTGTCCGTGTACAGTCTCAAGGGCAAGGTCGTACGGTTGCCACCAATCGACTTGTGGTTGCTAAGCACGACATTCAAGTGGGATCCTTCATTTCAGACTCTGACTTGGATGAAGTCGCATGGGGAGCGCCCATTCCCGAGGAGGCTTTGAAAACCCGGCAAGATATTGTTGGCCGCGGAGTGGTGGCAACTGTGTATCAAAATGAGCCGTTCCTTCAGGGCCGGCTGGCACCGAGAGGTGCGGGCGCAGGCCTTGCGGCCACTATTCCTGTAGGTATGCGAGCCGTCGCACTGCGGGTGAACGAAGTGGTTGGTCTGGCTGGTTTTGTCGTTCCCGGAATGCGGGTTGACGTTTTAATGGCAGGCAATGCTCCCTCAGCTGAACAAGCACGCTTCGGGACTCTATGCCGTACAATTCTGCAGAACATCGAAGTACTCTCGGCCGGACAAAAATTGGACAAAACCAACGACGGAAAGCCGGAATCGGCCCAAGTGGTCAATCTTCTTGTTACACCAACGCAAGCCGAAATTCTAAACCTGGCCATGAGCGAAACAAAAGTTCAATTAGTTTTGCGCAACCCACTTGACAACAAGGACCAAACGCCCCCCGGGACGTCCATTGCCGGGCTGTTTGGCGTTCCCGGTCACGCACCCATTCCCATTGCCTCCAGCACTCCCTCGTTCCGCCCACCTGCTGCCCATTCCGTAGCTCAGACGGCGCCCACGAGCGCGCAGCCGTCGGCCCCACCTGCCTTGCAGCGCGAAGTGGCTCGCGTCGAAGTATTTCGCGGTGTAAAGAAATCCGAAGAAACGTTCGATCTTCCAACAGGGAAGAAATAGATGATTATGAAACTCAGTTCCGCTTTCCTGTCGCTTCTTCTGTCGGCCTCTGCCATTGCTGCCGACCTTGCAACGACGGGCCTTAAAGCCGATAACGCTATCAATAAATCCGCCATCTCCGTTTCCGTGAACGGATCAACCGTGCTTGATCAAGCAGTCGGCATCCGCAGAATCTCTATTGCCAACGCGGAAATCGCCGAAGCTGTAGCAGTCAGCACAAACGAAATCGTAGTCAACGGTAAAGCCGTCGGAGACACTTCCCTCATTGTCTGGGATCTCAAGGGTGGTCGCAGCATGTTGGATGTTCACGTTGTTGCCAACACCTCCAAAATTGATACGGTTCGAGCCGAACTCTTGAAAGAAGCCGGTGCCGATGTAACGATTGACGCGCAAGAAGGAACCGTCTTCCTGAACGGTACGGTTGCTAACGAATCGTCTGCCCTTCGCGCCTTAAACATAGCTTCGACTATGGGTAAGGTCGTGAATCTCTTGCGGGTCAATACACCCGCCAGCGAGCCGCAAATTCTTCTAAAGGTCCGTTTTGCCGATATCGACCGCTCGGCGGCCAATCAACTCGGAGTCAACCTCTTCACGATGAGCCCCACGGGAATAGGGACGTCGAGCACCGGACAATTCGGTCAGAGCCCTACGTTCACAACAACACAGAATCAAGTCAATTGGAACCTCTCCAGCCTGTTGAACATCTTTTATTTCCGGCCAGATATCAACCTCGGTGCGGTTCTTCAGGATCTCGCAACACACAATGTCCTTCAGATTCTCGCCGAACCGAATTTGCTCACACTCAGCGGAAAACCAGCCAGCTTTTTGGCAGGAGGAGAATTTCCGTTCCCAACTATTCAAGGCGGCGGTTCCGGTGTCGGCCAGATTACTATCCAATTCAAGGAATTCGGTGTTCGGCTCAATTTTCTCCCGGTCGTCACGCCGCGGGGCACGATCCGTTTGACGGTCACTCCCGAGGTTAGTTCGCTCGACTACGCCAATGGTCTTTCCATTAGTGGCTATACAGTGCCGGGTCTTTCAACCAGAAGGGTCCAAACAGAGATCGAATTGGAGAATGGGCAAAGTTTCGTGATCGCGGGGTTGCTGAATAACCAAGTCACGGACCAACTCTCCAAGATGCCCGGGTTGTCCAATGTCCCGCTCTTGGGAAAGCTCTTCCAATCCCACAGCTCCAGCAAGAGCAGTACGGAACTGTTGGTTATGGTGACGCCTGAATTAGTCAACCCCATTCCGGCGGGCGAGAAACGGCCCGAGATGGTTTTCCCGCGTGAATTCCTGAAAGATGCGCCCAAAGCCGCACCACAAAATCCTGCTGCCGGGGCGGAAAACGGACCGCTATTGATCAAGCGTGATGTGATTCCGATTGAAGAACTGATTACTTCGCCACAGGGAACCACCACTACAACCCCTGCTCCTCTTCAGACTCCCTTCATTCCGGGACTACCTGGTGCAGGTGCAATGGATCCGACCCGGAGCAATGGTAAGCCCTAACGAAAGAAGCGAGTGAATAACATGAGTTCCGTCAAAGTTCTCTTACACATCAAAGACGAAAACCTCCGGCGAGAAGCGGTGGATGCCTTGCGCGAATCCGCTCAACAGGTACCCTTCGAGCAACACGAATCCGATTGGACGAGTTTGCTGGAGCATCTGGGCAAACTGAAGCCCGAAGCGCTGCTGCTAGATCTGACGACCGTGCCGACTGATCTTGCTGTGGCTATGCGGCAGATCAAGATTCACGCACCCCGAACCAAAGTCGTCGCGCTCCACGCAGTGGAAGACCCGAAGATGATTCTTGCCGCGATGCGCGCCGGAGTCAATGAATTTCTTCATCCGCCGCTCGAAGATAGCTTGCCGACCGCCCTAGAACGGATTCTTAGTTCGGTCGAATCCGAAATTGGAACCGCGAGCCGAGGAAAAGTGATCGGCTTTCTCTCAGCGAAGGGTGGCTGCGGCGCTACGACCCTCGCCTGTCACGTTGCTTGGGAGCTCCAGAATCAGACTCGTAAGCGGATCTTACTTGCCGATCTCGATCTCACGTCCGGCCTCGTTGGTTTTCTGATGAAAACCCCGAGCTCCTATTCAATTTTAGATGCTGTTAAGAATCTCTCCCGACTGGACGAAAGCCTGTGGAAGGCACTAATCGTTGAAAATCGGCCAAACCTTTCCGTGATTCCAGCGCCGGCTTCTTACTCACGGTGGGATCATCCGGACGAGAATCAACTCAAGCAAGTGCTTCAATTCATGCGGACTCAGCACGATTGGATTGTCCTCGATCTGGGCCGCAGCCTGAATTCAATCGCAACAGCCGTCCTCGAGGAACTCGATCAACTCTTTCTCGTCTCCACTTTGGAAGTCGTCGCTTTACATGGACTCAAATCCATTGTCCACGGCTTGTTTGATCAAGGCGAAAAGCTTCAGCTAGTTCTGAACCGCACACCAAAACTGATGGACATCAGTACGCAGGAGTTGGAGAAGATCCTGGGCCGTTCACTTTACGCCGCTCTCCCGAATGACTATATGGGCTTGTATCAGTCTTACTCCAGCGGCAATCTTCTGAACTCCAACACTCGATTAGCCCAACACTTCGGATTACTCGCGTCCAAGATCGCTGGCTTGCCCCCGGCGAAAGCAAAGAAGAAGTTTTCCCTTTTCGGGTAAGGAAATTTCATGCTCACTACCGACTTCAATCGTGGCGATACTCGGACTGCCGACCTATCAAAGTCAGGCGCGAGAGAAACTTCGTCCGCTCAATATCAAGAACTTAAGTTCTCCATCCACCGTAAGCTGCTGGACCGCATCAACCTTGAAGCTGTTTATTCAACTCCAGGCGACCGTGTTCGGCAAGAGATTCGCCCGTCGGTCGCCAAGCTCGTAAATGAGGAGCGCACGCCGCTAAGCCTAACCGAGAAGGATCGTCTGATTGAAGAAGTACTCGACGAAGTCTTTGGCCTCGGTCCACTTGAGCCGCTGTTGCGTGATCGGACTGTCTCCGACATTCTAGTGACGACTCCGAGGTTGATCTATGTGGAGCGAGGCGGGAAATTAGAGCGTACGTCCATCGAGTTCAAAGACGACGCCCACCTAATGCGCATCATTGAGCGGGTGGTCTCGCGCGTCGGCCGACGGATTGACGAATCTTCCCCCATGGTCGATGCGCGCCTCCCCGACGGATCGCGTGTCAACGCTGTCATTCCCCCATTAGCTGTGGATGGCCCACTTCTTTCCATTCGACGTTTTGGCGGAGACCCATTGCAGCCAGCGGATCTACTCCGCAATGTTTCGCTTACGGAGGGAATGCTTGAACTCGTAAAGGCCTGCGTGCGGGCTCGATTGAACATCATCATTTCTGGTGGAACCGGCGCTGGTAAGACTACATTCCTCAATCTACTTTCCGGCTTTATCCCCGCCACCGAGCGCATCGTCACCATCGAAGATGCGGCCGAACTCCAACTCCGGCAGACCCACGTCGCAAGATTGGAGACTAGGCCAGCCAATATTGAAGGTAAGGGCGCCGTACTGCAGAGACATCTACTGATCAACGCACTACGTATGCGGCCAGACCGCATTGTTGTCGGCGAGGTGCGCGGCGAGGAAGCTCTCGATATGCTCCAGGCCATGAACACCGGTCACGATGGTTCATTAACCACCATTCACGCCAATGCTCCGCGCGATGCAATCAGCCGATTGGAAGTGATGATCGGCATGGCTAATTCCAACCTGGGTACTAAGTCCATTCGCCAGCAGGTTGCGTCCGCCATTGACCTTTTTGTGCAAATTTCACGCCTGAATGATGGGTCCCGCAAAGTTACACATATTACCGAATGCCTCGGCATGGAGGGTGAAATGGTCACCACACAGGATATCTTTGTGTTCGAACGGACGGGCCTTACGGCTGACGGTCGCGTAGCCGGCCGCTTCAAGCCGACGGGTGTTCGCCCAAAATTCAGCGACCGCATCAAAGCGGCAGGTATTGAGTTACCTCCCAATATTTTCCAGAATGTCGTCGAAGTGAAATAGGAGAACCCGTGGCGATACTGATTCCCATTTTCCTGGCCGCGTTTGCTTCTATCCTTGCAGTGGTCGGTATATCCACTTCATATTTCAAATCGAAGCAAAGAAACCAGATTCGTTCCATGCTGCGCAACGCCGAGGCATCTCCGGCTGAGCAACGTTCGGGTTCACTCCTGCGCGAGAGCAAGGAAGAAAATGGCATTTCAGATTTCCTGAAGCACTTTTCTTTTATTGAGCGCCTGGATCTAATGATTGAACAATCCGGTCAAAAGACGAGCAGTTCAAAGTTACTCGTCCTTTCGCTATTCTTAATGCTCGGTGGTTTTCTTCTTGGCTCACATTTCGCTTTTTTGCCCACTGGTTTAACGGGCTTGGTGGGCGCATTGCTCGGCGGATCACTTCCCCTGCTAAACTTGCTTCGCCAACGCACGAAGAACCTGGAAGAATTCGAAAAGCAACTACCGGAAGCCTTGGATTTTCTATCGCGCTCGATGCGCGCTGGGCACGGCTTCTCCATAGCGATGGAGCTTCTCGCCAGTGACTCGCCCGACCCCTTAGGCCCGGCCTTTCGCCGTGTCTCTAACGATATGCAACTGGGCTCCGCTCTTGACGTGGCGCTCGGAAAACTGTCCGCTCTTGTTCCGTCGCTCGACGTCCGATTCTTCGTCTCCTCCGTTCTCCTGCAACAAGAGACGGGTGGCAACCTTAGCGAGGTTCTCGCCAAACTCGCACTCATTATTCGCGAGCGGTTTCGGCTCAAAGGGCAAGTCAAAGCCGTGAGCGCTCATGGCCGGATCACCGGATTAGTGCTCGTACTCATGCCGGTCGTTGTCGCAATTATCATGATGATCACGTCACCTCAATATCTAGTTGATCTCGCCGCTGACAAAGTGGGACGCATGATGATCTACGGGGCACTATTCGGTCAAGTCCTCGGGTACTTCGTGATTCGGAAAATCATCAACATTAAGGTCTGAAAGTTTTGAGGTTTGAACGCGTATGATTATCGCTATAGCTATCGTCCTCTTCCTGCTGATCCTTTCCGCCGT
This sequence comes from Bryobacterales bacterium, assembly GCA_003169195.1. Classification (GTDB taxonomy): domain Bacteria; phylum Acidobacteriota; class Terriglobia; order Bryobacterales; family Bryobacteraceae; genus Bog-105. The sequence goes on from PMQB01000543.1 coordinate 7,513, forward strand.
GGGGGCGTTTGGTTACCACTACTACGTCAAGCCCTCTCGCATGATTGATCAACTGGCGTTCTCGAAAGACGCTTACTCTCAAGTTGGTGGAGCTAAGAAACTCACCCGCTCCGAAATCATGGCGCAAATTCTGAGTCCAATCGGTGCGTTGCTGCCAATGTCTCCCCAGGACAATACTCTCGCCCGCCGGGAGCTGGTGGCGGCCGGCATCCGCACCGAGTCCGCGGTTCAAGTCTTTTTCGGCTCGAAACTACTCCTAGCCGCTTTACTTTTGAGCATTGCTCTCATGTTTCGTGAGCAAATTAACAACCCGGTTCTGAAGCTTGTGGCCCCGATTGCAGGCGCGGGTATAGGTTTTTCCCTGCCTGCCTTCCTACTCAGTCGCCGCATCGAGCGCCGTCAAACCGAGATCCGTTTTTCTCTTCCAGATGTCCTCGATCTCTTAGTAATCTGCACCGAAGCTGGGTGCGGTATGGACCAGGCGCTCGTCAACGTCTCCCGCGAACTGAAATCCGCTCACCCCGCTGTCAGCGAGGAACTAGGGATTGTCAACATGGAAATCATGGCTGGCACGACACGCTCAGACGCTTTGCGCAGCTTTGGCAGGCGCGTGGGTGAGGATGAAATCAAGAAATTGGTTGCCATGCTCATCCAGACCGACCGTTTCGGCACCAGCGTTGCGGAGGCGCTTCGTACTCAATCGGACTATCTGCGCATCAGGCGTCGCCAGGAAGCAGAAGAAAGAGCCGGCAAAGTCGGCGTGAAGCTCGTATTCCCAATCTTTTTCTTTTGTTTGCCTTCGTTACTAGTGGTTACTGCCGGCTCGGGCATTCTGCAGTTGCTGCATAATCTCGGTTCAATCAATGCCCACTGACCGGATAATGCCCCGTTTCGGAAACCTGCGCAACACAGCCCTAAACTTTTCAATTGTTCCTGCCGAAAGAATAACTAGGCACGGATAGTGTCAATGGTTAATTGCCAAAAGAGGTAATCGAAAATGACTGACGTAATTCTTCAATCCGCAATCTGGATCGGCGCCGGGGTCCTCCTGGTTCTCTATTTGAGACGCCGTCGCAATCGCAAACTGGTGCCATAGGCCTTCTCGTCGGAAATTCGCAGCCGGCGAAACATGACAAATGCTGAAGAAGTCCAGGCCGCCCTCCTCAATTCCCGCAACGCAGATGGTGGTTGGCCATCTCACAGAGGCCGCTCGTGGACCGAGCCTACGGCCCTCGCACTCCTCGCTCTCCAGGGAACTGTCGTTCCCAGTGAAGTCCGTTCCTACACAGCCTCGTGGCTGGTCCGGCATCAATCCACCGATGGTGGCTGGCCCCCCTGCGCTGCCGTTCCAACGAGTACGTGGGTGACGAGCTTGGCCTTACTCGCCTTGGCACAAGAGCGTAACAACTCCGAAAGCTGTGTGAGAGGGGTACGCTGGCTGTCGAGCCAAGTCTATCCAGAACTCGGCCCTTTTCAGAGCTTCTTGCAGAACAGCTTGGGTATTAGTCCCTCCAGGGCACCAGGCAGTGCTCCCTGGTTTCCCGGGACCGCTGGTTGGGTTATTCCAACCGCCCTTAGTATTCTCGCGTTATCTCGCTGGTCAGAGCAATCAACCGTTCGCAGGGCACAGGATTATTTGCTCTTCCGTCGCTGTGCGGATGGCGGCTGGAACCACGGCGGATCTTCGCAACGAAGCGAAACGGCACCTTCCTATCCAGAGACAACTGGATTGGCGCTGCTCGCGTTGCACAACCATCGATCTCAGGACCTCGAGCTCACTCTCCGCCACGCTGCAAGCCTGCTTCAGAAACCAGAGTCTACCGAAGGACTCTGCTGGTTACTTATGGGTTTGGCTGCTCACGGTATCCGAAAGGAAGAATCGCCGTGGTCTTATCGAAGTAAGAAAACACAAGACATTGCGCTTCAGCTCATCACCACTCAGGCGCTTAGCGGCCGTAACCCATTTCTGCAAAACGCCACATAACACCGTATGTTCTCGACTAACATCAACCGCCGGTACTTCTTCTTCGGAGCCCTTGGCTTAACACTCGGCTGTTCTAGGCAATCCGTACGAGCGCCCGAAGCAAAGCGGGTTTCGATTGTCCGCGCTCCTACATACAATCACGACCTTTACGGTATCCTTCGAAGTATCCTTTTAGATCACGGGGTTGCTATTTCCGGAAAGAGAATTCTTCTTAAGCCAAACCTTGTCGAATTCAGTGCTGAGGCCCCGATTAATACAAACCCAATTCTGGTCGCCGCCGCCGCCGAAGCATTTTATTCACTTGGAGCTTCCAGCGTGAAAATCGCCGAAGGGCCGGGTCATCGACGAATGACGCTCGACATGGCCGAGGCCGCGGGCTTCTTCAGCACCATTCCAAAATTCGAAGCCACATTCGTAGATTTAAACACCGACGATGTGCAACATGTCTTTCTCCACCGTCCGGTTTCCACGCTCAAGGAACTTTATCTTCCAAACACCGTTTTCGATTGTGACCTGCTCGTCAGCATGCCCAAAATGAAAACGCATCACTGGGCGGGCGCCACTCTATCGATGAAGAACTTGTTCGGCGTCGTGCCGGGCAGTGTTTATGGGTGGCCCAAAAATATTCTCCATTGGGCTGGCATAGACGAATCGATTGTAGACTTGCAATCGCTGTTCCCGCGTCAGTTCGCGATTGTGGATGCCATCGAATCTATGGAAGGAAACGGACCCATCCTCGGGACGTCGAAACACACTGGTCTGATCGTCGCCGGCTCTCATCCGCCGTCTGTCGATGCCACCTGCTGCCAAATTATGGGAATTGACCCGGGAAAAATTCGTTACTTAACTTTGATGGAAGAGAAAACTAACTGGAGCTGGAAAAACACTAGACAAACGGGCGAAACGATCGCCGCTGTCCGTTCCCCTTTTACTCTTCATCCTGATCTGCGTCGCCTGCGGATGAGCTAAATAAACATCTCTTCGTCGGAAGTAACGTGTTCCACACTGGTCCGGCCGCCACGGCTCAAGTGGGAGAACGCCGTTCGAATACCACTAATAATTCCGTGCACCTCGCGAACCGGCGAAAGTACACCACGCTGCACGATGCTCACCGTCTGCTGAACCCGGGTCATCGTATCATCGAGAACCATTTCCGCTCTCTCGAGCTGCACCCGTGCGCGGCTACTGGCATCGCTCAGCAATTCATCGACGCGAGCCAACTGTTGCCTGGTCGCATCGAGAATGGCGACGCTGGAACTACCAATTTTGCCTATATGGTGCTCGGCCTGTTCGACTGTCCGCTTGGAAGAGCCAATAATACTCTCAATTTGCGGCCAAGAACCCAACACTTTCGTTTTTAGGTCTCGAGCCACGAAAAAGAGGCCAACCATGGCCACCGCTTGCCCAAGCAAAGCGATGGCCGCGATTGCCACAAAAATGGCCATGATCGTGAGCAGGGTCTTTTCGTTCATCTAAAGCTTTCTTTTAGCTTCTCTCGCCAGTCCAAAACTGCCTAAACTCCATCTCCCGGATGCCCCGCACCAACCGAGCTGGCAGCAGTACGGACATCGCCCATCGCGTCGCGGTAAGCTTGCTTGCCGGCTTCTACGGCAGCATTCAGAGTTTCACGATGCCGCGCCACATGGTGCTTGCTCTTCTCGTAGATCTCCGCAGCCGACTGCTTTACATCCTCACTGCGCTGCTTCACGTACTCTGTGCCATCCTGGGCTCGATTCCGCAGGTATTCGGCGCCATCACCAGCCTTGTCGGCCAGCAAAGCCCGCGTTTCCTCGCCCGATCGAGGCGCCCAAAGGATCCCGGCTGCCACGCCAATTCCAAGTCCTAGTAGGAAATACCCAAAACCACTTCGTTCCTCCATCACATTCTCCTTGCTTGATTGTTAAATACCAGCTTAAATTGCAGTTTACAACTATTGAGACTATGGCAACGAAACAATCGTTTCCTCGAAAACCAAGAACGCGCCCCGCTAAGCTCGGCGAAGATGCCCTTTGGGATCTGGCGCTGAAGCAATTGAGCCGACGCGCACACTCAGCGAATCAGCTTCGCGCCAAGCTCTCGATGCGTGCCGATTCTCCCGGGGCCGTCACTGCCGTCATGCAGAAGCTACGCGAGTACGGCTACACCGACGATCAGAAATTCTCCGAGGCCTTCGCTTCTTCCCGGTTACAAAACGAAGGCTTTGGCAAATTCCGAGTGTTACGCGATTTGCAATCCAAGCGCGTATCCTCCGGTGTCGCGCAGCAAGCGGTCGAAAAGATATTCGAAGGCGCAGACGAAAAAGAGCTAATCGACGCTTACTTGGCGCGCAAGTACCGTTCGGTGGTGTTACACCATTTTCTTAAAGAAGATAAGAACGTCGCTTCCGCGTACCGACGGCTGCGCACCGCCGGTTTCAGTTCGTCTGCCACACTCGCCGCTCTCAAGCGACACGGCCAGCGCGCGGCCGATTGGGAAGAACCGCCAGAGGAAGATTAGAACTTCACTGTCGGAACTTTTTTCTCCTCATCGGTGGTCTTGAAGTAGGCATCGTCGCGTTTGAATCCAAAAATGCCGGCTGCCAGGCTCTTTGGGAACAGTTCGACGTCGGTGTTGTATTTCTGGATCGCCAGATTGTAATCGCGCCGTGAAATGGCAATGCGGTTTTCCGTGCCTTCCAACTGATCTTGGAGTTTCATGAATTCCTGATTCGATTTCAAATCCGGATAAGCTTCCTGCAAGACCAGCAAACGGCTCAGCGCACCAGTCAATTGATCGTTCGCCTTGATCTCGCCCGCCCGGTCGCCACTCGTGGCGCCGCCTAGCGCCGCGCGAGCGTTCGCGACGGCGGTAATCACCGATTGTTCCTGCTTTGCGTAGCCTTGCACCGTGGCCACCAGGTTCGGGATCAAATCAGCTCGTCGCTTGATGTCGTTATCCACTTGTGCCCATTTGCCGTCGATATCGTTTTTCTCTCGAACCAGGTCGTTTTTCGAGCCCATCAGCGGTACTACGATCACTAAAGCCGCCACTACCAAAACGCCAACCCCCACAAGTATGCTTTTCATGGATCTCCTTTTGTTAAATAATACTCACTTGCCGAGCCCGTCAACAAACCGCACTAACGCATCAATCTCAATAAGGTAGTTGTCCAGCAGGCTTTTCGCCGTCTGTCCAGCCGCCAATTTTCCAGTTTCACGCACCGCCAGAATGGCCTGGAAGGTTTCGAGCTTTCGCCCGATTGCCGTCTCCAAAGCGCCCACTACTTCTGTTTTCTTGAAGCGCGGATCACGCCCGCTCAAAATGAGCGCGTGCCGTCCGAGGACGCAAAAGGTGGATACGGAATGCGTGAGCAGCTTTTGCAACCGGTCCGCCTGCGTCAATAGTTCGGCCGACTTTTGCCGCAAGCGGATTTGTTTGGAGCGCAGTTGGTGCTCCACTTGGGTCCGGTAAGCTGTATTGTCGACGACCAAATTCTCGATCACATCCACGCCGGCCAACACTCTGCGATGCTCGCGCATGTCGTGATATTCCATCGGAAAACAATCGGCCGAGGTTCGCACTTCGTCCGCGGTGAGCAGCAACGGCGAAGGGTTACCGCGCTCGAGCCACCAGCGAAAGGCGGGTTCGGACTTTGCCAGTTCGTCCGTTGTGATGCGGTCGAGCACACAGAGAACATTCAAATCCGACATTTGGTCCAAGCGGTCACCCATGGAGGCGGACCCATACAAGATGAGGGAAACAAGGCGCTCGCCGAATGCCGTCTTCAAGCGCGCTGCCAAGTCTGTAAGCAATGCTTCTGCCTGTTGTTGCGTTTTACCAGTCACTGCTTGCTCCCCCGCCACCGGAATCGCCACCGCCAAAACCGCCGAATCCACCGCCACCGGAATCGCCACCGCCGAAGCCTCCGCCGCCGACCCAGCTACCTCCCCCGCCGCCTCGTCCACCGCTGTTCAGCAGGCTGCTCAAGATAAATCC
>PMQB01000555.1 GCA_003169195.1 Bryobacterales bacterium
AACCTTCGGAGACTTCGCAATTCGCTCTGCCTAGGAAGGGTAATCGGCAGAAAAGGCCGTCCGGGTTGTAGGTGGAAGGCCGCCCAAGGCGGATTGAGCCTTGGGCTTAATTGAGAGGGGCGCGAAGCGGAGACGGTGTCAAGGTCGGCGGAGCCGCCGCGTAGCGGGACGGAGCAAAGCGGAGTAGCCTTGGACACCGGCGTGAGCGATAGCGCACATCAAAGACGGCGTTAGCCATCCTTAGTTTGTTTGTGAGGTTTGGTTTTTAGATCCGGGCGTAGCCCCGCACCTTATTTTTTAGGTCTACACTTCTTTTTTCCACAAATGCACAGGCCCTATACAGGTTTTCTGTCTTCAGGAAAATTAACTACAGGAGCTTATAAGGTTACTTCCTACCGTTTCGTCTCAAAACAGGTCTACTTTCCTACCGTTTCNNCCGCTTTCGCCTCAATGATGTTTTGGCAGGGTCGGAGTTGGACGGCGGCAGGCGACAACGAAAGGCGGAATTCCGGTTGAACGTCGATGATTTTGCGAATGGCCATTTTGGCCTTTGTTCTGAAGTTGTCTAGCTCGCCGTAATCAGCGCCGAGTTGCGCTTGAAGCAATTCCCAAGGTATCGCTTGAGGCTTGTTCAGTCGCGTCACATTCCAGCTTTTGTAACTGAGCCACGCGTAAAGATCTAGCGCCAATGGTGAACGCTTCAGCGCCTTCAGCGCCCTCATGTTGAGCGGAACTGGTACAGCTGTGATCGTGTTGAAGAAGCTCTCGCTCAACTCAATCCAACTGTTCCAGAGATAGCCCTGGCGCGGATGATTGGGATTCCACCAAAGTTCGCTTTCGTCGATAATCGCACTCATCCGCATCTTTTGCCGGACGTCGCCGCTAGCAGTTTCAGCGGTTTGCTTGAAGCGAATCGACGCACCAAAAAGGCGGCTCATTTGGTGCTGTAGTCTTCGGGCGTCTGATCGCTCGCCGCGACCGTTCCTCGGGTTCAAGCCAAGTTCGGTCATGAATCGCGAAAGATTTGAGCCCAGTTCCAGGCGGCGGCTTTTGGTGCGAACCGCCTCGCTATTGATCCAATACAGCAGCAAACGCGGCAAGCTGCCGTAAGGGTATCCAATGAGGGTGCCCTCGTCGTCGGTATCTGCTCGGGTCATAATCAGCGTCAAATCACCGTTGCGACGTGTCCACACCGGAACATCTCCAGGGTCGCTATGGGGCAGCGTTATCTGAACGAGTTGGCGGGCAAGAAAAGCAAGTTCGACTTCATCGCTGGTCTCTGGCCGCCAGAGATCAGGTAAGGCCGACTGCTTTGCAATTGCGCTTATATGCTCCATGTATACATGCCTACATTCCTACTTGGCTATTCTGCTACTTCTTTAGATTCTTCTACAGGCGCTTGGCGCGGTGCAATCTCAGGTTTACCGTATTTAGCGAACAAATCGTTATAGGCTTCCGCCATGAGCCCGTGGAGTGTTTGCTTTTGCTCGATTGCAAGAATTTTCAATTGATCGCGCACCTGGCGCGGAAAGTGTCCTGTGATGGGCGCGGTTCCAGAACGACTGGGCGCATGATAGGCCTGACTTCCCTTTTCCCCTGACTGTTTGGCGGCCACCACGCGTTTGTGGCTATTACGTGGTGCAACTGGCCGGATGGCAGACTCGGGACGCCGGCGTGTGCTGCCGCTAGCACTGGCAAGCGCCGCAGCCAAGTTGGGTTTCTCTTTTTGGCTCATTTTCCTTCAAACTCCATTTTTGTACTACTTTGCTACTTCGCTAATTGTCTCATAATATACTTGTATACTTCTCTTACTTCCTCTGCGGCTTTCCCGGTCGAATCATATTCCAGGACGCTACGTCCGAGCGCTGCGGCATCTCCGAAAGCGGCCCGGTGACCCAGCATCTTTGGGCATACCGGCATCTCAAACGTTTTCGCTGCTTCGAGCGCTTCTTCCTGGCGGCCGGGCCATGGTGGAACGGCGTTGAGCAGAACAAGTGAAGGCTTTTTGCCTGCGAGATTCACTATTTCGCGGCTGTTAGGTAATGTTTCCAAATCGTAGATCTGAGGCCTGCAGGGAATCACGACCAGGTCAGCCGCTTTGGCTGCGGCAAGGGCCGATTGTTCCGAGCGCGCTGGCGTATCGATTAGTGCGAGATCTACCCCGCTTTCTTCTGCTTTTTCGAGGGCTCTGACTAGACGGGCGGGTTGAGCATCAACAATAACAGGAGCTTCGAGTTTGCGGCGGTCTCCCCAATTACAAGCGGTGGCTTGGGGGTCAAGATCGATAATGACCGCCACTTGGCCCGCTTCTTGTGCTGCCACTGCAAGCGATAGCGCGAGTGTTGTCTTTCCGGTTCCGCCTTTTTGGGCGATAAAGGCAATAGTTTTCATAATATGTATACATGTCTACTTTGCTATTTGGAGCACTAAATACATGGATACTATTATACTCAATTGATAAAGCCAAGCACAGGGGGCTGAAAGGACTGGATTGCCTTCTTAACCCGGTTTTCCGTTCCATTGATTTGCGGGGCGTTGCGGGGTGTCCCCGCAGAAGGGGGGCGCGGAAACCGCCAGCCTTTGGCGGGTGGAGCGAGGGGGAAGGCTTTCCCCACCGCAAGGTTTAAGAGTCGCGAAAGAGCGCCCGGAAGCCTTCCTGCTCAAAATGCTTGTCGTTGGTCAACACGTCGGTCAAACCTTCGCGCCGCATGGTCTGCATGGAAATACAGTCGGTGAGGCTGTAGCCCTTGTCGGGACGGCTGGCGTAAAGATCGAACCCGGACTGAAAGGACTCGCGCGTTTGCGGAATAATGTGAACTCTCCGGTTTCGGGCGAGGCCCTTCACCGCCGCAATTGCCCGTTCGCGCAACCAGCGATCTCCGGCAAAAAACGTCAGGAATTCCGACAACACTTCATCGGTGGTTAAAATCAGGAGGCCCGCCATTTTGGCGTCAAGCGCCAGCGCATCCCGGTATCGAGTCTCGGCAGGATTGGAAAGGGCGATCCAGTAAAACGTATCGGCAAAAACCGCCTTCACACTGCTCTCTTGGGTGTGCCGTAAATGTAATGGTCGTGCTGATCGGCTCCATCGCTCGGCAGCTTCGCCCGGAC
>PMQB01000019.1 GCA_003169195.1 Bryobacterales bacterium
TCCACACGGTGCGGCGCTTCTCGTCAATCTCGTAGAGTATTCGATAAACTCCGTGACGTTTGCCAAACAGCAAGCAGCGGATTGGGCGTTTTGCTGTGTCGGCTTCGCGTGCTTTCGGACAGCGCTGAGGGAGGGTTTCTAAGGAATATAGAGCATCGATGAGACGTTCAAACCAAGCTGGCCCTTTTCTAGGAGCCTGCGAAACCACCCAGTTCCAGAGATGGTCCGCGTCGGTTTTTGCAGAGTCAGCGAGAACGACTCGATAGGCCATGCTTGGAGCGGAATTCTTTTTCGAATTGTTTGAGAGGTGTGACTTTTCCGGCGGCCACGTCTTTGAGTCCTCGTTTTATGCCGGCGAGGGATTCCAGTTCATCGACGCGATCTCGGAGTTCCTGATAGGCGGCGGCATCCTGCACAACGATGGCGGCCTTTCCATTGATGGTGAGGACGAGCGGGTGGCCGCTGCCGCGCATCTGTTCTACAAAGTTGCTGGTGTTGCGCTTGAAATCGCTCAGGGAATGAATGTCGGTGCTGATATTCAGCATTTCGCCTCCACATCAAATGTGCACTAAATTTGATGCTAGCAGAACGCGGGATGTGTTTGGGATCGGAGTGGGCGGAACTTGGGTTCCGCCGCTTGTGTGGATTGATTGAAAACTGGCAGGTTGACGAATCGGGGACGCAGAGCTTCGCGGGCAAGGGCGGTGCCTTGGACGCGGGCTTTGATTTTGGCGAAGGCTGTTTCGCGGGAGGTGGAGCGATCGCCGGAGAAGCCGCAGTCATCGGTGGTGCCTAGGCGGTCGAGCGGGATGTAGCGAGCGGCTTCGAGGATGAGTTCGCGCACTTTTTTGGGGGTTTCGATGTGTGGGTTGGTAGGATCGACCACACCGATGAATATGAACTGGTTCGGTTTGAGGTTAGCGCGAATGGAGGCGAGAACGCGGGGGCGATTTTTTTCGTTGGAAAGTGGGAGGTAGAAGCGGCCGGCGTTTAGGCGAAACAGGTCGGGTAAGGCGCCGGGATAGGAATGGATGCCGATTTTTTTGCGGTCTTCGGCGGAAAATCGATCAAGCACGCGGTTATTGATTTCGATGAATTCTTCGAGGAGTTTCGGGTCCGTGCTAGTGAAATCCATTTGGACGGAATCGGCGCAGGCTTCGAGACACTGACGGATATCGCGTTCGACTTCGCTTACGAGGTCGGACAGGAATTCATCTCGGGAATAGCCGGGAACGCCTTGCGGCGGATAGATCATGCTGAGCGCGGAGGGACTGAATACCGTTTGTTTGACGGGTAGCGAGGTTTTCGTCAAAGCGTATTTCAGATGGTCTGCGGCACATTGGCTATAACGAAACGGCCCTTCGGTGAGCTGGGGTAATGAACGCAGGCGACCATCGGTGATAGTGGGCGAGCCGGTGGCTTCGAATTGGGCAATCGTGAGGTCAACGGCCGCAGCTTCCGCGAAGGCAAGCTCGGGTTGAGAAAGCGTACCGTGGAGGAACTGTTCGAATTTCGCAATCAGTTCGGGGGGACGCGGAATACTTCCGATCGGCTCCGTTGGCAAGAAAGAAACGGAGTTTTTGTGATTCATTTAGTGTTGGATGTGATTACCTACAGGTGTATCGGCGGGTAGACGCGCGCGCTATACTGGGAGTACCCCGATGAGAAGGGGACCAGATCGTCACAATTCTAGGGTCGATTCCGATCGACGCGACTAAGGGGAGCCGAAAGGTTCCCCTTTCGCATTTTGGGTGGGTCTAGTCGGCAAGCGAGGGCGGAAAAGCATAGAATAGTTCTAGGGTCGCTAGATGACAGCACAGCAGGCACGCTTCTTGCTCGAATCACCGTTAATCGTGAGATCCGGTTCGGGAAACCGTGTATTCGGGGTCACCGTATCACGGTACAGGAAATTTTGGAATGGTTGTCGTCAGGCGCTTCGCAACAGGAGATACTCGCAGATTATCCACAACTGGAACCTGAGGATTTTCTTGCTGTCTATGCCTATGCCGCTGAACTCGCATCGGCGCCCAATATCCCCAAGACATGAAGCGTCTCTTCGACGAGAGTCTTTCGCCGAAGCTAGTTAGCTTGCTAAGTGACCTTTTCCCGAATTCAGAGAGTGCTCTCCGCAATGGGCTTTCCGGTTGCGGAGACCTAAACATCCTTCAATACGCCAGCGACGGAGGATATGTTCTGGTCTCCACAGATAGTGATTTCGGGCAACTGCTGGATAGAGTGCAAGACCCAAAGGTTGTTATTCTGCGTTCGTGAAGTTACCATACGCAGGTTGCGGCGGAAGTTCTCAGGAAAAATGCAATTCGGATTACCGAGTTAAGCAGATCGACGAGACGCATCATCATACTCGATAGATAACGCGTCCGGTAAACTGCACTAATGCGGCTTGCGGAGCGGATGAACCGGCTCGAGATTGAATCGGCGTTTGATGTGCTGGTGAAGGCGAGGGCGCTGGAGGCGAAGGGGCGGAGCGTGGTGCATCTGGAGATTGGCGAGCCGGACTTCCCTTCTCCGGCGCATGTGATTGCTTCTGCCAAGCGCGCGTTGGATGAAGGCTGGACGCATTATGGGCCGCCGCAGGGGCTGCCGGATTTGCGGGAGGCGATTGCGGCGTACATTTCACGCACGCGTGGCATTGCGGTGAGCGGCAAGCATGTGTGCGTGGTTCCGGGTGGGAAGCCGATCATCTTTTTTCCCATGCTGGCGCTGATTGAGCCGGGGGATGAAGTGATTTATCCCGATCCGGGGTTTCCGATTTACCGTTCGATGATTCAGTTTCTGGGTGCGAAGGGTGTGCCGGTGCCGTTGGTGGAAGAGCGCGGGTTTTCTTTCGATCTGAATATTCTGCGCGACAGTCTTACGCCGAAGACGAAGATGCTGATTTTAAATTCGCCGGAGAATCCGACGGGCGGGGTGATTCCGGCTGACGATGTGCGCGCGATTGCGGAGATGGTGCGCGATCGGGATCTGATGGTTTTGTCGGATGAGATCTATTCGCGGATTTACTACACTCCAGACGCGCCGATGTCGATTGCGAGTTTGCCGGGCATGCAGGAGAAGACGATTATTCTGGATGGCTTTTCGAAGACATATGCGATGACGGGCTGGCGGCTCGGTTATGGCGTGATGCCGGAGTGGCTGGTGGATGGCGTGAATAAACTGATGGTGAATTCGAATTCGTGCGCGGCGAGTTTTACGCAGCGGGCGGCGATTGATGCGCTGACGGGTCCGCAGACGGATGTGGACAATATGGTGGAACAGTTTCGGTTGCGGCGGGCGGCTTTTTGCGCGGCATTGAATGAGATTCCTGGTTTTAGCTGCATCCCGCCGGCGGGCGCTTTTTATGCGTTTGCCAATGTGAAGCGCACAGGGATGGCATCGAAAGACTTAGCCGACTTTTTGTTAGAAGAAGCGGGCGTGGCTTGTTTGAATGGCGGATCGTTCGGGTCGCACGGCGAAGGCTACTTGCGGTTTAGTTTTGCGAATTCGATTGAGAACCTATTAGAGGCGGCGAAGCGCATCAGAGGAGTTTCGGAAAAATGGCAAGGAGAGAAGCGATGAAGATCGGGCTTTGGGTTGTGGTTTTATTGAGTGTTTCGAGCATTTGGGCGCAGGAGCGGCCGGAGAGCGGGAAGCGTTATCCGCGTTTAGCGATTCGCAACGCGATGATCATTGATGGCAACGGTACGCCCGCAGCGGGGCCGAAAGACATCATCATCGAAAACAACAAGATTGTCTCAGTAGCGGGCGTTGACAGCGCGTCGTTGGAGTTTGGGCGGGCGAGCCGGCAAAAGGCGGACGTGGAGATTGATGCTACCGGCAAGTATGTGATGCCGGGTTTGATTGATGCGCACGTGCATGTGCAGGATGAGCGCGGCGGCATTCCGCAGCCGCTGGATTATGAGTTAAAGATTTGGCTGTTCTGCGGCATTACGACGGTGCGCGATGTGGGGAGTGACACCAAGAAGACGCTGGAACTGCGCGCGAAGAGTGCGGCGGGCGAAGTGGCGGCGCCGCGGATTCTGGTGTATCCGATGTTCAATGCGACGCATCCGATGCCGACGAATGCGGAAGAGGCGCGGGCGCGAATTCGCGAATTCAAAGCGATGGGCGCGGATGGTGTTAAGTTTCTAGGCGTGTACCGCGATGTGATGGAGGCGGCGGAAGACGAAGCGCATAAG
>PMQB01000008.1 GCA_003169195.1 Bryobacterales bacterium
GAGAGAGATGCCCCTTCGCCTAACCCTCACCGCCCTCCTAACCACCTGCTGTCTATTCGCCCAAATCCGCCCCGAATCCGCAGTCAAACCCAACACCCCCATCGAATCCAAGGAAACCGAAAAAGACAAAAAGAAACTAGAAGAAGGCCTCCAATACCGCTCCATCGGCCCTTACCGCGGCGGCCGCTCCCTCACCGCCGCTGGCATCCCCGGCGATCCCAACACCTGGTACTTCGGCTCCACCGGCGGCGNNACCGGCGGCGGCATCTGGAAATCCACCGACGCTGCTCTCACCTGGAAGCCCATCTTCGATCACGAAAAATCCTCCTCCATCGGCAGCCTCGCCATCGCGCCTTCCGATCCCAACACCCTCTACGTCGGCACCGGCGAAGCCTGCATCCGCGGCAATCTCGCGCAAGGCGACGGCATCTACAAATCCGTCGACGCCGGCAAATCCTGGAAAAACATCGGCCTCAAAGACTCCCGCGCCATCGGCAAAATCATCATCCATCCCACCAATCCCGACATCGTCTTCGTCGCCGCTCTCGGCCATCCCTACGGCCCCAACGTCGAGCGTGGCCTCTTCCGCACCACCGACGGCGGCAAGTCCTGGCAAAAAGTTTTATTCGTCGACGACAAAACCGGCGCTGTCGATGTCGAGTTCGATCCTCACAATCCCCACATCCTCTTCGCTTCGTTTTGGCAAGTGCTCCGTCAACCCTGGACCCTCACCAGCGGCGGCCCCGGCAGCGCGCTCTATCGCTCCTCCGATGGCGGCGACACTTGGAAAAAACTCGGCGGCGGTCCCATCGGCACTGCTGCTGAAGCTGACGGTCTCCCCGACGGCCCTTATGGAAAAATCGGCATCGCCGTCGCTGCTAACTCCGATCGCGTCTTCGCTCTCATCGAAGCCAAGAAGGGCGGCCTCTATCGCTCAGACGATGGCGGCGGCAAGTGGGAACTCATCAACCCCGACAATCGCTTCACCCAACGCGCCTGGTATTACATGCACGTCATCGCCGATCCCAAAGACCCCAACACCGTCTGGATACTCAACGTCGACATGCACAAATCCACCGATGGCGGTCACACCTTCAACAAAGTCAAAGTCCCTCACGGCGATAACCACGGCCTCTGGATCGATCCTACTGACACCCGCCGCATGATCCAAAGCGACGACGGCGGCGCAACCGTCACCTTCGATGGCGGCGCTCATTGGACCAAACAAAACAACCAACCCACCGCGCAGCTCTATCACGTCATCGCCGACAATCGCTTCCCCTATTGGGTCTATGGCGCGCAGCAAGATAACAGCACCATCGCCATCACCAGCCGCAGTTTCGACGGCCCCATTGATCGTCAAGATTGGTATCCCATCGGCGGCGGCGAAGCCGGCTACATCGCGCCCGATCCGCGCGACCCGCTCATCATCTACGCCGGTGATTATCAAGGCAATATCACTCGCTACGACAAACACACCGGCCAGCTCCGTAACATCACCGTCCATCCCGTCATGACCGATGGCAAAGGCGCAGCCAACCTCGAGCACCGCTTCCAGTGGACCGCGCCTCTCGCCATCTCTCCCAACGATCCCGACACCGTCTATCACGCCGGCGAACGCATATTCAAAACCACCGACGGCGGCACTCACTGGGAAGCCATCAGTCCCGATCTAACTCGCAACGACAAGAGCAAGCAACTCCCCTCCGGCGGCGACATCACCATCGATGACACTGGCACCGAGTATTACGACACCGTCTTCGCCCTTGCTGAATCACACCTGGAGAAAGGCCTCATCTGGGCCGGCACTGACGATGGCCTCCTCCACATCACTCGCGACGCTGGCAAGACTTGGACCAACATCACTCCCAAGGACCTTCCCGAATGGAGCAAAATCAGTCAGATTGACGCCTCTCCGCATGACGCCGGCACTGCTTGGGTCGCTGTTGATCGTCACGCGAATGACGACGTCAAGCCCTACATCTACGCCACCACCGACTATGGCAAGACGTGGAAGAAACTCGTCAACGGCATCCCCGAAGGCGCATTCGTCCGCGCCGTTCGCGAAGATCCCGAACGTAAAGGTCTTCTCTTCGCCGCCACTGAAACCGGCATGTATTTTTCGAATAACTCTGGCGTCACTTGGACTTCGCTGCAGCTAAATCTCCCCACAGTCCCCGTGCACGATGTCGTCATCAAAGGCAATGATTTAGCGCTCGCCACGCACGGCCGCGCCTTCTGGATTCTCGATGACATCTCCCCACTTCGCCAAGCCACCGACGAAATCATCAAGGCCGATCTCTGGCTATACAAACCCTCCACCGCCCTCCGTCTCCACGCCGCCGACGCGCATGAATCAGCAACCGCTGGCGACAATCCCCCCGCCGGCGCCTTCATCTACGCCTTCACTCGCACCAAACCCAAACACGCCAAACTTGAAATTCTCGATTCCTCCGGCGCAGTCATCCGCACTCTCTCTTCCGACGTCCTCCAATTCCGCGAAGAGCAAGCCGATCCCGACGACGAAAAGCAAAAGCCCCAACTCGAAATGAAAGCCGGCCTCAACCGCCTCATCTGGGATCTCCATTACGAACCAGCCCCGCGCGTTTCCGATTACTATCTCTACGAATACGAAGAAGGTTCGAAGGGTCCTTTCGCCCTACCAGGCCAGTACTCCGTCCGCCTCACTGTCGATGGCAAAACGTTAACTCAACCCTTGGAGGTCAAACTCGATCCCCGTCTCAACGTCTCTCGTGAAGACCTTGAGAAACAGTTCACCCTCCTCATCGACATTCGCAGCCAGCTAACGCGCGTCTACGGTCTCGCCAGCCAAGTCATCGACCTCCGCAAGCAAATCTCCGAAATGAAGCAACGCCTCGGCTCCAATCTCCCGGAAGCCCAAGCCCTCGATGAAAAACTCGAAGCCCTCCAAAAGAAACTCATCAACACCGAAATCCGCGCCAACGAAGACTCACTCAAATTCGGCATGGGTGTCGATGGCAGCCTCGCCGACCTCGCCATGATCTCCGGCGGCGACGCCGACGCCGTCCCCACCGAAGCCTCCGTCAAACAATTCGCCAAAGTCAAAGCCGAAGTCGACGGCTATGCCGAACGCTGGTCCAAAATAGTCTCCGAAGACGTTCCCAAATTCAAAGTCCTGATCGTGAGGAACCCCTAATGCGTGTAGTCTCTGTCAACATCGGCCAGCATCGCCAAGTCGAAACACCGCGCGGCATCGTGCTCACCAGCATCTTCAAATCGCCGGTCGAAGGCCGCATCCCCGTGCGCGGTCACTCGCTCGTCGGTGACACCCAATCCGATCTAACGGTTCACGGCGGCCCCAACAAAGCCGTCTACGGCTACCCGTTCGAACACTACGCCTACTGGACCTCGCAACTAAAAAGGGAAATCACCTTCGGCAACTTCGGCGAGAACCTAACCACCGAAGGCCTCCTCGAATCCGACATCCACGTCGGCGACCAATACCGCATCGGCACCGCCCTCCTCCAAGTCACCAAGCCCCGCCAGCCCTGCTACAAGCTAGCCCTGCGCTTCGAACTCCCCACCATGGTCAAGCTCTTCTGGAACAGCGGCTTCTCCGGCTTCTACTTCAGCGTCGTCGAAGAAGGCGACATCGCCGCCGGCGATCCCATTGAATTAGTCAAGCGCAACGCCTCAGGCAAAACCATCGCCCAAGTCACCCAAGCCGACAGAGAAAAGGCCCACTCATGATCGATACCACCCCGGCCAAGATGCCGGAACGCATCACCATCCCCGGACGCTACGTCACCCTCGTCCCACTCAACGCCGCCGCCCATGGTGACGCCCTCTGGGACGCCGTCAAAGGCGAACAGAACGACGCGCTCTGGCTCTATCTCTTCGATGGTCCCTACCGCGAACGCAGCACTTTCGACGCCTCGCTCCAAAGCAAAGAGACCTCGCCCGATCCCTTCTTCTACGCCATCACGGACAACGCCACCGGCAAAGCCACAGGCATGGCATCCCTCATGCGCATCGATCCCAAACATCGCGTTATCGAAGTCGGGTCAATCTTGTATTCGCCTCTCCTGCAACGCACCCGCGGCGCCACCGAAGCCATGTATCTATTGATGCATTACGCTTTCGACACGCTGGGCAATCGCCGCTACGAATGGAAGTGCAACGCCTTGAACGAACCCTCGCGCCGCGCCGCCCTCCGCCTCGGCTTCACCTTCGAAGGCATCTTCCGCCAACACATGATCGCCAAAGGACTGAACCGCGACACCGCCTGGTTCT
>PMQB01000373.1 GCA_003169195.1 Bryobacterales bacterium
GCACACTCAACACCGGTCCAAATACTTCTTCTTTCGCCAGCGCCGCATTCCTCGGTACTCCCCCAAACAGCATCGGCTTAACGTAATAACCGCCCGGTGCAACGCCTGGATCAATGGAACCCTCCGCGACCAGCGACGCCCCATCCTGCTGCGCATTGTTCACATAGCCCAAAATCCGCTGCTTCTGCTTCTCGTTGATAATCGGACCGCAATCCAAATCCATCTCCGGCGCACCCACCCGCACCTCTTTGAAGGAAGCCTGCAGCCTGTCAAGCAAAGTGTCATAAATACTCCGCTCCACCAGAACCCTGCTACCCGCCGAACAAGTCTGTCCGGCGTTCTGAATAATCGCCTTACGGAGCACCGGAATCGCCGCATCCAGATCCGCATCAGCAAATACTACCTGCGGAGACTTGCCGCCCAGTTCCAACGTGCAAGCAATGAAATGATCTGCCGCCAGCTTCTGCACCATCTGCCCAACCGCCGGCGACCCGGTAAACGAAAGAAAATCAATACCAGGATTCGACGCCAGCGCCGCACCCGCCACCGTACCTCTTCCTGTCACAATATTGATTGCCCCATTCGGAAATCCCGCCTCACGCGCCAGTTCCGCAATCCGCAACGAAGACAAACACGCATCTTCCGCCGGCTTCAAAACCACCGCGTTGCCCGCCGCCAGCGCCGGCGCTAACGTCCGCCCAAACATCTGCGCCGGATAATTCCAAGGCAGAATATGCCCCGTCACACCATGCGGTTCGCGCAATACCGAAACCATGTAACCGCTTAAATAGGGAACAATCTCGCCGTGCAGCTTATCCGCCCCGCCGCCATAGTACTCGAAGTACCGCGACAACGCCGTGATATCCGCCGCACCCGCACTCTTCGGCTTCCCGGTATCGCGCGATTCAATCGCCGCCAGTTCCGCCGCATGCTGTGTGATCAATACACCTAGACGTGTCAGCATCCGTCCCCGATCCAAGGCGGTGGTCTTACCCCAATCCCCTTCATCAAACGCCTTACGCGCCGCGCGGACGGCTGCATCTACGTCTTGCGCGGCGCTATCGGCAATCGCGGCAAAAGCTTTTCCAGTGGCCGGCTCATAGACGGGCATCGTCTGACCGGAAACCGCGGGAATCCAATTGCCATTAATGAAATTTTGGGCAGCTTCGAGTTGCATTGATTTGTCCTGTGAACATTATGTTCACAGGACAATCTAGTTAATTGTGCTTGTCTTTGTAGATGCTGTTGCTAAGCCCGTTCTGTTGATTATTCACCGTCCGGCGCTCACCAGCCGTCAAGCGCCCAGCGTTTGCAGAACGATCCGCCCGTACTTCCGATTGCACACCCGCCTCGCGATTTTCCAGGTGGTTCGCCTCATTCGCATTCAAGCGGCCGTTCTCGATACCGTTACCAATCCGTTGCTGCTGGTTCCGTTGGCGCTGCCCCACTTCGCTGTTTCCAAAGTGATCTTTGGCAGCGTTGTGCTTGTCGGTGTAGATCTGTTTGCTCAGATTCTGGTGCTGCCCATTCACCCGCGCTCGTTCCGCACCCGTCAAGCGGCCACCGTTCGCGTTCCGATCGGCGCGTACTTCGCCGTTGATCGCGCGTTCTTTATTCTCCAGGCCCGCCGTCTCCCGCGGTGTCAATTGCCCCGACTTCACGCCTTGGCCAATCCTCTGCTGCTGATTCTTATAGGCTGTTTGCGGTCCAGCAAAAACACTGCTCGCAACCAAACCCGTCAAAGCGATGCTGATTAAAAAGTTTTTCATTTTCTTTTCTCCGTTTCTGCTCGTTCTTGCGAGCCGTTCACTTCCACAAAACGAAAACGCCGTTTGTTCGTTGACTGAAAACCAGTTAAGTATCGTTCAGACGCGCTCACGATTTCACGGGACGCTAGTCTAAAGGATTGGACCTTGCGACGCCACTCCAGTTTGTGAAAGGCATCGGCCCGGCGCGCGCTGAAATGTTGGCGGCGAAGGGACTCGAAACAGTAGCCGATCTTCTTTATTACGCCCCCTTTCGTTACGAAGACCGCAGTAATGTAAAGCCGATCGCGCAACTCGCACCCGGGGAAAAGGCCGCTGTTCTGGCGCGCGTGGCTTCCGCTAAGATGTCTGGCTTTCGACGCCGTGCGGTAGGTCTCTTCGAAGTCATCTTCAAAGACGAAGGCACTGGCACCCTGCTCGCGCGCTGGTTCCACGGAGAACGTTATGCCGATTCGCTACTTCCCGACACCCGCGTCGCTCTATTCGGCAAGGTTGAATTAGACAAAACCAGCGGCCATCGTCTGATGATCCAGCCCGAGGTGGAAATTCTGTCCGGCGGCGACGATGCCGACGAAACGCTACACTCCGGCCGGATCGTGGCCGTCTACGAAGCCGCCGCCAAAGTATCCACGCGAATTTTCCGAACTTTGCTTGATCGGATACTCAAAGAGATCGACTTGCCCGAAGACCCATTGCCTGCCAGCGTTCGGATGCGCATTGAGCTTCCCAGTCTTGCTGAAGCAATAGCCGAAACACACTGTCCTTCCCCTGGCACCGACATTCGGCTTCTGAACGAATTCCGCACTCCTGCCCAAACACGGCTGATCTTCGACGAATTCTTCTGGCTCGAGTGCGGCTTGGCGTTGAAAAAAAACAAAGCACGGTTAGCCGAAGGCATCTCGTTCGCCGTCACCGAGCGCGCGCGCGAGCAAATCAAACAGATGCTGCCCTTCAAGCCAACAGGAGCACAGCGTCGGGTAGTTCAGGAAATTGTGGATGACATGAAGCGTCCCCACCCGATGAACCGCTTGTTACAAGGTGATGTCGGCAGTGGCAAGACGATTGTTGCTGCACAAGCCGCGGTACTCGCGATTGAAAATGGTTTTCAAGTCGCTGTACTCGCACCCACCGAAATTCTTGCAGCTCAGCACTACACCTATTTCAAACGTTTGCTGGAAAAACTGGACTATGTTGTGGGCTTTCTTGTGGGATCGTCCGGTCCGCGCGAAAAGCAACAGGTGAAAAAACTCGTTACTGAAGGATTCGTTCACATGGTTGTCGGTACGCACGCCATCATCCAAGACGACGTTTCCTTCAGCAAGCTCGGGCTCGCCATTATTGACGAACAACACCGGTTCGGCGTATCTCAGCGTCTCGACCTGATGAAGAAAGGCAACCAGCCGGACGTTTTGGTCATGTCCGCCACCCCCATTCCTCGAACCCTCGCACTCACCGTTTATGGCGATTTGGATATTTCCGTAATCGATGAAATGCCACCAGGACGCAAGCCGATTCGCACAAAGCACGTGCCCGATTCCATGGTGGAAGGCGTATATAGTTTCGTCGGCCAAGAAATCGCCGCCGGACGCCAAGCCTACGTCGTCTATCCCATTGTGGAAGAAACCGAAACTTCCGCCGATATCAAAGCCGCCGAGAAAATGTTCCTGCATCTCTCTGAAAAAGTCTTTCCGAAAGTGCGCGTCGGCCTGCTGCACGGCAGATTGAGCGCCGGGGCCAAAGAAGCCATGATGCGCGAATTTCAAAGCGGAGAGGTCAAAATTCTCGTTGCTACTACAGTCATTGAAGTTGGCGTAGACGTCCCAAATGCGTCGGTCATGGTGATCGAACAAGCCGAACGCTTCGGCCTAGCGCAAATTCATCAGTTGCGCGGACGTGTGGGCCGCGGCGCACAACAGAGTTATTGCGTTCTGGTGACCAGCAAATTGGGAGATGTCGCCCGGGAACGAATCCGCACACTAGTGGAATCGAACGACGGCTTTTACATTGCCGAAATGGACATGCGCTTACGCGGCCCGGGCGAATTCTTTGGCACACGGCAATCGGGTGTACCCGGGCTAAGATTCGCGAACCTTCTGCGCGACACAGAAATACTCGAACAAGCGCGCGCCGAAGCGCAACGCCTCATAGAAGAGAAGCCGGGGGACGAACTGCGAGCCGTAGTGACCTATATTCAAGAGAACTGGCAGCGCCGATACGGACTGGTCCAGGTGGGTTAGCGAATGAGAATCATTGCCGGACAGTATCGCAGTCGAAGACTAAAAACCGTGCCAGGTTTAGATGTGCGCCCAACGCCAGACCGCCTGCGCGAGACACTCTTCAATGTGTTAGCTCCGCGCATTGCCGGAACGATTTTTCTAGATGCGTACGCCGGCAGCGGTGCAGTTGGCATTGAAGCGCTAAGCCGAGGCGCCAAGCGTGTCATCCTGATCGAACGCAAGCACGCTGCAGTGGAAGTGATCAGGGAAAACCTCGAATCACTAAGCATTGGCAAACAAGCCGTCAGCGTTGTGCGCGGACAAGCAAGTAGTTTGATCGCCAATTTTCCCTCCGATATCGCGTTCATTGATCCGCCTTATGATCTTGAAGCGGAATATACAGACTCCATAAACGCCCTGGCCAATACGCCATGCGAACTGGTAGTGGCACAACATGCGTCGCGTGTCACACTAGCAGACCAGTACGGCAGGCTCCAAAAAACTCGCGTACTGAAGCAGGGAGACAACTCTCTCAGCTTTTATTCTTAGCCTTTTTCAACGGATCGGCCGGACGGTGGTTCAGTTCCTTGGCCAGAACTTCCACCAAACGAGACAGCACCTTCACACGTGCCCAATACTTGTCATTGGCTTCCACTAGTGTCCACGGCGCAAGCGTCGTGCTAGTTTTTACGAGCATCTCTTCTGCTGCATCCTCGTAAGCGCCCCACTTTTCGCGGTTGCGCCAGTCCTCGTCAGTCAACTTCCACGCCTTGTAGCCGATTTGCTGCCTTTCTTCAAAGCGCCGGAGCTGTTCTTCTCGCGAGATATGCAGCCAGAACTTCACCACAATTGTTTCGAAATCCTGCAGCTGCCGTTCAAACGCGTTGATCTCCTTGAACGCGCGTTTCCATTCCTTCTCCGCAGCGAAGCCTTCGACGCGTTCAACCAAAACGCGTCCATACCACGACCGATCAAAGATGGCGATGGTGCCACGCTCGGGCAACCTTCGCCAGAACCGATAAAGATAGTGCCTCGTCTTGTCTTCACCATGCGGCGCGCTGATAGGATACACAACAAAGCCCCTTGGGTCGAGCTTTTCAGTGATCCGCTTGATGACGCCGCCTTTGCCTGCCGCATCCCAACCTTCAAACACCAACACCACAGGACGCTTCTGCTGATAGACCTGAAACCCCAACTCGCGCAATTGGATTTGCCGACGAGCCAATTGCCGAATGTACTCTTCGCGGTCAAGCTTGCGATTTAGATCGAGCGTCTCGAGCATCTTGTCCTTCCAAAGATTCCATCACCTCGCGCAAGTCTGCGTCATTCGCGCCCTCATCTAATTGCGGCGGAGCACTCGCGCCCAAACGTCGCTCCAGAGACGCAATCACCGTTTCGAACACTTTGCGGCAGGCAAACGGAGTGGAAGTCGCCTCCACAATCACCCACGGGGCGAAATCAGTATCAGTCAGTTCAAACATTTCTTCAATCGCGTCTACGTATTCGTTATATTTTTTGTGGTGTTCCCAGTCTTCCTTCCGCAGGCGCCAGGATTCTAACGGATCGGCTTCCATCGCCTTGAAACGTTTTTTCTGTTCCTTCTTGCTGATGTGAAAAAAGAATTTCAGAATGCTAGCTCCATCGTCAGCGAGCATGCGCTCGAAATCCAGAATGTCGCGTCCGGCGCGACGCCATTCCCCTTCGGAAAGCTTCAAGTCAATTCGCTCATCCAGCATTCGTCCGTACCAACTGTGGTCAAAAATCAGCATTTCGCCGCGGCTGGGCACTTTCAACCAAAAGCGCCACAACCAAGGATGCTGTTGCTCAAAGGTGCGCGGCGCTTGTGTGGAATAGAGGCGGAAACCGCGCGGGTCGAGACGCTGGCTCAAGGCCGAAATGGCGGTGCCCTTGCCGGAACCATCCCAACCTTCAAACACGATCACACTCGGCACGCCTTGATCCCAGCAGGCCTTCTCTAATTCGTATAAGCGCATCTGCAAAGACGGAAGCATGCGCTTATACTCGTCGCGAGATAGCCTTTTCTCTAGATTGATATTTTCCAGCATTTAGTCCGCTCGAACGATTATCCAACGAGCATGATATTCACATCCATAACATTGGTGCCGGTGGGACCGGTCTTGAGTAGATCGCCCAAGGCATCGAAGAATGGATAAGAATCGTTCTGCACCAACGCTTGCTCCGCACTGAGTCCAAGTTTCCGAGCGCGTGCGATGGTTTCACCGTTCACCAAAGCGCCGGCGGCATCTGTGGGGCCGTCTGTACCATCAGTGCCTGCTGAAAGACACATGATATTCGGTGCGCCCGCCAGCGCAACGGCGGTTGCCAAGGCGAACTCCTGGTTTCTACCTCCCTTTCCATTGCCACGAACGTTAACTGTCGTTTCTCCCCCAGACAACAGACAAGCGGGCGGACGAACGGGATGGCCAGAGGTAATCGTCTCCCAAAGAATTTCGGCATGAAAACGAGCGGCCTCACGCGCTTCACCTTGAATTCGGCTCGAAAGAATCAAGGGGCGATAGCCGCGGCGCTTCGCTTCTTCTGCAGCAGCTTCAAGCGCTTGCCTGCTATTTCCCACAATTGCGTTTGTCACATTGGCGAACAGAGTGTCTCCCGGTTTGGGAGTTTCATTCACTTCTCCTCGAGCGCCGCGTTCGAGGTGGTCCCTCACTGTTGCAGGCACGGTTTCCCAAACGAAGCGATTGCTCAGCACACGGATTGCCTCGGCAAAGGTAGATTGATCCGGCGCTGTCAGGCCCGACCCAATGACGTCGAGTGGATCTCCCACAACATCTGAGAGGAGCAGACTTAATATGGGACAGGGGTAGGCAAGCGCCGCCAGATTGCCGCCCTTCAACAGAGAAAGATGTTTGCGAACTGCGTTGAGTTCGTAAATATCGGCGCCTGCTCGCAGCAATAAGGCAGTCGTTTGCTGTTTATCGGCCAGACTCACGCCTTCCACCGGTGCGCACAACAAAGATGAAGCACCCCCCGATACCGCCACCACTAGAAAATCTTTCGCAGTTAGGTCATCCAGCAAAGAAACCACGGCTTGCCCGGCTCGTAGACTATCTTCACCTGGCACAGGATGACTCGCTTCAATGACTTTGCATTTGCCGGAGTAAGAGGCTGCATGACCGTGCTTAGTAACAACTAATCCGGACGTAAAATAATCGCCAATTCGTTGCTCAATCACTTCCGCCATCTGAGGGGCAGCTTTACCCACCGCAACTACAAATACGCGGTTCATCCGGGTGAGAGTAAAGCGCGTATTTTCCAGGCGGATCTGAACCTCGCTCCGCTGAAGATGGCGCTTCACTGCGTCACGAGCGTTTGCTGCCGCCAGAGCAGCCCGAAAGATGGCCACGGCGTCCTCGCGAAGAGTATGCGGTTCGATCATGAGAATTTCCTTTCAGTGTCACACTACAGAGTGAAACAGCGCATGTCCCTAACCATTCCTTATCGTCCCTCTACGACGCCCTTGGTGCCTGTCCAACTCCGTAGCGGCGAGCCTATCATCTGGGTCAAGTTGGAATTCCTGAATCCCAGCGGTTCCACTAAAGATCGCATCGCCCGATTTATTCTTGAAAAAGCCTGGCGCGAAGGGCATCTCGATAAAGAGACAACCGTCATAGAAGCATCTAGTGGCTCAACCAGCATAGCTATGGCTCTGGTAAGCGCGCAGTTGGGCGTTCGTTTTATCGCCGTCATGCCGGAGGGTGTCTCAAACGAGCGCACGCTTATGATCAAAGCATTCGGTGGCCAGATTCGACTCACTCCGACCCTGGGAGGAATTGCCGCCGCGATTCAGGAGACGGAACGCCTATCTAAAGAAACGAAGGCTTTCTTGCCGAAACAGTTTGGCAATGAGGACAACGCATTGGCTCACCGCACAGGCACCGCGCGTGAAATTCTAGAGCAGCTGCAAGCAAGAAACGTAGACGCAGTTGTGAGTGGGGTGGGAACGGGCGGCACGCTGGTGGGTCTCTCTGAAGGCTTGGCCGACGCAGGCTGCGCCCCGCTAGCCGTTCTGGCAAAACCGATAACGTTCCAGGGAGAGATTGAGTGCTGTAGCTTCAGCGGCAAGATTCCGGGTGTAGTGGATAGCATTTCCACCATCTTTCGAGCAGGGCGCCTCCCACGCCTGGAGACGATTGAGGTGGAAGATCATGATGCGCTTGCCGTTTCGCGCGAATTGGGAAGGCTCGGGTTTCCGGTCGGGCCTAGCTCCGGTCTGAACTTCTGTGCCGCTGTTGAGATAGCCAGGAAACTCGGACCGCAGAGCATAGTGGTAACAGTTTTCCCGGATCGGATGGAGCGGTATTTCACAACCGAACTGTTTGCACCCTACCGATAAGCATTACTCCCCAAACAGCGGTAACTTCAAAATGCGGTGGATCAACTCCGAGACATCCTCGGTATCCACGGCGACGCGGTAGTCCGCGCGCGAATACGACGGGCGTCGATCTTCATACAATCGCCCTAGGCCATTTGCCTGATTCGCTAGAGGCCGCGACGTGTCACCATTCAATCGACGTTGAATAACATCTAGTGGGCAATCGAGCCACAACGTGACGCCATTGTTCGAAAGCAGTTCACGATTGGCCGGTTGCACAAAAGCACCGCCGCCCAGGGCGAGAACGCAAGGCTGACCGGTCTCAATGCTGCTCACATGTTTCCGCAAAACTCGGCTCTCAATTTCTCGAAAACCAGCTTCACCCTGTTCCAAAAAGATTTGCGAGATAGCCCGTCCTTCGCGGCTTTCGATCTCCGCGTCCATATCCACAAAGGGCCAGCCGATATGATCGGCCAAAGCGCGCCCAATAGTCGTCTTCCCACTGGCCATGAAGCCAACAAGGTAAAGGCCAGGCGTGCGTTTGAGCTTCAGAATCATGAGCAACGTCGCGAAATTCCGATTCGTTTGGGACCAGTATATCGCCGAGGCTCCGCTGTTCTTGCAACAAACTCGTGCGCCGCGGATTCTTCGAAAGCAACCAAGCATAATGAAGCTATGGCAATGGAGCTTATTCCCCTCTTTCCCTTATCTGTGGTTCTACTGCCGTCTATGCCATTGCCGCTGCATATTTTCGAAGAGCGGTACAAGGAAATGATGAGTGAAATCATTGCGGCGAAAGGAGAGTTTGGCGTTGTTTTCGCCAAAGATGATGGCATTGTGAATATCGGCTGCACCGCAACCGTAGAGCGAGTGATGCGGCGTTATGACGATGGCCGGCTTGATCTGCTGGCGATCGGGCAGCGGCGTTTTCAGATTTCTTCGCTTGACCAGGAAAAAGCGTTCTTACGCGCCGAAGTAGAATTTTTCAATGACGATGACGCCCGCGAGGTGCCCATTGATCTGCGCCAGCGGGCTACAGCCGCCTACAAAGACTTGGCCACGGACGAGAACGAATCGCGCAGCGTGATCGAGCCGGCGTGGGAAAACACGCGGATCAGTTTTCAGTTAGCTCGTTACATTGATGACTTTGATAAGCGGCAAACGGTACTATCTTTGCGTTCGGAGGTGGAACGTTTGGAGTTTCTGGTGCGCGTTATTCCCGAATATGTGGCCAAGCGTGAGCGCACCGCTCTAGCAAAACGCGTTGGCCCGCTGAATGGGCACGCCAAGGCCTCACATTGAGCATGTCGAAATCACGGCAGTTCCTTATTTTCGACGCAGACGATACGCTGTGGGAAAACAACATCTATTTTGAGGAAGCTTTTGATCGCTTCTACGAGTACCTGTCGCACTCATCCATGTCGGCAGCGGAAGTGCGCGGTGTTCTCGACGAAATCGAAATGACTAATGCCAAAATTCATGGCTATGGATCAAAGAACTACGCACGCAATCTTGCAGAATGCTATCGGCATCTAGCAGAGCGTCACATAGCTGAAGACGATTTGAAGGCAGTACAGGAATTCGCGCATCAGATTCTGGAAAAACCCATCGAGTTGATTGAAGGCGTGGAAGAAACGGTGGCGGAGCTGTCGGAACGGCACAATCTGACCATCTTCACCAAGGGCGATCAGGAAGAACAGCGACTGAAGATTGACCGCTCAGGACTAGGAAGTTACTTTGAGCATGCGGCCATTGTGAAAGAGAAAAACCGGGCGGCGTATGAGGACCTAGCGAACCAGCGCGGCTTCCAGCATGAGCGCACCTGGATGATTGGGAATTCGCCTAAATCGGATATCAACCCTGCGCTGGCCGCCGGTTTAAACGCGGTGTTTGTGCCGCATGCTCGAACATGGAGTTTAGAGCATGCGGAGGTTCCGGACAATCACCCTCGGCTTTTGAAGGTGGAGAGAATCCGCGAGTTACTCGATCATTTTTAAAGCTTCCTTAAATCACCGCGGCCAAGTCCGGTGAAATTTTGGAATGCATCAGGGTTTCACGAAGCGCATCGATTTTTTGTCGTAAGGCCGGGTCTGCGTCTTTTGCGGCTGCTAAAGTTTGTTGCGCGGATTCAGCCCAGAGCTCAGCCGGGAGATAATTGTCGAGGGCAAGAAACTGTTGCGCGGCGGAAATCATCACGCTCGCGCGTTGCTGAGGATTTCCTACAGTTGCCGCAAGTGACGCCAAAGTATGAGCGATTCTTCTTTCGCCTACGCCGCTGCGAATTGCTCGGAGGATGGCCCGATCCACAGCTTGGTGGGTGAGCACATCCGACACAAGGATGGAGCGAGCCAGCGGATCAAGATCAATGCTGGCATACCTCTCAAGACTCACGGTCAAACCGGCTTTATGTGGATTTTCATCGAGGTCTTTAAGCAGATCGGCCGGAAGCGTAGACTGACTGAGCCGA
Organism: Bryobacterales bacterium; assembly: GCA_003169195.1. GTDB lineage: Bacteria > Acidobacteriota > Terriglobia > Bryobacterales > Bryobacteraceae > Bog-105. The sequence goes on from PMQB01000373.1 coordinate 10,804, forward strand.
ACGATGCGCGACAAATCGGGGTCGAGAACCGAAGCACGCGATACTTCCGCACCAATCTCTTTGCGCAGTGCCGATTCTTGACCCGGATCGCGGCTCTCCGCATTCGCAAGCGTATCTGCCTGCATACCCAGCAGAGTCGCGGCCAGAATGTGGCCATTGGCATAGTTGGGATAAAGCTGGCGCAGGGTCTGGCTTAAGATTAGAGCGGATGCCACGCGCTGCTTGGGTGAGGCCTGTTGATCAAGTTCAGCTTTAATCTGCGTCATCAAAACAAGCTTGCCTAGGTAGGGGACAGGCTGAGAATGCTGATCTTTCAGAAATCTTTCGTCAAAGTGTTTAGCGGCTGCCGTGTCGAAATCCCCATAGATCTCGGATCGGAGATAGAGAGAAGCGGCTTGCAGGTCGGCCTGATCGGAAGAAAAACTATTGCTTTGGAGCAGAGTCAATCGCTTGATCAGATCATTCGCATTAACTGAAGACTGCTGCGTAAAATCCGACAACCATGTGTCGGCTTGATAGTCAAATTCTTTGCGGGCGCTATCGCTATCGCCATTCACGTCCATCACTCGTCTGCGGAGTTGCGCAGCTAATTTATACTCACCTGACGCCTCCAACAAACTCGCCGCCCTCTCCAAACGTGACACTCGCATGGCTTGCGTGGTGCGCAGATACCCTTCATAACCGGCAAGGATGATGGCAGCTACAAGCAGCGTTGGCAGCACAACCACCGCAATTTCTTGAGGGAGCGAATGCAAGAAACTCCGGATTCCGTTTTTCAGAGTTCGCCAGATGGACGAGGTATCACTCTTTGCTTGCTGCAGGTTTTTCCACAGGCTGATTCCAGCAAACCCAAATAGAGCCACTATCAACGCAATCACCACAGCGGCAACAACAAATTCATGAGCTACCTGGCTGGCAGCTACGGGCACCTGATCTTGTAGAGCACTGTCTACGCGGTCGAAAGCGTCACCCTCGATCTCCTGGAGACGGCTTAGAGTCTGGCCGGAGATCGCCTGGATTCGATCTAGGGCACTATTCGCGATGGTATTTTCATGCTTCAAAGCACTGTCTACGATGCTAGCTTCGCGATCAAGAAGCATGCTTGCGCCGGTCTGAATCTGCTGCAGCCGGGCATCTGCCAATTGATCCACTTGATTCAGTCTGGTTTGTGTCAAGGTATCAACGAGTCCCACATCCCGGCGCGCGATTGTGTCAATACTGTCGTTTTCTTTTTGAAGCGACTCATCGAGGTTGCCGGCGGCGCTTTTCACCACCTCACTGAACTTACTCGCCGCATTGTCGAGCGCGGGCGCAGTGGCTGTCTCTAAGGTGCCGCCGAGCTTTACGCCTACCGCACGACCAATACCCATGCTGAAGGACTCTTGCTGCCGGTGAACAGTATTCGCAATATCGCCAAAAATATTCGATCTTAAAGGCTGTCCCACAAACAGAAGCAATACACTCAGAACGATTCCAGGAATTAATCTCATGCCCGCCTCCTCGCGATATCAACATGAGTAGTGCCGGAAGACCTGTTTTCGTTTCACTTAGCCCGAATTATGGGCACTTGAAACGAATACGGGTGATATGACACTATATCTGAGCAAACGTGGAGTGAACATGAACAACGAAGTGATTTTCGAACCGCTGAAATTCCGTAACCTCACAGTCAAGAATCGGCTATTTCGCTCCAACGTCTCGGGTCGGTTTGACAACTACGATGGTTCGGGGACACAGGCTCGGATCAATTGGGAGGAATCGTTTGCGCAAGGCGGCGTGGGCGCAATCATTTCGTCTTATGTTCCAGTTCACTTGCGCGGCCGTATCTTGCCCAACTACGCCATGATTGATGACGACGATAAGATCCCGTTTTGGCGAGCCGTGGGAGAAGCCGTTCACCGGCATGACTGTAAATACATTCTCCAGTTGAGCCATAGCGGAAGACAGCGGGACAATCCCGGAGTAGAGAACTTCCGACTAAAAGGGATGTCATCCACCAGCCGCATGGATACCTTCCATGGTCTGCTTTGTGAAGCCATGTCTTTGCAGCAAATCAAAGAAACGATCCGGCACTTTGCCGATGGGGCGCGGCGAGCCAGGGAAGCAGGATTAGATGGCGTTGAGTTACACGCTTCACATGGCTATCTCATCACGCAGTTCCTGAGTTCCGCGATCAATGATCGCAAAGACGAGTACGGCGGAGCCTTGCGTAACCGTGCCGCTTTCCTATTAGAGATTATTCAGGCCATCCGCAAAGAAGTTGGCACCGACTACCATCTGCAGGCCAAGCTGAACGCCCTCGATTTTGGTGATGCGCTTTACCCTTGGGAGAAAAAGGGCAACACGCTGGACGATGGCATCCAGGTGGCGAAGTGGGCAGAAGAAGCGGGTGTTGACGCAATTCATGTCTCGATCGGGAGTATTTTTCCCCATCCCTTGTTGCCTCCCGGCGGTTTGCCTTTTGATGAACTCGATTGGTGGTACGGCTCCGTTATTTCAAGTGGAGTTCGTGGCTATTTCAACTACACGCTTTTTCATTTCAGAATCTTTC
>PMQB01000061.1 GCA_003169195.1 Bryobacterales bacterium
GCAGACTTCCGCAATACGTATTCGATTAACAGTTCACCCGGCCTGAGTTCTTGCTGAACGCGCTCAAGAGACAGAGGCTGTGTTACTGAGAATGCACCTAAACGTCGCGAGCTATCTTGTTGAACCTCTAACTCATCTACCTGATAGAACGTTTTTAAGATGCTTTCACGTTTTTTCTGGTCGTCAGTGTCGAGCAACGCCACTTTCAGTGCCTCCAACTGTCTTTCCGCGCGCGTCGGCGCGTGGGGGATTATTACGGCGTGATGTTGCAGCCTTTGCGCCTCAATTCGGCCGCGGACTTTTTCCATAACTCCGAATGCTGCGGCGAGCTGGTTGCTCTCGCATTTCAGCGCGAAATATCCGGAATACAGTTCGTCTAGGTCTGAGAGGATCTGGCGCTCCAGTGTTCGGGTAGGAACGGTCATGAGCAGCGCATCGATGATGTCCGCACCCTTTAGGTAAGTGTCTTCGGCTTGCTGTCTTCGACCAAGCTTGGCTTCGATCTCAGCTTTGATAGCGAGGTTGTTCGGCAAATAATACAATTCGCCGGGTATTGCTTTGTTGGCTTGCAATGCGTCGTCGATCGCTAGCAACGCTTTGGGGAGATCACCGGACTGCTCGAAAGCCTTCGCGAGCTTTCCTTGGACTGATGTAACCCCCCGCCAGTATGTCAATTGCTTAGCGACTTGCGCGGCTTGAGTATATTCACGGATAGTTGCGTTTACATCGCCCTGTCTTTGGAACATCAACCCCCGTGTCGTAAGCAATGAATATTCCGCGACGGAAGGGCTGAGTGGATCGATGTAGTGTTTGGCTTCATCTGCGAGCTTGTGGGCATCCTTGTATCGACGCAAGCCACTGAGAGCGTCAATCTTGTAAAGGTAAGCCGTGATCGGCGGACCAACTCGGGGCTCCTGCTTGGCAGCGCCAAGCGCGTCGTCAAGCCAGTAGAGCGACTCATCATAACGTCGGAGTTCTACTAATCCACTGCCAAAAACGGAGGCGTAACGGATGCGAGCGGCTGGATCGCCAAGATATTTCGCGATGACGTAGGCCTTCGTTACGCGTTGCTTGGCCTCGTCGATGTTGCCGAGTAAAAAAGCAAGTATGCCCTGTTCGCCGCTCGCTCGGGAGGCCAAGCGGTACTGATGTAGCTGAGTAGCTAATGCTTCGACGGATCGCCAGGTTTCTTTCGCTATGGTGGCGTCGTAATAATATTCAGCCATTCCTTTGACGGTCAGGATTCGAAGGCGGGTGTCGGGCTGGGCCGCTGTCGGCAAACTCAACAACCGGTTCATTTCGGCTATCAAAGGAGGAAGGTTTGACGTTTCGATCACAGGTGGAATTTGACTGACCTTCGCGTAGAGGGCGCGGGATTGGTCGCCGCGAGCCGCGAAACGCTCTTCCGCTTTGGCAAAAAGCGGAGAGGCCTCGCGCCATCTGCCGAACCAAGCCAGTTCGTCCGCACGTTGGAGTAGATTCTCGGGGCTGTTGGGGGCAGGTTTCAGCAATCGATGCCAGTTCGCTACAGTCAGAAGCGCAAGGCACACAAAAAGCAGAGGGATCAGGAAATATTTGAAGTGACGCGGCATGAACATGCTTACTCTGTTTCAAACGGAGGTGTTGATTGATCAACCGATTCGCATCGGATATAGGTACGANNTTGTTCCCATCTTGGTCCCTCGTGACAGCGATTTGATATTGACCGCCGTCACTGGCCACCGGCAGCATGACTGTCAGTCTCACGAGAGCCGCCGGCAACAGGACGGGATCAGGGGAGGTGGGGGAACTTGCTCTACCTCTAACGGGTCCCTGATAGGACAGGTCCACGGTCCTGTCGAGTACGGCGAGTTCACGTGTAGTGAAGGGGCTAGGTGGTGTGTTGTGGCGAGTTGCCCAGACCGTGAAGAGGACGCAGGCCGCCACGGCCGCGGCAGCTATCCAGAGACGCGCTTTGGCCGCAGGTTTAGGTATTGTCTGTTTGGCTTCTTGAAGTGCCAGAAATTCTGCGAAGCACGGAGAGCAAGCGCTGAGGTGTAAGCGCGCGGGGTCGGTGGCAGGAAGTGTTCCTGCCGCCATTGCCTGTAAGACAGGTGTTCCGGGGCAGCCCAGCCGGGATGGGTTGGGATTTGTTTCCAGAAAGAACTGTCTGATGATTGGATCGTTGCTCACGAGGTTCATCTTTTCTTTCTCACGGAACTTTCACGGTACTTGCCAAGTTGGGCTCGCGGGGTTGCTGAAGGATGACGGTCATTTTATGTTTCGTTCGCTGGATTGCTTTTTTGGCTGCGTCGTTTGTTATTCCGAGGGCGGCGGCGATTGATTTGCTGTCGCTGATGCCTTGTTGAATGAGCATTAGGATATGGCGGTCTCTTTCAGCGAGGTCGGCTTTCATTTGATCCAGCAATAGTTTTGTTTCTATCCGCTGAAAAGAGGAGTCTGCCTGGGCGCCCGCCTGTTGTTCGAGTTGATCGGCGCGCAGCTGGAACTCGACCGGGTGTAGGCGAGACCATTCGTGGACCTTTCCGATCATAGCGGCGAGAGCGTATTGTTGGATGGAGTCGATTTCCGCTATGCGCCGGGAGACTGCTAGCGCCACATGTTCCGCCATATTAGCTAGAAGTGCGTGATCGATGTGGCTGTTGCGCGCACGTACATAGAGGTAGGCGTTCGTGACGGCATCCTTCACCGCTCGCTGAACTGGTTGCTTCTCATCATCGACAAGATGAAGCAATTGTTGTGGCATGATGTCTGAGTCTTTTTCTCTTCCAACGTTTCTGTGACCAGCCAGCCCACCACTCCTTAACCTGGTTTCCCGTTCCGTTGATTCCCAACCCCGAAGTGGCCATGCGGCAGGTCTTGTCTGGATTAGACGTCTGGGAGGCCTCAAAAGAAACCAAGAATTTTTTTGTCTGTGGATGTCCCTTTTTCCAAATCACGGCATGTTTGAAGTTTTTTTCACGCTGGATGTCCCTTTTGGGAAAAAATCGACAGCTATTAATTATAGGGGGCATTTACAGCACATGAAACTAGGCTGCTACCTGGATTGTCGGGTTGGATGTGTAGCTGCATCGGCGCGGTTGCGATCCGACTCCTACTCGAAGGCGGGCCGTCTGCGGCCCCCTTAAAGCGTACGTTGTTTCGTTTGGCCTGGGGGGAGCTTGCAACCTGCGCGGGGAGGGTTATTTCTTTGCGATATCG
>PMQB01000236.1 GCA_003169195.1 Bryobacterales bacterium
GATCCTGCTGCGGCGCCACGTCAAAAGACATGAGTTGCAGCGAGAGTTGTTTATAAGTTTCAATCATCGGCACGATGACGGTGCCACGGCCAATAATGATGCGGGGTTCGCGAAAGCCATACACGATAATGGCCTCATGCGGACCCGCTTTGCGAAATAGTTTCGCTACCGTTGTGATCATTAGCAAAAACACCACAACGATGGCGACCACAATATAGGTCACTTCATTCAAGAACATAAAATCAGTCTCCTTTGGCAGAGCTTCCCGGCCGCGCAGAATCGGCGTCCGGCTGGGTGAGTGCCGCCCAGGTTCGTACAAATGCAATTCCCTTTTCATAGCGGGTGATGACGACTTCTTCGTCCCGCGGTATTTCATTGCCATCTTCACTGCGCGCCGGAATGGCACGGCGTGAACCATCACGTACGAAAATCATTTCTCCAACACCCGACGCACGGATGGGGCTGGACACGCGCCCAATCATGCCCATGACGTCGGTATCGGCGGCATCCAAGGGCTTTTCGTGCGATTGCAGCCAGCGCAGGAACGAGCCGAGCAGAAAGGCGCCGAGGAGGCCAAGCAAAATGGCGACGGTTAAATCGAGCCAGCGACCCAGCGCTGAATGGCGCGTGAGAATGTAGCCTATGCCGCCGAACCACGCGAGAAAAACGGCGATAGCTCCTGGTGTAAGCAGGACGCCGAGCCAGTCGGCGAAGCCCGAAGAGGATGAGCCGATATGCCCGTGGCTGTGCGCGCCGTGACTGTGCCCGCCGTGGCCCAGGTGCGAATGACCAACGTGCGCGTGACCGTGAGCACCGTGGCCGCCGTGCATGCCGCCTAACAGCACCGATACGACACTCCAGAGCGTACCAACTCCGAAACAGATCAGATAGACTTCAGACCAATTCATAGGCTTGTTCCTCCTCCGAGGGGCGGTAAAGCTTCGGATAGACGCATCAGCAATTCCGGCATTTCCATCACCCGCGCGAGCAGCAATAAACAGTGACGCGTGTTGTCATGGCGCGCCAATTTTACGAGAGCATGCGCTAGTTGTGGATCACGCCGAAACCGTTCGGCTCCTTGAATGAGCCACAGATCAAGTTTGTCCTCACGCTCGGACAGGTCAGTGATAAGTTCGGTTTGGAAACCTTCCGGGTCATCGACCAAATGACCGGGATGTACTTTGAAAAACTTGGCGAGCAGCAAACGCGTTGTGTTCGTGAGGTGTTTGCGGCGGCCGCTTTCAAGTTGCGAAAGATAAGGCTGGCTGATGGACTTTTTCATCTCCTTTTTGATGGCGGCGACAAGTTCGCTTTGAGTCATTTCGCGATCTAGACCGCGGAGGCGGCCTTCGATGACGCGAAGATGGCGAATTTTTTCACCGGCAGTCATATAGCAATCTGCGATTAGAATATTGCAAATTGCTATATTGAGTCAAGAAAAATCGAATTATGTGACAGCTATGCTATTGAAAATAAAGCACAAATAGCTGTGCCTTAGTCTCGCCCGGTGCGCGCGAGTTGGTGGCGGAACATCCGTGAATAGCCTTGCGCTTCGGGCAAGTAGAGATCCTCAATGGAGTAGCGCATTTTGCGCTGCCAGTTGGGGTATTGCGAGGTGCTGCCGGGCAAATTCTGCTGCTCGGTTTCCTTGGTGAAATCCTCTTGGTTGATTAGCAGAACCATGGACGGGACGTTCATGAGAAAACCAATGACCGCATTGTGCAGATCGCCGTTCAATTCGGGCAGCATTGCAGCGTCGCGTTCGTAGCTCTCGGGCAAAAGCTTTGCATAGTGAAGGGCGTCGAGCATTTTTTGCTTCTCGCGTTGGCGATCGGCGAGTTGGCTGCGGTAGCCGTTTTCGTCGGCGAGGCCGGCGGCTTTACGGGCTTCGATGTCTCGATTGAGCCAGAAGCCAGCCAGAGTAGGCAGGTCGTGTGTGGTGGACGCAACTAGAGCCTGCACTGGATAAGCGTCACTGTGCTTGAATGTGCCGTCCGGATATTTTTCGAAGTAGAAGAGGCGGTAACTGAGAATCCGGAACTGCGCAAGCATATCGCGAATTTCATCGGTGACGGTCCCAAGATCTTCGCCGATGATGATGTTCTTGCAACGTACGCTTTCGAGAGCTAGGATGCGCATAAGATCGAGAGCGTTATCGCGGACATACGTCCCTTGAGCGGCTTCCATGTGAGCGGGAATCCAGAAGAGGCGGAAGAGGCGCATCACGTGATCAATACGAAGGGCGCCGCCGAGAGTGAGAATCTTGCGGATGCTTTCACGATAGAGGTGGTAACCCGTGGCGCGGTGTTCGAGCACGTTGGGAGGCGGGAAGCCCCAGTCTTGCCCTTTGGGAGAAAAATCGTCGGGCGGCGCCCCGACGCGGCAACCTTGGACATAGAACGCACGGTGAGCCCACAGATCTGAACCGCAACTATCGGTGGCGACGGCGAGATCGTGATAGAGACCGATCTCCATGCCGCTGTTCTTGGCGTATTGCTGCGCGGCGGCGAGTTGCTCATTAATCACGAATTGAATGTATTTATAGAATTCAACGGTGACCGCGTGCTCTTGGGCGAAGGCAAGTGACGCAGGAGAATCAGGCTTCTGGTATTCAACCGGCCAATCATGCCAAGTCCAACGGTTGCCATCTTGTTCGTGAAGAATTTGGTCGAGCGCGCAGTAGAGCGCAAACTTCTGGAGGAGGTCGCCTTCGTGTTCGCAATACTCAGCAAATGCGTGCGCTCGGGGCGAATCGGCTTTGGAGAAATTGCGGAATTCCTGATGGAGTATTTTGAGGAACTGCTTTTTGAGCGAGTCTATTTCTTGATATTCGACAAACTCCGCGTCGCGAAGATTTTCGATTTGTTTTTGAATGCTCGGCGACTGTAAAAGATCGGACGCCGAGGAGGATGCGGCGAATTCGGGCACCTTCTCGATATCGAGATAGATGAGGTTCTTGTAATAGAGCGAAAGCGGAAGATACGGACTGGTGTTATAGGGAGTGCGATTGTGGAGAGCGTGCAGCGGATTCAGGCCAATGAAACTGAACCTAACTTCGCGCATGGACCAATCAACAAGGGCGCGTAGATCGGTAAAATCACCGCAGCCCCAATTCCGTTTCGAACGCAATCCATAAAGAGCAACATTGAAACCCGCGGTCTTCCCACCGTTGGCTAGACGATCGGGCAAGTAGGCTTGATCGGGACAGAGAATGAGGTTGGAGACAATGACTGGCGAATCTTCCAGTTTGAGGGAGAGACAGTGATACCCCAAAGGCAGGCGTGCGGCCAGTGGCAATCGATAGGTACACCAGCGTTTATCTTCGAAATAAACTTCGCGGAGAAGGGGCAATTGCGCAGCGTCGAGTTCACCTGGAATTTTCTCCCCTGACTCCAGGGCAATTTCGTAGGTCACGCGAGATTCAGAACGCGCCGGCAAAGTGAGTGGCACAAAGCGATCGGAATCACCGATCACGATGGTCTTCTGAAGTAGAACCGTGTAAAGACCAGCGAACAATTCGGCACGTTTGGAATCAATCGCTTCGATGCTGGACATATCCCAGCCGAGAGCGCTCAGGATTGTTTTGAGCGCGTCAAGGGACGCTTCGTGACTATGCCCGAAAATGTCCCAGTATTGTTTATCTACTCCGCACTCAGCAGCGGCACGACCCAGTGCGTCTTCGTAATTAGTGGATTTCTGAAAAGTAAGTTGAGGTACCGCCATTTGATACTAACTATTGTCCTAAATCGTTCTAGAGGAGTTCGTTAGCGCTTCTCGCTGTCGAGGACTTTCATTTGTTCCGCAGCGTAGCGGGTACCGGCAACCGCGTCGGCGGGAATGGCGTTTTCGATTTGTGATAGATCTTCGGGGCTTAGGGTAACGGAAAGAGCAGCGAGAGATTCCGTCAATTGGACTCGAGTTCTGGCGCCAATGACGGGCACAATGGATTTGCTTTTTGCCAAGGCCCAGGCGATGGCCAGTTGAGTTGCGGTGATGCCTCTCGCGGCGGCAATCTCTGTCAGGGTCTTGACCAACTCCTGGTTGCGGACGAGATTGTCTCCGATAAAGCGCGGGAAGTGACCAAGGCCGTCGCCTGTGGTTGCGGGCGTAGAACCGCTCAGCAAGCCACGCGACAACACACCATAGGCCGTTACGCCAATGCCGAGTTCGCTTAAGACAGGGAATATCTCTGCTTCCGGCGAGCGACTGATGATGGCATACTCAATCTGTAGGTCACAGATGGGATGGACATGATGGGCGCGTTGAATTGTCTCCGTGCCCACTTCAGAGAGACCGATGTAACGTACGAAACCAGCCTTAACCATGTCAGCCATGGCGCCGACTGTTTCTGCAATAGGCACGCGCGGGTCAAGACGGGCGGGGCGGTATATGTCAATGTAATCGACACCTAAGCGCTTCAGGCTGTACGCGAGAAAGTTCTTCATTGCAGCAGGGCGGGCATCGTAGCCGGTCCAACTGCCATCGGGCCCGCGCATAGCGCCGAACTTTACAGAAAGAAGAGCGGCATCACGCTTTCCTTTGAGAGCGCGGCCGATAAGCATCTCATTGTGGCCTTGCCCGTAGAAGTCACCGGTGTCGAGCACATTGATGCCTGAATCTAACGCGGCCTGAATCGTGGCGAGACTTTCGGCTTCATCGCTCGGCCCGTACATGCCGGACATGCCCATACAGCCAGCGACAGTGCGGACACTTTCGGTCCTGCCGCACCCAGTTGACGAAATTGCATGACTTAATGGTAGACGGTGTGGTCAGCGGTATATGTGGAGTGAGTGATAAAACAGATTCCCCGTGTTTCTCTGATCCTCCTGTTGTTATCAGGTGTTGCTGTTGCGAGTAGCGAAGGATCGCTAGTAGCGCAGGAACTTCGTTGCGAAGACCAGCAGACCCCTCTCGCGATTCAGTCACGCCAACCTCGTTTTGGTTGGGTGTTGGCGCCCAGTGATCCGGCGGCCCGTGGGTTACGGCAGACTGCCTATCGAATCATGGTTGCCTCCTCTGTCTCGTTATTGGCAAGTGATCGAACAGATCTGTGGGATACGGGCAAAGTCAGTTCGACGGAGACGATGCAGATCCGCTATGGCGGATTGGCGCTTCGCGCGACTAAGAAATACTATTGGGCCGTGACTGTGTGGGATCAGGAAGATCGGCCGTCTCACTTAGCTGCGCTCGCTTCGTTTTCGATGGGAATGCTCGAGCCAACCGATTGGAAGGCGAAGTGGATTAGAGGAGAAGACGCCAACAACAGGCCTCTGCCGATCTTTCGCTATGAGTTTTCTGTCGATAAACCGATCGCATCGGCAATGGCGTATGTGTCGGGGCTAGGGCAATATGAGCTGCAGATCAATGGAAAGAGGATTGGCGATGCAGTGCTCACACCGGGGTGGACCAACTATCGAAAAACCGTTTTTTACAACGCTTACGATGTATCCTCAACTCTCAAGGAAGGACGGAATGCGATTGGCATAATGCTCGGCAACGGCATGTACAAGGTGGAGGACACGCCCGACCGATACAGCAAGTTCACGGGCAGTTTTGGAAAGCTGAAATTGATCTTTCAGGCCCGGCTGATTTTCACCGATGGCTCATTCAGTGTCGTGAGGAGCAATGCCTCGTGGAAAGTACACGATGGGCCGATCACGTTTTCTTCGACGTACGGAGGTGAGGACTACGATGCACGCCTAGAGCAAGTGGGGTGGAGTGAACCGGACTTTAGTGACAGGAGTTGGGGCAATGCCACCGAAACGGTTGGACCGGGAGGAGTGCTGACGAGCGAGGAGAATCCGGCAATCAGGGTGCGCCATGTCTATTTGCCAGCGCGCGTGACTCATCCGTTCCCTCGCGTTTCTATCTACGATCTCGGACAGAATTTTGCGGGGTGGCCGGAGATTGAAGTCAGAGGCACCCCCGGTTCCAAAGTGAAGCTTGTGGCGGGAGAGTTACTGGACAGTGCGGGATTTGTACGCCAAACCAGTTCGGGTGAACCGCAGTCTTTCTCGTATGTTCTGAGTGGTAAAGGACGTGAGACGTGGCATCCGCGCTTCAGTTACTACGGTTTCCGGTATATCCAGGCGGAGGTAAGCGGCGAGGCAGAGCTTTTGGATGTTCGAGGAGCCTTCTTGCACGCAGACGTGGCCACGGTCGGCGAGTTCAAGTGTTCGGATGAGTTACTGAACCGCATTCATCAGCTGATCAATGCCGCCATTCTGAGCAACATGCAGAGTGTGCTGACCGATTGCCCGCATCGCGAGAAGTTGGGCTGGCTGGAAGAATCTCACTTGTTGGGTAGAGCCATCATGTGCAACTATGATGTGGCCCGACTCTACCAGAAGATCTCCGATGACTTGCGCGATGCGGAAGCGGCCAACGGATTCGTGCCCGAGATTGCGCCTGAGTTCGCCGTATTTCCTGGCATGTTTCATGACTCACCAGAGTGGAGCAGCGCGATTGTGCTCAATCCCTGGATTGCGTATGAGCAGTATGGGTCAACAGCGGAGTTGACGAAACACTATGAAGAGATGAGTCGCTATCTCGGGTATTTGACACGTAAGGCGCAGCAAGGAGTTTTGGCGTATGGCTTGGGCGATTGGTATGACATAGGTCCGGGTGAGCCGGGATCGTCTAAGCTGACGAGCCTTGGAGTGACCGGCACGGCGATTTACTATGCCGACGCAGTCGCGCTGCAGAAGTGCGCGCAGGTGTTAGGAAAAACGGAAGATGCGATTGCGTTTCAACGTTTGGCCGCCAGCGTGAAACGGACATTCAACGGAAGATTTTACAACCCCACGACTCATGTTTACGATCGTGGGAGTCAGACGGATTATGCGATGCCGCTGGCGCTCAATCTGGTTCCGGCAACCGATCGCAAAATCGTCTTGGACAAATTGGTGGAGGATATTCGGCAGCATCAGAATCATGTGACAGCGGGAGACATCGGGTTCCACTTTCTGGTAACGGCACTGATGGAAGGTGGCCGGTCGGACGTGCTTTATGACATGTTGGAGCGGACGGACTCTCCGAGTTATGGGTACCAATTGGCGATGGGTGCCACATCGTTAACGGAGGCGTGGGATGCGAATCCGTTGGACTCGCAAAATCACTTCATGCTGGGCCATGCAGAGGAGTGGTTTTATCGGGGACTGGCCGGACTTGATTTTGACCTTTCGCGGCCGTGGGAGGAGCGGATCGTATTTCGACCGGCCTTGGTGGGCACCGTGAGTGCGGCGGAGGCAAATGACCGAAGCGTGATTGGAACGGTAGCGGTCAGTTGGACCCGCGAGAATGGAAACTTTTCGATGAACATCACGGTGCCGCCGAATGCGGCAGCCATGGTTTGGGTACCGGCGGAGACTCGCGATTCAGTTCAGTTGCCAAACGCAAGAGACGTTTCGTTTGTGCGCACAGAGGCGGGATTCATGATCTATCGCGTAGGATCTGGATCGTATCGGTTTACAACCGGTCGCTGAATTATGATGGCGGAGCTTTGGGTGCTATTGGGCAGCGCAGGGAGGAATGCTACCTAGGGCCTGATGAGATTGCTTGTCCCAAATCACCGTGGCCGTGCCGTTAGAACAGATGGCGTTAGCCGTTTGGTTTTTGGGTGAGATGAGTAACGCCGCGCCGGCACTATCTCCCACTCCCTGACTCATGCCAGTGTCTTCCAAGAAGATCAGGCCATATCGTTGAAACATTTCGCCCTTGCCACGCTTTGTTCCATCGGCGAAGTGCAAGCTGCCGGGCTGATGTCCTTGAACGATGTGATTTACGCCGAGAGCCTTGCAATAGGCCAGTAACGTAGTTTGCGCATCTGCTCGGCTCGGTTCAAACCAGGGGGTATCGCCGAGCCGGGCTTCTAAGAGCGAATCGTCACCGATGACTTGCGCTGTCTGGAATCCATCCTTGTCGACGCCGGCTTGGAGATCCGCTGCCAATTGACTAAGAGTCCGTCCCGCAGTATTGCCGCCGTGGGATAAAAACCAATCGTTCACGCGGACGGCGAAAGGGAGATCGCACAGGAAGAGGCCTAGATCGCCTTTACAAGCTGCAACGTCGGTGGGATTCAGATTCGCTTTAGAGAGTTCCTGTTGGAACTCGGCTGTCTTTTCGCCAGTGGGATTGGCAAGGAATTCGGCCTCGTGATTCCCCATGGTGATGATGACTCGACCGCCCGCTTGGGCGGCAGCCTTTTGTAAGGCTTGTACTAAGGCAATGACCTCGAGGGAATTCGTCCCTTTATCGATGAGATCGCCGGTGAACACGAGCACGGATTTGCCAGCGGTCCAACTGACGGCAGAAGGTTGTGCGGGAACGGCAGCGATGATTTTGGCGGCTACCAGAACGGCAGCTAGATGGCCGGGATCGGCGTGCGGATCACCGATGACGTATATGGAGTGATTGGTGTCGGCTTGCACGATGGCGGGATATTGCGCCCAATCTCTGTGAATCGGGGCTGTTTGCGCGGTCAGGAGGATTCCGAATGTTAAAACGACTAATGTGGAGCGAAGCATTTTTGTTGTAAGAAAACAGATCGGTAAAACGACCATATCGAGTGTAAAGTGAAGAATGGAAGCCAGTGGATAGCCTAATCGGCAGGGTTATTCACACTAGGAAGGTGCGAACAAGGAAATACGTAATTTGGGGCGGCTGGTGGGGCTTGAACCCACGACATCCAGAACCACAATCTGGCGCTACTACCAACTGAGCTACAGCCGCCGCAACAGTTTTAGTCTACCACCGTTCATCGGTCTTACATCAAGCTGATAGGGTCAACATCAATCATGAGCGCGGTCGCCTTCCATTTTTCCTTTTCCGCGAAGGCGCGGAGTTTATTTAAGACTTCTCGTAGCACAGGGCGGCGCGCGGCTTTCAGAAGAATTTGATAGCGGAATTCGCTTTTCACCTTCAAAACAGGGGCCTCGGCGGGGCCCATGACACGGATGCCTTCGGGTTGGGGGTCGAGAAGATAGCCGAGTTCTGTCGACATCCGCAGCGCCTCCTCTTGCTTCGTGGCGCGCACTAGAATGTTGGCAAACGCAGCGAATGGCGGATAGCGCAGCCATTTTCGAAATTCGATTTCTTTTTGATAGAAGCCTTCGTAATCCTGATCGGCGGCAAATTTGACGGCGTAATGGTCTGGGTTTAGCGTTTGAATCACGACGCGTCCGGGAGTATGGCCACGACCGGCGCGACCGGCGGCTTGTGTAAGAAGTTGAAAGGTACGTTCGGCGGCGCGGAAATCGGGAATGCTGAGTCCAATATCGGCAAGCACGATCCCGACAAGCGTGACGTTTGGAATGTCGTGGCCTTTGGCAATCATTTGCGTGCCAACCAAAATATCGACGTTGCCACCGCGGAATTCGCCGATGATGTTTTCAAAGGCGCCTTTGGCTCCGGCACTATCTCGGTCGAGTCGAGCGATCCGCGCAGTCGGAAGGTATTCGTGCAGCTCGGTTTCCAGACGTTCAGACCCGGTACCCAGGAATTGGATTTGATCGCTTGAACATTTAGGACAGATCGTTGGCACCTTCGCAGCGAAGCCACACATGTGGCAGAGCATGCGCCGTTCGCTTCGGTGATAGGTAAGAACGATGGAGCAGTTTTCGCACATCATTCGATCGCCACATTTGCGGCAGACCATGAAACTGGAAAAACCGCGGCGGTTGAGGAGCAGCATGGTTTGCTCGCCCGCTCCCAGACGTTGCGCGATTTCGTTCATCAGACTGCGTGAGAAAGTGGCCTGCCGTTTGGTTTCTAGAAATTCGACGCGCATGTCGACGATTTGCACCTGCGGCATGGGGCGCTGGAGAATGCGCTCGGGCAGCCGCAGCATTTCGTACTTGCCTTGATCGGCGTTGTAGCGAGTTTCGACAGCGGGTGTGGCCGAACCGAGAATCGCTATGGCGTTAGCGTTGCGGGCGCGAACAAGAGCCACATCGCGGCCATGATAGCGCGGGGTTTCCTGTTGCTTATAGCTGCCGTCGTGCTCTTCGTCGATGATGACCAGGCCCAGATTTTGCACGGGCGCAAAGATACCGGAACGAGTCCCGACGACAACGCGCGCTTGGCCGCGTTGGATACGACGCCACTGGTCAGCTCGTTCTGCATCACCGAAAGCGGAATGCAGAATGGCGACCTGCTTTCCGAATCGATGGAAGAACTGTCCAGCAACGGCGGGTGTCAGCGCGATCTCAGGAACCAGCAAAAGCGCGTTTTTGCCAAGGGCGAGAGCGGCTTCGATGCTGCGCAAGTAAACCTCTGTCTTGCCGGAACCCGTTACACCTTGTAGGAGAAATGTCTTGAATTCGGCTTTCTGGAGAGCCTGCTCAATGTGTTGAAACGCGGACTCCTGAAACACATTGAGTTCCGGGCGCGGCCGTTCGTAGCCGGAAGGAGGGCGGACACCAGCCACTTCGAGTTTGATGAGCCCGAATTTGACAAGAGAGCGGGCTGATTCGGAAGCCTTCTTTACTTTGGTAACAAGTTCGCCAAGATTGTGCAGGCCGGGATGAAGTTCGAGAAAAGCAAGAAGTTCGCGCTCGCCTTTCTTGAGTTTGACGGATTCATCAGCGCGACGGGCGAATTCGGCTTCCAGGCGTTCGGCTGAGGCGCGCATGGGGTCGCGATCTTCTTCTTTGTCTTCGGTGACAACCCAAGCGCGTTGCATCAAGCCTTTGAGGAGAGTGCGCGCCGTAGGAATTTTGGCCGTGAGTTGGTTAATGGTGCGCGGGCGTTCTTCGAGTAGAGCAAGAAGGCGGAGGGCAGCATCGCTTTCCGGACGAATCACCAATTGACGCGCCACTTGGCGGCCCGCCTCTGTGAGTGAGTATTGCGTAGAGCGGCGCTTCTCGCCTCCCAGCGGCAGCATTCCTTTGAGCACTTCGCCTAAAGGAGCGCAGTAGTAATCAGCGATCCATTGAGCGAGATCTATGAGTTCGCGTTCGAGAACAGGCTCTTCATCGGTGAGAGCTAAGACCTCGCGCAGGTTTTGACCGGTGGGTTCGTCATGCACACGGAGAACGATGCCCGTGAGTTTGCGCGCACCGAGAGGAGCTACGACTCGGCAACCGGGCTGCACTCGGTGGCGCAGAGTGAGCGGGAGTTCGTAAGTGAACAGGCGGTCAAGCGGCACCGGCAACGATACGTCGCAAAAACGGTATTCTCCCTCAGGCATCCAGTTCGCCAATTGTTTGGAAGGCTTGTTTCAGCGCGGGGTAGAGCGAACCGAAAACTTGATAGCGTTTGGCGTAGAAGGCGACCGCTTGCTCATTGGGTTCCTTGACTTCGATCTCCTTGACCGCCACACGGCAGACTTCGGCCGCAGTTGCGAATTCGCCGGTGCCTACGAGTGCAAGGAGCGCAGCGCCATAGGCGGAACCTTCTTGCGTGGCAAGAGTGGCGACATCCTGATCGAAAATATCAGCAAAGAGCTGATGCCAGAAGGGGCTCTTCGCGCCGCCGCCGGACAGGCGCACTTGCGAGGGCCTCGCGCCAAGAGAATTAATAATTTCGAGACCGTCCTTTTGGCTGTAGCAGACGCCTTCAAGAAGCGCTCGCACAAGATCGGAGCGTTGATGCCGTGCTGTGAGACCAACCCATGCGGCGCGCGCATTCGCATCAAGGTGAGGCGTACGTTCGCCCATGAGATAAGGAAGCCAGAAGAGACCGTGGGCGCCAGCGGGAGAGAGAGTGGCATCGGCCGTTAGATCGTCGTACGCAACGTCGGGGAAAAAGCGATTGCGAAACCACTGCAGGCTTAGGCCCGCGCCCTGCGTAACACCCATGACATGCCAAGCGTTGGGAACCGCATGACAGAACGTATGCACTCGGCCGGCCGTGTCATACGCGGGTTTAGCGAGATAAGCGAAGACAACACCGGAAGTGCCAATGGTGCAGGACACTTTGCCGGCTTCAACAATGCCGTTCCCAATCGCGCTGGCCGCTTGATCGCCCGCACCTGCAACCACTGGCGTGTTGGTGGCAAGGCCGGTGGCGGCCGCAGCCGCGGGTGTGACTTTTCCAGTGATCTCGTGTGACTCAAAAGCCTTCGGAAGATCGCGTTGATCAAGACTGAGTCCGTCCATCATCTCAGCGGACCAACGGCGATTCACAACGTCGAACATGGCCGTACCGGAGGCATCGGAAACATCGGTTGCGAATTCGCCGGTGAGCTTAAAGCGCAGGTAGTCTTTCGGGAGAAGAATTTTGCGCACCGCTTCAAATTTCTGCGGTTCATGATCACGCACCCAAAGAAGTTTGGGAAGAGTGAAGCCAGTAAGCACCGGGTTGGCAATGTGCTTGAAGATGGCATCGCGCCCCAACTTAGCTTCGATGAAATCAACCTGGGGCTGGCTCCGTTGGTCACACCAGATGAGCGCCGGGCGAATGACTTTGTCGTCGTCATCAAGAAGAACGAGGCCATGCATTTGTCCCGTAAGACCGATGCCTTTGATGCTTGAGCCGTCGGTGCTTGCTTCACGTATGACGCCTTGGATGGCCAGTTGAGAGGCATGCCACCAATCGTCAGGAGACTGTTCCGCCCAAAGGGGCTTGAGCATGCGCATCTCCTGGTGAGGCGCAGTGAACGAGTAACGGACGACGCCGGATGCGTCTACGAGAAGGGCGCGCGAACCGCCGGTGCCCACGTCTAGGCCAAGCCAATACATTTCGTCTCCAAAAGGATTATGTTAGCGGGTTGGGGTTTAAGGCTGAACGATGGCGGTTCGATGAAGAGATTTCAGTTGAGGTTCGAGTGCCCGGATAAATTCGGCTTTGTGGTGGCACCATCTGCCCGGATAGGGCAGGTGAAAGATGGGTCCGTGCCAGTTCGCAAGGCTGAGTGACCGTGCTACGTTCCCTTCGATGGAGCGAACAACAGTCGCCACGGCGCGCGGCTGAAGCTGGCTTATCGTGTGGGCGAGCATCCCTTCATTCGCGGCGCAGGCAGCGCGGCGCAAATTCGGGGCGAGCTGATCGACCGGGTCGGGGCAGAGATCGATCAAGTAGCAGCCTCGCGCTCGGAATTCGCTGAGAAAGTTAGCATCCAGGATTGTGGGATCGATCAAATGAAAGGTATCGCGCATCGCTCGATAGAGGCCTGAGTCGGCTTGATAAAAAAATCTGCCTGACGCCGGCGGCGCTTCGCCGATAAAAAGAAGTTGGAGGCAAGCAGGGCGGAAGCGATTCCTTAAGGCTTCCCGGCCCCGCTGGACTGGTATCGAGATGTTAAGCATGCGCTGCCGAAATCGCGGAAACGGTGGCAACAAGAAGTGGTAGAACGTCGAAGCGGTCGACACTTTCGTCATGGACGAGTTGCGCACCGGGTCCAACGATCCGGCGAACATCTTCGAGAATAGACGGGTCGGTCCATGGACGACTGTCTATGAGCGGCATGCCGTTCTTGTCAAGCGTGGCATGATGGCCCACAAGACGCGGATGCGTACGCGAGGTAACCACGCGTCCGCGAGCGTTTACAACTTGGATGATCCGATCGCCGGTAATTCCTAGGGGAGTTACCCCAGCAGCGACAACCCTTTCGCCAGCCATGGACTTCACGGGGTATCGCCAAATTTCTGCAATGAACATGGGTGTCTCGTTCGCGTTAGTTTTACAAAGTGCGGCGGTCTGAGAACTCGATCGGCGCGTCATTGATGCTCGCGATCCGTCGACTCATCAGGCCAGCGGCGTCGAACTCCCATAACTCGTTGCCGTAGGAACGGAACCACTGGCCGGTTTGGTCATGCCATTCGTACTCGAACGTTACGGCGATGCGGTTGTCGCGGAAAGCCCATAGAGTTTTCTTCAGCCGGTAGTCGAGTTCCTTTGCCCATTTCCTACGGAGGAATGCCTTGATCTCTTCACGTCCGCGCAAGAAATCGGCGCGATTCCGCCATTCGGAATCGACTGAATACGCCAGGCAAACACGTTCAGGATCGCGGGTGTTCCAGGAGTCTTCAGCGAGTTGCACTTTTCGCCTGGCGGCCTCTTCAGTGAACGGAGGGGCAATGATCATAGAAGTCGTCACTTCCTCCGCACGTGCAACCCTTGGACCTATCGTATCTGCTTGCAAATCATTGAAATTGAAGGCCCGGTGATCGACCGCAGCTTCCCGAGATCTCACGACTTGTGATTTTTCACGACGTGAAATGCGAAAATTCGCAATAAGTCGCGCTCGCACGTGGTTGCGGCAGCGGATTGCCTAATGAGTGACAGCTTCGCGCGCTAGGTTTTCCTGCAGAGGCAAATAGGCCGCACCCAGCAAGCCGGCATCGCCACCAAGAACTGCCTTTTCAATACGAGTACCGGTGCGCGCAAACGTAAACGACCGTTTCCGCACTTCCTCCAACATGCTTGGAGCAAAGTAGTCCCAAGCAGGGAGCGGGCCGCCGCTTAAAAGATAAAGAGGAAAGTTGAAAGCGTTGATGAGGCTGGCAAGCGCGATACCGAGAGCCCGCCCCACAGATTGAAATACCCAGTGCGCCCGTTCGTTGCCCGCTTTGGCCAGATTGAACACGTCTTCGGCCGTGTTGATTTCTACACCGAAGTGCATCATACGGCCCATGGCCGCAATCGCCGTGGCGGAGGCATGTTTCTCAAGGCAGCCGTTGTTACCGCACCCGCAAGGATTGCCATCCGGATAGACCGTCATGTGACCAAATTCACCAGCCATGCCGTGCGAGCCGTGGAGAATTTTGCCATCGGTTATGACGCCGCCGCCAATGCCAGTGCCCAGCGTGAGCAGGATTAAATCTTTGACGTTTTGCCCCGCGCCGATCCACTTTTCGCCCAAGGCCGCAGCGTTGGCGTCGTTCTCCAGGATGATGGGGATACCGAGTTGCTTTTGGATGTGGTCGCGAACGGGGAAGTCGTTGAACCCGGGAAGATTCGAGGAACCGACCACCACGCCCGCTTGAATATCAATGAAGCCCGGGACGCCAATGCCGACGCCGCGTAAGACACCATGGGGGATGCGATCACGCACTTTGCCGATGGTCGATACGATTTCGCTCACGACCTGCAGCGGGCCTGCGTCATAGTTGGCGGGAACGGAAACTCGCTCCAGCACTTTGCCCTTTTCGTTCACTGCCGCAGCACGCAAATTGGTGCCGCCAAGATCTACACCGATTGAGTATGGCCCCATGCCGCCTGAATCATAACAGATGATAGCCTTGGCGGTTGAGGAAGCCGAACTCAAACGGATCGGCTTCTCCATCTCTCAACACAGGCGTCAAAGCCTCAGCCTTTACCATCGGATCGGTTCACTTCTTGTCAGTCAATGCAGTGACACCTGGCAAGTCCAGGCCAGAGAGGAATTCCAGCGAAGCTCCGCCGCCTGTTGAAACGTGGGTGATCTTGTCGGAAACCCCGGCCGTTTTAATAGCCTTTTCGGAATCACCGCCGCCCACCACCGATACGGCGCCCGAACTTGCCACCGCTTTGGCGAGCGCAACGGTTCCCTTATCAAAGGGTGGCATTTCGAAAATGCCCATTGGTCCGTTCCAAATGATCGTTTTCGCCCCGCCAATAATTTTGGAATACTCCTCAACAGTTTTAGGCCCGATATCAACGGCAATTTGATCAGCACCGATTTCGGTAGCCACTTCATTGGCAGCGCCAGGCTTGATTTCACGAACGAGCACGTGGTCAACCGGCAGTTGGAGTTTGCCGCCTGCCGTAATGAGCAACTGCTTCGCGAGATCGATTTTGTCTTCTTCCACCAGCGACTTGCCGGTCGCTTTACCCTGCGCACGCATAAAGGTGTAGGCCATCGCGCCGCCAATCAGCAACTTGTCGACCACTTTAATAAGGTTGGCGATGACCTCAATCTTGTCTGACACTTTCGCGCCGCCCAAAAGAGCAACGCATGGGCGCTCCGGAGTTTTAGTCGCACGCGTGAGCCACTCGATCTCTTTGTCCATCAATAGGCCCGCCGCCGCCACTGGGAGATAGGCTACGATTCCTACAGTAGAGGCATGCGCGCGATGAGCCGACCCGAATGCATCATTCACGTATATGTCGGCAACACTGGCCAACTGCTTTGAGAAAGCGGGATCGTTTGCCTCTTCGTCCGGGTGAAAGCGAAGATTTTCCAGCAGCAGAACTTGACCGGGTTTCGGTCTCAAAGCAAGCGTTTCAGCGCCGATGCAATCTGGGGCCATGACAACCGGCTTTCCTAGCAGTTCTTGCAAGCGAGTTGCGATCGGCTTCAGGCTCATTTCGGGGCGCGGCTTCCCTTTAGGGCGACCCAAATGGCTGGCCAGGACGACGCCGGCATTCCTCTCTAGGGCATATTGAATGGTTGGCAGAGACGCGCGAATTCTCTTGTCGCTGGTGATCTCCTTGCCGTCGGGCGACAGCGGAACATTGAAATCAACTCGGATAAAGATGGTTTTCCCGTTGAGATCAAGGTCCTTAATAGACAGTTTGCTCATAGATTTATTTTAGTGGTCTTGGGGTCGGTCGCCTTGAAATTCAGCAATTGGTTAGCAAAGTGTTATCTAAATTGCTATTTCGCAGTAACGAACTGAGCGCAGCAGCCACTAAAAGGTTGAAGAATTCCCATACTACACCCGAATAGTACTTTAGACAGGCGCTTACCAATCATAGGGCCTAAAGTTGCTGGTTACTTTCCTACATTTCGAACTATAATCCGATTAGGCGTCTTTTCGACGCTGAGTATCGAGGTTTTAGACCCTACAGGACTAAAGTACCAAAGCGAGATGAGCCGAGGAATAAATTAGAGATGTCATCAGCCCAACCAATTCGTTTGTTAATTGCCGATGGACACCCCATCGTGCTCGAAGGCCTACGCAGTGTTCTAAGCCATCAGCCAACGCTTCAGGTGGTCGGAGAAGCCTCAGATGGTATGGAAGCCATTGAGAAAACCGTCAGCTTAGATCCCGACATTGTTTTGATGGAACTCAAGCTGCCCCGTGTGGACGGACTTACAGTCTTGCGCAGTATTCAGGCGCGCGCTGGTCGATCAAAGGTAATACTGTTTTCGTCGTCTGAAAATAAAGAGGAATTTGTCGAAGCCATGAAACTTGGCTGTTCAGGCATCCTATCGAAGGATTCTTCCATCACCTTGATCGAAAAAAGCATACAGAAGGTGTATGCCGGCGAAATTTGGCTCGACTCAAACACAACAGCGGCCGTGATTCGCCAATTCGCCTCGCCCACCGACTTTCCGCCCGTCCACGGCACCTCCAATGGTAAGACCACTCGCGAGCGTGCCCAACTCAGCCAGCGTGAACGCGAAATCATCATTCTGATCGCACAAGGCTACAAGAACAAAGAAATTGCAGAAAAGATGTTCATCACGGAGCAAACCGTGAAGAACCACTTACACAACGTCTTTGACAAACTTGGTGTCTCCGACCGTTTGGAACTGGCGCTTTACGCCATTCACAACAGTCTGCATTTGCGTTCATAAATTCGGGGCATTTTTCACCACGACACGCTCATATCTTCTACAATCGTAGGACGACCCGGTCGTATTCGGGTAGTGGAAGAAGGGACTAGTCACGAATAATGCCAAGTCTGCGCGAAGACATCACGAAGACTTTCCGCCGCTTAGGCCGGCGGGACCGAACGATCCAAGCTGCGCGTGCCGAAACTGAACCGGCGACCGACACGCGCGAGGGCAAGGATTTCGGGGCCTATCGGATTCTGCGACGCCTCGGTTTCGGCGGCATGGGCCAAGTCTATCTTTGCCTCGATACTCGGCTCGGCCGCCATGTAGCCCTGAAGTTCCTGGATGACCGCCTTTTGTCCGATCCAACCATGCTCGACAGGCTATATCAAGAGGCGCGCACCACATCCAGCCTGAACCATCCCAACATTCTTACTATTCATGAAATCAGCGAAGTCGGCGGCGAACACTTCATCGCCAGCGAGTTCGTCGAAGGCATAACAGTAGGCGATGCCATTGATCGTAAACTGATCACTCCGAAGATGGCCGTTGAGATAGCCACCCAAGTGGCGTCGGCGTTGGTAGCCGCGCATTCAGCCGGGGTGATTCACCGAGATCTGAAGGCCACCAACATCATGATCCGGCCCGATGGGCTGGTGAAAGTGATCGATTTCGGTCTCGCCAAACGGAGCGAAGAACGCTTGGCCGCCGCGGCAGCTGCAGGTGAGCGCCATAGTCCGCTGAGCACGCCCGGGGGCATTGCTGGAACCGTTGAATACATGTCTCCCGAACAGGCGCGCGGTGACACAGTCGACCAGCGTAGTGATCTTTGGAGCTTGGGCGTTTTGCTCTATGAGATGCTGGCAGGCAAGTTCCCATTCATGGGTTCAACCGAAGGCCACGTTCTTGTCGCCATCATGGAAAAGCCGGTGGCTCCTATAGAACGCCGATGCTCTCCCCCGCGGCGTCATGCCGATTCTGGAGCATGCGCTCACGAAAGATCGCAACAAGCGTTACCAATCCGCCGGCGAAATGCTTCGCGATCTGCAAAACCTGGGGATTTCGAAACAGCGAATCAGTTCTGTGAAGCGCTTCGTTCAGCTGGCCGAATCAAAGCAGGTTGGCACCATCGCTATGAGCGTCGCAGCGTTTGTGGCGCTAGCCTCGGCCTTCGCCATCTGGTGGTTTGCATTCAACGGAAAAGAGAGGGCGCTGGGGCCAGAGTGGTTTGAGCCCGGTCCGGCAGAACAAGTAACTTTCAACGGCAAAGTCGACTTTGCGGTGATTTCGCCCGACGGCAGCTACNNCCTCGCGTGGCGTTCTGCACCTCCGTGATTTGACGGCAAAAACCGAATGGCAATTGCCGCCCTATTCGGAGGTGACATTTGGTCTCACATTTGCGCCCGACAGCAAGTCGCTGTACTACGTTTTGCACGATCAAAGCGAGTGGGGGCGGCTATACAACGTAGACGTCCGCGGCGGTGTTCCCAAAACGCTGGTTAACGATATCGACGGGCCCATCACCTTTTCGCCCGACAGCAAACACTTCGCTTTCGTTCGATGGTCGGAAGACAATCAGGTAGGCACCAACAAGATCATCGCGTTGGATGTAAACGATATTGGCATTCAACGCGAAATTGTGAAGAAGGTCGGAACGCGGATTCTGGATATTGCTTGGTCGGATAAGCGCGATCAGATAGCAGCCATCGTCTTCAACGGAGGGTTGCACTCATCACTGCGCGGGAGTCTATTTTTCTACGGTCCGGAGGGTTCGCCCAAAAGTTCGATCCCCGCCGAACCTACGATTCGCAGTATGGAATCCACCGTGTGGATTCCAGGTACCAACGTGCTCGCGTTCGCGGGCATCGCCGATTGGCGAACCAACCAGCAAGCCGGACTCTATGACGTCTCCTCCACAAGCGGAGAGTTCAGAACTTTCCCTTCTCCGCCGTATGTTTATAAATTGAGTACAACCCGCAAGGGAGATCTGCTATCGGCCATTCAGCAAACGCGCACGGCTTCGTTCTGGATAGCGGACAAAAGCTCTCTCGATTCAGCCCATAGACTTGTGCCAGCCGATGACATCGACTCCAGCAGTTTCGATAGCTTCAGTTGGGATGGAGATGACAATCTGATTTTTTCCTCGGCCCTGCCGCACAGCATAAACCTGATGCGTCTACATCCGTCAGGCCAAACGGAGAAACTCACTCATGCGCAAGGTTGTGCCGAACGTGAACCCGCTTACGTTCCCAATACCTCGTTGGTAGTGTACGTATCCAATTGCGCCACTCTGGGGAATGCGCGTAACCTCTGGCAGCTTGATCTTAAGACCGGCCGCAGTGAGCCACTCACCGCGGGATTGACGCGTGACAGCGGACCCGACGTTTCGCGCGATGGAAAATGGATAGCCTACACGGCTTGGCCGGCTGTTGTGCCTTCTTTGTGGAAGTTGCCGGTGGGCGGTGGAACGCCCCAAAAGTTCTCACGAGTACAAGCGTGGCAACCCTCCATTTCACCCGATGGACAAACCGCCTTGGCCATGATTCGCGAAAGTTACGATGGCCGCGTTCGTTACGCGATTCTTTCACTCTCTAACGGCAATATCGAAAGGGAGCTTTGGGATATTCCCACCAGCAACGTCGGCGCTCGCTGGGAATTAGATGGGCAAGCGATTGATTTTCTAGACGCGGAAGGAACCCGCTTGTGGCGCAAACCGATCATCGGAGGACCCATGACTCCGCTAACAGCACGCACCGCCGATCCCATTACCGACTTCTCATGGAACCAACGTGGAAACAAAATGGCCTTCACTACCGTCCATACCAACTATGACGTCGTTTTCATCCGCAGAAAAGCGCGTTAGAGAAGTGGACGAAAGCTAAGGGACTATGGCAATACCAACTTCAGCAGCACCAGACATCCAGAAGAACGAGGCAAAGGAGATCACTGAGGGCTTTGTCCAATCCCCATTGCCAGACCCGGACGGCCGGGTTCAAAGCGGTCATGAACAAACCGGAGGCGATGCGCAACGGTCGGGCGATGATGAGGGCGGACTGAGGTAAGTTCAGCGGTGCAACTCGGCGTTGAAGCGATTAAACATATCGGTTATGTCGAACTCGACAGGTCTGCTTTTGAACGAGTATTTGTGTTGAATGTGAATCAGATCGTCGGTCGCAGTGTTCCATTGCCAAGCTTCACGACCGATCGGGTCGAAGACCAGGACGTCGGGAATCCCCCATTGGTGGGATAGGGTTAGCCATCATCGGGACCAAGTTCACCGCATACGTCCGGAACCGGTTCCCAGTTATCGCCACTCGCCAAGGTCAGTTCCAGTCATTGACTTGAAGCCGAGTTCTGTTAACAGAGAACTGAGAATCGCCGGCAGCAATGCGTGTCGTTTTGTTGGCAAACCTTTCTGAACGGCCTGCCCGTCGAGCAACTCGTAGTAGGGCTTGCAGTCTGCGTAGTTCGCTCGGAACCGTTCCAGAGTCAATTTGTCCGCAACGGCTTTCATAAATACAATAGTAGCGGTATCGGCTAACCGCTGGCGCAGTGCAGAAAAGTGGAGTCAATCCGTCTCATCAAGCAGAAGATCCCGGATGTCAAAACTCTCCTCGCCATCTCGAACAGATCCTTCGATTTCCCCGCTGCGGATTAAGAGGTCGTCAGCTCCGTCTTCCTCTACGACTACCGCTAGCATTGGTTCGACGTGGCGATGGTGAACGCTCAGAAAGCGCCCCACATCCATACTTCGCCCGTGACCGTTCCTGTTCATCGAAATGCTGCCTGCCGTATTGGGAGTGGCCGTTTCTAGTTATTCGTTGCAGGAAAGTTTGCGAAAAAGTGCCGGAAAACGGTCGCGCTGCGGCCTATCAACCCGAAAGAGGCAGCAAAACAGTACTATTTTGAGGCTATATCCTAGTCCGCCGCAGCGTGTT
>PMQB01000036.1:0-3180 GCA_003169195.1 Bryobacterales bacterium
CCACAATCCGAGCCGCGACTGGCAAGGAGTGGTTCTTCAACGCATTTCCTCAGTACCCTTTGCACAGAACCGATCCATGACCACCATGTACGCTGTGTCTCGAAGGAATACTGCAGTCTTCCCTTGGCGAGTAGGACTCTGGCAGAGACATTGCTGATAGTAAGGACTCACTTCCTCCAACGGACGGATGTAGCCAAAGCGATTCTTCAGCTGAATTTCGGAAGCTCCGATCTCGAGTCGGTCTCTCTCCCGATCAAGATAGAAAGCCGCCATCGCTGTATCAAGATTGATTCTGTGGTCTATGCCGCGCTTCCAAAGAATGTAGTGAATATTTCGCGGGTCGCCTGGTTGATAACGGAATTCCGATCGGGCCAAAACAGCCCGCTGCCAACTCTCGGCGAAATGCAATGCGAGGGCGACGCTCGCTAGCAGACCAACCACGCCGACAAAACAACTCGCTTTCTTTTACTCACTACCGAGATCTTACTTGCCATAGTTCACTCCTCAATGATCCAACAAAACTATGGTTTCGGTCTTCGAATCTTCCCCATCGGCCACAAGCTTGAGTTTCGCAAAACTGCACGCAAATCCAGCACCGAAAGCAGCGCCTTCCTGCTACGCTCATCCCAGATGAGATTACCGGGCTTTGCGCTAGCGGCGCGACGATCTTTTTAGTGGTGCTCATTTTCTGGACTGGCGCGTAGTCCAGAAGTGGTTTGCGGCAACTTCAAAGCAGAATACCCCTCGCCGTCTCTCTAAGGGTAGGTTTCGGAACACCCAATATTTCGACACAAAAGCTTATCTTGTCGAATGTCTATTGAATTAATCGAAATGTTACCACTGTCACGCGCATTTGTAACAGGTTGATCAAATCAGGATGTAGTGTCCTTTGCCCGCTGATAGCAGTTTCATTAAGTTCGTCCGACTCGCTAGTTACCCTAGCCGAGGGAGGAAGAAAGCCACATCGCAACAGGCCAGTAACAGCAGCGTAGTCGCCGTCGTTTGGCACAGTCCGCACATCACTATCTGTTTTCAGCTTCACCGGGATCTGTTCGTCGCTGTTTTTTTCATCCTTCAATATGTATCCATTAGCCGAGGGATTATGAACGATACCGGTGACACTGACAACAGTGTTGCAGTAGAGTTGGTGACGATCGCCGGTAGTAACTTGTTGCACGGATAACGGAGGGAGTGGCCGGGCACAGCTTGAAAGCAAGCCCGCTACAAGGACGAAATAAGAAAGTGATTTTCGACCGCTGATCGCGATCCCTCCTTTTTAGAACAATTATGATGTCACTGAAGTCTGTCTCAAAAATGGTCCTTTGCGGGACGGTAGTCTCGACTGTTTTTTAGCCAAGGCACTCCTATCATAAAACGGAACAGATGAAGCGTTAGCGTTTATGGGTGCTCGGGGCATTCAGCTCAGCGGCAGCGTTATTTCACCCGACGCCGTGGTGTATTTGACTGTGAGGCGACCGCGCCATTTGGACAGTTGGGACCGAAGTGACTTCACGCAAACCGAAATCGCTCGTCATTTTCCGACAAGTGGCCGTGAAGTGGCGTTATCGGACAGTGACTTTTCCGACTGCGACCTTCACCCCACCGCTTAGATTTCGAATGCATGAACGGTGTTCGCCAGACATTCATTAGAAGCGCCTGGATCGAGTTGAAGAACGAAAACTTCCCCTGCTAGCCACTTTTCATCTACTATCAGGAAAGGTAACCGAATGGCCGATTTTGAATTGCTTTCAGATTTTGAATTGCTTTCAGTGGTGGCTCTCACAGAAGACCTGTCTGCCAAAGGACTTCTGCGCGGTCACGTCGGCACCATCGTCGAGAAACTGGCCCCGGGCATCTACGAAGTCGAGTTCAGTGATGATTCCGGAAAGACCTACGCCATCGCACCCGTTCCATCGTCGCTCTTGATGCCACTGCATCACGAACCGAAACACCACGCTGCGTAAATGTTCCGGAGCGCAACTGCTCTTTGCAAAGACGATCCGTTAGCAGCCCCACTCCGCAAAAAGCCTACCAAGTCACGCCAGCCGACTGGGAAAAGCACTTTGCAACGTCTCGTCATTATTTCACTATGACACCACCACGCGGCTTAAAACAACAAACTCTCCGCCGCCTTCAGCCACCGCCATTACGCTCTCGGATACCGATTCAAACTCTGAAGCAGTTGCCGTTCTGTCACCCGATCAGTGACATTGAGCCGCAGTAGTCGCGCCGTCGTGACACCCACAAGATTCAATGGTTTCCAAGACCGCCCCCGCGATGCGAAAATGCTCTTCCCATCGATCCTTGCGCGGGTCATAAAGTCGCACAAGCTCACCAGTAACCGGATGCGGGGACGCAATGTCGCTCCCTTTAAGCCGGTTGCACAGATAACAGGCAAACTCCAAATTCTCAGGATCGCTCATCCCTCCATGCTTCCGGCTGATCACATGGTCGATCTCGTGTGGCAATCCGGCGTCAGTTAGTGCCATCAGGCAATACTCGCACCCGGTCGAAGGCGCGTGACTGGACAAGCCTGCGTATCCCCTCAGGCCAGTTCACGGTCGCGCGGCAAGAATCTGGCGCGCGCGCGCTTTCGCCATCCGTAGGATATGTTCAAGCTCCGTGAAATGGTCCAACTCCGATGCCTGCTCTGGAGTAAGTTGGTCTTGCTTTGCCAGTTCAAGTAACTCGAGCGCGCTTTCCTGAGCGGCCAGTGACGGCTGAAAGTCTACTACAGTTTGCGGAGTAGTACCGGAGGCAAAAAAATCCACGATCTCAAGGTAAACCGAGTTACTTGCCATAGTTCACTACTTTAATGATCCAACAAAACCAAGGATGTTGTCACGGGCAAAGGGTATATCTTGGCTTCGAAGCGTAATTCCCCCACTAAGCCATTTCCGTTCCAAAGCTCAACCCTTTCCACAACCGGCGCGCCCATCCAAAAAACCCGTTCACAAATTTTACAACTTTTTTAATCCCCCCTAACTCATTAAAAACAACCCATTTCCCACTCCAAACCCCGGATCCCTCGTTCGCCCCAACTCCCCAGCCGCGCTATTCTCAAACCGTTTGAGGCGCTCGTTCCTCCAGCGTCTCCCTCTTGCAACAGTGCCAATCTCTCTTCGCCGCAAGGTGTTCGAAGCGTTGGCCACCAGTTCATTGCCTCGAAAATAATTTCCA
>PMQB01000036.1:3324-3459 GCA_003169195.1 Bryobacterales bacterium
CCCAGCGGGCCAAAGAGGTTGAAAATCGAATCGCGAAACTCCCCGCCAGCCAGAGGTCTCTTCCTGGCTCACAAACATCCGTCCGCAGAGGCATTGGGTTCGTTTTTTCAGCCCATCCCAATGCTCTGCGGTTGG
>PMQB01000134.1 GCA_003169195.1 Bryobacterales bacterium
TGGTGGCGCGGTATGGCGGGCTAAATGTGACTTGGCAGGGGATTGAACATTTTGATGAAGTGGCGGGCGCGCGCGACCTGCTGAAGGATATAGGAACGTTGCTTAAGAAGTACGATGGCTTTCGGCATCCGAGATCGAGTGATGCGCGCGATAGTTCGTCGCCTTTGCTGAGTGATGGGTGGATGAATTTTGTGATGGAAGCGTCGCCAAAGCCGGAGTTAGGAGCGGTGGAGCATCAGTTCACGGAGCAGCCTTCGATCCATGTGATTTCGACGGCTGATCCGGTTGGGTTCCGGCATGAGTTGTGGAATGCAACGACGAACGGGCAGTACCCGAGCGTGCCGTATGAGGCGCTGCGCAACGAAGCCAATGCGAAGGCGGTGGAGACCTGGTACAAGCTGATGGTCGACGCGCGGTATTGGGAGTTTGAGCCGTTCTTTGATGTGTCGGGGGCGCGGGCGGTGGCGGTGGATGGAAGGACTGATCCTTACGCAGAGATTGATTTTGTGGAGTGCCTGACTTATACGGACAAGCCGGGCATTGTGGAAGTGACACTGCCGAGACACAAGTACAACCTGGAGTGGATCAATCCGGCGACGGGCGAAGAGACGCCATTGAAAGAAACGCGCGCGGAAGTGTTCAGCCGCGAGACGCCGGACAAGACGAACGATTGGATTCTTTATCTGCCGCGCGAGGGGCGAAAGGAATCGATGGCGCGTTCGTATTATTTTGAGTCGCACAATCCGCCGGTGCAGGAACCGGAGGCAGATGCGGCGAAGACGCCGTTTGAGATTGTTGATCCGCCGGGAGACGTGATCAGTGTGCGAGTGCCGGTGCCATTCAAAATTAAGCTGACGAAGAACAACCGTGCGACGCGGGCGGTGGAATATGTTTGGTGGGGCGAGGTGGTATCGAGTGGCGAAGGGGCGCGGGTGCTGTCGATTGGAGCGTCGGGGACTTTGGCAATACCGAAGCTATTGGCACAGCCGGGTGCGCTTTTGAATTTGCGTTTGCAGGCGATCAATGCGAACGGCAAAGCGTATGAGTTGGACCGCGTGTATACGCTGGCACCTTGATGAGTAAGCCAGCGGTGATTTTGGCGGTGGATACGACGTCGGAGTTTGGGAGCGTCGCGCTGCGGCGGGACGGTGCGACTGCGGCAGAAGTTCAGATGCATTCGACGGATGGATTTGGACACCTGCTGATTCAGGCGATTGAAGAAGTGCTGGCGAAGGCGAATGCACCGCTCGAAGAGATTGATTGCTTTGCGGGGGCTAGCGGGCCAGGGTCGTTCACAGGTGTGCGGGTGAGTTTGGCTTCTATTAAAGGATTGGCGGAAGGGTTGGGGCGGCCGGCGGCGGCGATTTCGAATTTGCGGGCGTTGAGTTTGTTTGGGAGTGCGCCGCTGCGAGCGGTGGCGTTGGATGCGCGGCGGGGGCAGGTGTATGGAGCGGTTTACGACGCGAGCGCGCGGATGGTGGTTGAGGAGACGCTGGCGCTTTGGGAGGATTGGGTGAAAACGCTGCCAGCCGAGGCGGAGTTTGTGGGATTGGCGGAAGGGCCTTGCGCGCAGGCGGGGGTTCTCTTTACGAAGGCGACAGGCGGTTTGGCGGCGGCGGTGGCGGCTTGCGCGGATTTGGATGGGCCTGGGAACTGGAGCGATCCGGTGGGGATTGATGCGAATTATGTGCGGCGGTCGGATGCGGAGATGTATTGGAAGGACCGGTAAGGCCAGGACTAAGGGAATCTGAAGGTTAGGAAGAGGTCAAAAGTTTTTGAAGGGGTTGAAAAGGGTTAGAATGGAGAGAAGAGTGGACGATAAGAGAGGTAAAGGAATTTGAAAGATTGGAGGGACGACACATGCAAGCACCTGGACCAGCGCGCAAGCGGGGCAGCGAAGGTATAGAGGTTACGAGTGTGGAGATTTGTTTGCCCAACCAGTTAGCGCAAGAAGCCCGGACAGCGGGTTTGCTTACGCCGGAAGTTCTGGAGAAATGGCTGCGCGAACAGTTGAAAGCACAGCGCACCGAGCAATTGTTTTCGGCCATGGATCGCATGGCTGCAGTAGATGAGCCAGAAGTCATGTCGCCCGAATCCGTCGCCTCGGAACTGGCAGCTATGCGTGCCGAGCGACGCGCACATAGTTCCGTTTAGATGAAGTTGGTGCTGGACACCAATGTGGTGGCATCGGCACTGTTGTGGAATGGCAGCCCCNNGCTGAATTAACCGAGATTCTTTCCAGGCGCAAGTTTGAAAAGAAGATTGCGGCGACGCAACTGACGGTTGATCAGATCGTAGATCTTTATGCAGAATTCGTGGCTGTGGTGGAGCCCAAGCCCGTACCGCGCATTGTGCCTGATCCCGATGATGATGTAGTGATTGGAACGGCACTCGCAGCCTCGGCAGATTTGGCGGTGACTGGAGATGGCGGGTTACTTTCGGTAGTCGCGTATGAAGGCGTTCGCATTGTCACCGTGCGTGACGCACTGCAACTCACTTCGGCATTTGCGGCCGCACAGTTTGGTATATAATTAAAGCTCTGTACATGTTGAGTCTCCTTCAGGGCGAAATCCTTATTAGCGTGGCCATTAACGGCCCTGCCTGAGACCTCGTCTACGTTGATTTTTTGAGAGGCCACCGGCAGGGAGATCCAGCCGGTGGCCTTTTACTTTTTGCAGGGGAATTGAGTTTTAGACAAATGAAGATCGCAACGTTCGATACAACGCTCCGTGACGGGACTCAGGGCGAGTCCGTTTCCTTCTCCGCCGAAGACAAGCTGCTGATCGCGCAGAAGCTCGACGATCTGGGGATCGATTACATTGAGGGCGGCTGGCCGGGGTCGAATCCGAAGGACAAAGAGTTTTTTGAGCGGGCTCGCGGGCTGAAGCTGAAGCATGGGAAGCTGACGGCGTTCGGATCGACGCGGCTGGCGAAGAATCGCGTGGAAGACGATGCGAGCGTGGGGGAGTTGATCGCGGCCGATACGCCGGTGGTGTCGGTGTTCGGCAAGACATGGGATTTCCATGTGCGACGCGCGTTGGGGATCAGCGAAGAAGAGAATCTAGAGTTGATTGCCGATACGGTACGGTTTCTGAAGTCGCATGGCCGCGAAGTGGTTTACGATGCGGAACATTTCTTTGATGGCTATCATGCGAACCCGGTGTATGCGCTGAAGACCTTGGACGCGGCAAAGAATGCGGGCGCGGATGTGCTTTGCATGTGTGACACGAACGGCGGAACGATGCCGATGCGGTTGGCAGAGATTGTGGCAGAGGTGAGAGCACGGTTCGATGGCGTGTTGGGTATTCATACACACAACGACGCGGAACTGGCAGTGGCGAATACGCTCATTGCCGTAGAAGCGGGCGTAACGCATGTGCAGGGGTGCATCAACGGCTACGGCGAGCG
>PMQB01000297.1 GCA_003169195.1 Bryobacterales bacterium
GATGACTTTTCGGATAATATACAAGCGGTCCACAATCGGCATGGATATCTTCAAACGCAATCCAAGCCGCAGTGAGATATCCCAGTGGATACGTTGTCATGTGGATGGAATCGGAGTGGGCACCTTGTTGCGAGCCTTTGTGCGAAGTGATCGTTTGAAATGGTTCTGGCTCGCGCTCCATCAGTAACTGAATCCAATGCAACAAGCCGGGATGCCGCAAAATTCGACAGAACTCTTCTACTTTGTGATGCGGATCAAGGAAACGGCCGGGATATCGATCGCCTTCGCCTGCTGACTCGGGCTTCAGTTCGATGGTGCCGTCGCCAACCGCCTTTTCATAAGCCGCCCATACGAAGTCGAGTGTTGGCTCTTCGATGAGCTTCGGCAAAATAATATAGCCGTTTTCGTTCCAGAAACGGCATCGCTCGGCTTCGGACGGTGTCAGGCGTCCATCGTTGACACGAACTTCGATCTGTTCCAGGGCGTTCGCTTGGTCGAGCCAAGGATATGGGCCAGCATACGGGAAATGCTCGGCTCGGAGCGACGGTAGTTGCGAAACATCTACGGGTTGATCTGCGAAAACTTCGGTACGCATCCCCTCCAGACTAACCCATTTTCTTACTTATATTTCTAACTTTCTAGCAGGAATCTTGCTCTGTGTAAGAAATATCACATAAGGGCGGGCACTTACAAAACCCTCCAGACCTGAATTACAACCAAGTTGGGCAAACGCATACCGATCCCAAGAAAGATAGACTGCCGGAGCCATTGTAGGTCGGGCGCATCTGTCTCGAAGGATGGTGTTGAGCAGAAGTAATATTCGGATGAATCTACCGGTTCGCCTTTGACCAGCCTTTCCATCACATTGGGTTCGGCGTAACGAATGCCACGGTTGGCCACGTAGACTGTGACGCCGGTGTCGGTGATCAGCGCGTACCGGGCGTCCAACTCGGCAACGTTATCGGAGCGAATCAATTGCCAATCGGCTCCGCCGGATTTGATACGGCCGCGCAGCAGCGGGCCTGCGAACTCACCGCCGACGATTTCGATGATGCGCCGTTGGCCTTCGGCGAGTTGGCCAATCTCCAGCGCCGGAGCGACACGGACGCGCAGTTCAGTTACGAACTCAAGGCGCGGTTGATCCATGTTTGTCCAGTTCCGCAAAGACTTCTTCTGCCGCATGGAACGCGGAGTTCGCGGCTGGGACGCCGCAATAGACGGCAGTTTGCAGCAATACCTCTTTGATTTCGTCGCGCGTCACACCGTTGTTGAAGGCTGCGCGCACGTGCAATTTGAATTCCTCATTGCGATTCAAAGCCACCATCATGGCGAGTGTAAGCAAGCTGCGCGTATGCTTCGGTAGTCCGGGCCGGGTCCAGATTTCGCCCCAAGCATAGCGAGTGATCAAAGTCTGAAACTCGTGATTGAATTCGGTGAGCTTATCCAGACTGCCTTCTACGTGCGCGTCGCCCAACACTTCGCGGCGCACGCGCAGACCCTGGTGGTACAGATCTTGATCATCCATCAAATCTCCTTTTAGGCGTTCAAGAAAAAGTTAACAACATCGTTAAAGCTGGACGCCGCTTCGACACAAGACAAGTGGGCCGTGGGAAGTTCCACATAGCGCGCGCCCTTAATGGCTTCTGCAATGGCTTGGCCCATCGCCGGCGGCGTTGACGGATCAAACGTACCGGCAATCACCATGGTTGTGGCTTTAATAGCGGATATGGCTTTGCGCTGATCCATGTCGCGAATGGCGGAGCAGCAACCGACATAGCCTTCCAAAGAGACCTTCAGCATGCTGCTTTCGATGCGCGCCACGACTTCCGGGTGTTTGGCGCGAAAGGCTTCGGTGAACCAGCGCTCGATGACTGGTTGCACCACGGCCTGCATGCCACGTCCACGCACTGCTGTCATTCGGTTGTCCCAAAATTCCTTTGGTCCCATCAGCGCAGAGGTGTTGCAGAGCACCAGCTTTTGGATGAGTTCGGGCTTATGGGTGGCCAGCCACATGCCAACCATGCCACCCAATGACAATCCACAGAAATGCGCTGATTTCGCGCCGACATGTTCGATCAGTAAGACTGCATCATTGGCCACGTCGTCGATCCGATATGGCCCAGGACTCTGGGTCGATCCGCCATGGCCACGATTGTCATAGCGCAGGACGCGGTAGCGTTTGGAGAACTCCGCTGCCTGCGCATCCCACATGCTCAGATCTGCCCCGAGGGAATTCGAGAGAACCAGCAACGGTGCGTCCGCCGGCCCTTCGAGTAGGTAGTTGATGTTGTAATCGGGATGTGCCAACGTGGGCATACTTACTCCTTCACTGTCTTGATGGTGCGCGTAATGAACTCATTCGCCATGCCGATGTAGGATAGCGGGTCAAAGAGTTTGGCGATGTCGCTATTGGCGAAATGCGCGCGTACGGTTGCATCTTCCAGCAAGATTTCTTTCAAATGTTTGTTTTCTTTTATAGCTTGTTGGGACGCTTTTTCGAGCAACTCATGAGCTTTTGTTTTGCCGAGGCGCGCGGCGAACAACATGGAAACGCTCTCGGAATAGATGAGTCCGCGGGTGGCTTCCAGATTGGCGAGCATGCGGCTCTTATCGATTTCAAGGCTCGGCATGAGGGTCATCATTTGTTCTAACGCACCACCAGTGAGGCAGATAATTTGTGGCAGCGTTTCCCATTCGGCTTGCCATCCGCCTAAAGCACGTTCTTGTTCCTGGACCATGGCTGACAGCATAGTACTCACTAATCCAGGCACTCGGGTAGCTGCTGCCAGAACTGCCGCGCAAGTGACGGGGTTGCGTTTGTGCGGCAAGGTAGATGAGCCGCCGCGTCCGGGCGCCGCGGGCTCCGCCACTTCCGCTAGTTCGCTTTGCATCATCAACGAAAGATCGCGGGCCATCTTGCCCAACGTGCCCATGAGCAGGCCGAAGAGAGTGGCGGCTTCTACTACTCTGTCGCGTTCTGTGTGCCACGGCAAATCGGGCGAAGGTAGCTTTAGTTCAGCTGCCAGCGCGGTACTTACTTCCAATCCTTTGTCGCCCAAGGCGGCTAATGATCCGGCAGCGCCGCCGAACTGTAGCACCAATATGCGGCTACGTGCATCGGCCATACGGAAACGTTGCCGGTGCAGTGCGTCCAGCCACCCGGCGAACTTCAAACCGAGCGTAGTGGGTAAAGCTTGCTGCATCCAGGTGCGCGCTGCGATGGAAGTGGCGCGATGTTCTTCGGCCAGCTTGGCCAAGGTTGCGCAGAGCGCTGCGAGATGGCGGTCTGCTAAATCAAATGCATCGCGCAGTTGCAAGATGAGGCCAGTGTCAATCATGTCCTGGCTCGTTGCGCCCCAATGCACGTAGCGCGCGGCGTGGGCGTCAATTTCCCCGACTTCAGCGGTTAGGAGTTTGATGAGCGGAATCGCGGTGTTGCCGGCGTTCTCCGCGGCCGCGGCAATCTCTTGCTGGTCGTACCGCTCCGCTTTACAGCAAAGAGCAATGGGGCCACGCGCGGTCTTCGGAATGACACCAGTGGCCGCTTCGGCCCTTGCCAGCGCTGCTTCGAAATCCAGCATGGTTTGCAAGGTGGCACGCGCGGTGAAGAGATCCTTATATGTCGAAGAAGACAGTTTCATCGTCGCCTTGCATCAACACGTCCCAATGGAACGCGCCGCTTTCTGTTTTGTTCGCGATGACGGTTCCCCGCCTCGCAACGGGCACGAGGTTCAGAATCGGGTCGGTCGCGTTCGCCGGTTCGTCGGGAAAATAGACGCGCGTGGTGAGTCTTATCAAAAGGCCGCGCATGAATATGGAGACTTCCAAGTGCGGCGCTTGCATGGTGCCGTGCGGACCCGCAACAGGTCCGGGCTTGATGCTGGTGAGGCGGAACGTTCCGTTCGGATCAGTGGCCACGCGTCCGAAGCCGCGGAAGGTGTCGCCTTCGCGCGGGAAGTTGCCGGTCGCGTCGGCTTGCCAGGTTTCAATCAGTGCGTCGGGAATTGGTTGTCGGTTCGCATCTAATACCCGCCCTTCGAGAGTGAACCGTTCACCGGGACCAGCCAAATCGGAGATCAGCAGCAGATTCAAACCGATATCGAAGTAAGGCCCAACCGTTTGCGACGTGGTTGCGGGAAGCATGAGGGCTATTCCTCCACCGGAGTGGCGTTGCGTCCGCGCAGAATGATCTCGAATCGATAGCCGAGCGCTTCATCGGGGATGGTGGTTTCCCAATCGAAAGAGGAGATAAGCCTCTTCCGAGCTTCTTCATCGGCGGTGCAATTGTAGATGGGATCGAAGGGCAGCAGCGGGTCACCCGGGAAATACATCTGCGTGACGATGCGCGTGGCGAAGGCTGGGCCGAAGAGAGAGAAGTGAATGTGTTGCGGGCGCCAGGCGTTGTGATGATTGCGCCAGGGATACGCGCCGGGCTTGATAGTAACGAAGCGGTACCGGCCATCATCGTCGGTGAGCATGTGGCCGGAGCCGGGGAAGTTTGGATCGATGGGCGCGTTGTGTTGGTCGATCTTATGCAGGTAACGGCCGGCGGCATTGGCTTGCCATACCTCCACCAACGTGCGGCGGACGGGGTGGCCGTCTTGATCAATGACGCGGCCGCTCACAACGATGCGCTCGCCCAGGGGTTCGCCTGCGCCGTGCTTGGTGAGATCGGCACTGCTGTTTCGCAAATCGTCCAACGTGAATTGCGGGCCGGTGGTTTCGGACAGCGTGTGCGGGATGACGATGAGCGGCTGAGTGGGGTGGCGCTCTTTCGTAGACACGTACGGCGGATGGTTGTGCGAGGGCTGACTGCCTGTTTGATAGCGGCGATACGCGTTCATGCGATTAGACCTTCTCCAGAATCATAGCGATGCCTTGCCCCACGCCGATGCACATGGTGCAGAGCGCATAGCGGCCGACGCCGCGCGCGAGTTGATATGCGGCGTGGGTGATCAGGCGCGCACCGCTGGCCCCGAGCGGATGGCCAATGGCGATTGCGCCGCCGTTGGCGTTTACGTGCGCGGCGTCATCCGACACGCCGAGTTCACGCAGAACGGCTAAGCCTTGTGCGGCGAACGCTTCGTTTAACTCGATAACATCCATGGCCCTGATTTGCAGTTTGGCGAACGCGAGTGCTTTGTGCGAAGCGGGAACGGGACCCATGCCCATGATGCGCGGCGGAACGCCGGCTGCGGCCGCAGAGACTATACGCGCTTTAGGCGTGAGACCGAATTTTGCTGCCGCTTCCGTCGAGGCTAGCAGCAAAGCGCACGCACCGTCATTCAAGCCGGATGCGTTGCCGGCGGTGACGGTGCCGGTGGGTTTGACAACGGGCTTCAGAGTGGCGAGCTTTTCGAGAGTAGTGTCAGGACGGGGATGTTCGTCGCCATCGATTTGAAAGCTGACAATCTCTTGCGCCAAGATGCCGTTCTTTATGGCCGCCGCAGTGCGCTGCTGACTGCGGTAGGCGAAGGCGTCTTGATGGGCGCGGCTGATGTTGTATTGCTCGGCCACGTTTTCGGCCGTTTCGGGCATGGAGTCTGTGCCATGCAACGTCTTCATCAGCGGATTGACGAAGCGCCAGCCGATGGTGGTGTCTTCGAGCTTCATGTTGCGCGAATAGGGCGCGTCGGCTTTGCCCATCACGAAGGGTGCGCGCGACATGCTTTCGACACCGCCGGCAATGATGAGTTCAGCCTCACCGCATTTGATGGCGCGAGCGGCCATGGCGACGGCATCCATGCTGGAGCCGCATAAACGATTCACGGTTGTGCCGGGAACTTCGACTGCCAGGCCTGCCAGCAAGGCGGCCATCCGGGCGACGTTGCGGTTATCTTCACCGGCTTGGTTGGCGCAGCCGTAGACGACGTCATCCAAAGCTTGCCAATCGATTTTGCTGTTGCGCGCTATTAAGGCTTTGATGGGAACGGCGGCTAGATCGTCAGTCCGCACGTTGGCCAATGCGCCACCAAACCGGCCGAACGGCGTTCGTACCGCATCACAGATATAAACGTCTCGCAAAAATTATTCCCCTTCGCCGGACGTGCCGTGTGCGGCTGCCGTGCGTGCATATAGATCTCGCAACGCGGCCAGTTCCACTTCGGTGGGGGCGGGCGTTACGTCTAACTTCACTGCTACTTTCAGCGGCCAACCGGTTGCGTCTTTCACCTGTTCGACGTTGATGCCGGGATGCAGGGCCGTGAGTGTCAACTCACCGCTGGCTGTATCGGCCACCATCACGCCCAGATCACTGATGACTGTTGTGGGCGCGCGTTTTTTGCTGGAATTTCCCGCAGCCGATGTGCAGAAATCGAGCTTGTCGACAAACATCCGTTTGCTGTGATTGGCGATGATCCAAATCTCCTTTGCGCCGCTGGCGATCTCAGGCGCGCCGCCGGCGCCGGGCAGACGCACTTTCGGTTGCTCATACGAGCCGCCGATGACTGTTGTATTCAAGTTGGCAAATTTATCAATTTGCGCTGCGCCTAAGAAGCCCACGTCAATTCGGCCGCCTTGCAGCCAATAGCGAAAGATCTCGGGAACGGAGACCACTGTTTCGGCGTCATCGGCGAGTTCGCCATCGCCGATGGAGAGCGGCAAGACAGCGGGCTTGGCGCCGATGGTGCCGGATTCGTAGATCAACACTACGCCGGGCGCATGCGTGATGCGCGCTAGATTGGCCGCAGCACTGGGCTTCCCGATGCCGACGAAGCACACATCGCCATCACGCAGTTTACGGGCAGCGGCGATGGTCATCATTTCGTCGGGAGTGAACTTTTGGTTAGCCATGGACAGGCACCTCGCCAGCCAAGCTCCGTTTGAACTCAGCGAAATCTGCAGTACTTACGACATGCTTTTGCATCCAGGCAAGAAATGTTTCGCGATTGCGGGAGATGGCGTCCCAAGCTTTGCAGAAAGCGTTATCGCGTTTGTAATAACCGTGCGCATAAGAAGGATGTGCGCCGCCTGGAACCAGACAGACGCGGCGAATGACCCAATGCGGCAACACGCACGAGTTCATGGGCGCATCGAGCTTGTCTACAATTTCTTCGACAGTAACGATGGCGCGCTTCGAAGCCAAGACCGCTTCTTTTTGAATGCCGATAATGCCGGAGATGAGCACGTTGCCCTGTTTATCGGCCTTTTGCGCGTGAATAACGGCGACATCGGGATTGAGCGCGGTGCTGGCGGCGAGCACTTCTCCAGTGAAGGGACAGATGATGGATTTGATATTCGCGTTGTATTTAGGGATATCGGAACCTATATAGCCCCGCACGACGGCGAAGGGCAGGCCCGACGCGCCGGCTTGATAGCGCGCGGCCATATCGGCATGGCTGTGTTCTTCAATAGCGAGCGGCTGCGGCCAGCCGACTTGGATGGCCTCACGAAAACGGTGGAGCGACCCTACACCCGGATTGCCGCCCCACGAAAAAATAAGCTTGCGCGCGCAGCCCATGCCGATCAGCTGATCGTAAATCAGATCGGGCGTCATGCGGATGAGCGTGAGGTTCTGCTTGCG
Organism: Bryobacterales bacterium; assembly: GCA_003169195.1. GTDB lineage: Bacteria > Acidobacteriota > Terriglobia > Bryobacterales > Bryobacteraceae > Bog-105. The sequence continues at coordinate 7,523 of PMQB01000297.1, forward strand.
CTGGCGGATCACTTCATGACCGGCCGCAAACGGGATCAGGTGAGTAAAGCCTTCCATGGCGATGGTGTCCCCATCGTGCACCAGATCGGCGATGGCTTGGCGAAGTGTGGTGATTTCGGCCATTGTCTGTAACGCACAATTGTATCGGCAGACAACTACGAGTGTGCGCTTGCCGAACCAATGAAATTCTTGGCCGCGCGACGAGCTTGCGCGGCAGCCTTTTGGTGTCGGACTCCGCTTTCAGAGCTTCGTTGAGCGATGATGACCAGTCGGCAGCGGTACCAGAGTCTCACCTCGTTGTCGCGCAGGTTCTGATTTGGCATTCGGGACGGGAGAGACGCCGCGAGGAGACTAGAGATAGAATGAGGGTCCAATAGCAGACCATGCAAAAGTACATCATCATGGGCGTGCAAGGGTGCGGGAAAGGCACTCAGGCGAGATTGCTCAAGGAGTCGCTTGACCTGGTGCATATCAGCGTGGGCGACATCTTTCGATGGCACATCCAAAGCCATACAAAACTAGGCGCCCGCATCAAACGAACCATGGCGGAAGGGCAACTGGTGTCGGATGAAGTTGTCGACGAAGTTGTCAAGCAGCGGCTTGACCAACACGACTGGAACTATGGTTTCATCCTGGATGGTTTTCCGCGTAACTCACGGCAAGCGGAATTCTTCCTTGAGAGTTACGACATTGACGCCGTGTTATTGATCGATGTGCCGGATGCCGTAGTGACTGAGCGCATTCTCAACCGACGATTGTGCCCGAAGTGCGCCCTGGATTACAACCTGATATTTCACCGGCCAGCGGTGGCCAATACGTGTGACATCTGTGGCGGGTTGCTGATTGCCCGATCGGACGACACGCCTGAAGCAGTTCAGGCGCGCCTGCAGGATTATCACACCAAGACGCAGCCGATTCTGGAGCTGTTTCGCCGCAAAGAGTTGGTGGTGATCGTTGATGGCACGCGCCCCGCGGATGAAGTGCAAAAGGACCTTCGGCGCCTGCTTGTGGAGAAATTGGAGACGCTTGCCAGCTGAGGCGGCACGGCTCTCTCGTGCACGGCGCTACGGAAGAAATAGTAGGCCGGTATTTGGATCAAACAAAGTCTGTGTATTTTATTTCGGCCTCGGTGCGGTCTTACGCCACGCTTCATAGGTGAGGCGTGGAAGCTCGAAACGATCGGTGGTGCGGCAGTAAGTCGACGGTGAACCGAGTCGTCCGATGGGTGCGAAATTGTTGATGTGGAGGCGAGGACCGAGCAAATGATCGGCCACATGAAACATCACAATTTCGGCGATGATGAGCTTGTTCGTACCAATCGGCTGAGATTGGAATAGCTTGCACTCGAGACTGGCGTGCGCTTCGCGGAGCCGCGGTGTCTTCACGCGAAAGGAAGGTGCAGTCTGCAATTGGGCGGCGGTAAGTTCGCTTTCGTCAGCCGGAAAATCTGCGGCGGAAATATTCATGGCCGTAAGTAGATCTTCGGTCACGAGGTTCACTACGAAGTCGCCGGTGGACTCGATGTTGTTTGCGGTGTCTTTGGGCGTGCCTGTGTCACGACGGCCGATGCCGATGACGACGTACATCGGGTCGGCGCCTATGGCGTTGAAGAAGCTGAAAGGGGCTAGGTTGATACTGCCGGTTTGATTGAGGCTGGTGATCCACGCGATGGGACGCGGGACCACGAGATTGACGAGCAGCTTGTAGTTATCTTGCTTGGTTTGAAGCGAAGGGTCGATTTGCATTCAGCTCCGCTTTATGAATTGACATGCCGCGCTGCGAACGCCGTGGGCCTCGGCAACAGGTACTCGAGGACGCCCGACAGGCGAAGCCATATACACCATTCCATCAACCAACTCGGCGTGCTTTAGATCAGGCATCGCCTGCCATCGGCGGATGAATTCATCGCTCTTTAAATGATCGCCATCGCGCAACGGCGGGGGGATTGTATCAGCGGCCATCTGTGTTTTTCAGCGTATCGTTCAAGTTCGCATTTTGGCGCGCCCTACGCGGGTTTAGAAGAGCTTCTTGTTTGATCGTAGTGACTTAGCTCCACAGGCGATCGTGCGAGCGTTCTTTGTCCCACTCGGGCGTGGGTTCGAAATAGCCGGGTTCGAGTAGGTGTTGTTTCACCACATCGTCGTTGAGAGTGACCCCGAGGCCGGGGCCATCGGGCACGGTGACGAAGCCGTGATTGACGATGGGCTTCTCTACGCCTTCGACGAGATCGCTCCACCAGGGGACATCGACCGAATGATTTTCTAGGACCAGAAAGTTTTCGGTGGCGGCGGCGCAGTGGACGTTCGCCATACAGGAAACGGGCGAACCGGCAAAGTGCATGGCCATGGGGATGCCATACGACTGCACGGCATCGCCAATCTTTTTCGTTTCGAGAATACCGCCGGAGGTCGCCAAGTCAGGGTGTACGATGTCGACCGCGTGCTCGGAGGCAAGCTTCACGAAGCCTTCTTTGAGATAAATGTCTTCACCTGTGAGCAAGGGAATGTTCACCGCTTGCTTAATTTCCTTGAGCAGATCTGTGTAATACCAAGGCACCATGTCTTCGAGCCAAGCGATGTTGTATTTTTCGAGCGCGCGGCCGAGGCGGATACAAGAGTTGACGCCGATGTGGCCGAAGTGATCGCAAGACAGAGGCACCTCATAGCCGACATATTCGCGCACGGTGGCGACGAAATTGGCCATGGTCTCAATGCCTTTGGGCGTAAGTTCGATGCCGGTGAACATGTGTTCGATGTTGGCGCCGCCGCCGATGGACACGCCGGCGGGTGCGGTGATGGTGCCGGGGATATCTTTCATCAGGTCGATGCCGAGGTCCATCTTGAGCCACGTGAAGCCTTGCTCTTTGCGCTTCTTCAAGCGATCGCCGTAGATTTTGGGATCGTCCGATTCGGTGGTATCGGCGTAGCAGCGAATCTTGTCGCGAAATTTTCCGCCGAGCATGGCGTAGACGGGCACGTTGTAAGCTTTGCCCGCCAGATCCCAGAGTGCCATTTCAATACCGCAGACGCCGCCAGCCTGGCGCGATTCGCCGCCGAACTGTTTGATTTTGCGAAAGATCTTGTCGATGTTGCAGGGATTCTCACCGAGCAAGCGGCTTTTCAACATGAGTGCGTAGGTCTTGCTGGCGCCGTCGCGCACTTCGCCCAGGCCGTAGATGCCCTGGTTGGTATCGATGCGGATGATGGGGTCGGTCATAGGCGCGCCTTTGATGGTGGCGACGCGGAGATCGGTGATCTTCAATTCGGAAGGCTTGGAGGCGCCGTTGACGTGGGCGGTGGAAGCTTCGAGAGTTTTTTCATCCCAGAAGGAGAGGCCGAGGGCTCCGGCGGCGGCACCGAGGAATCTGCGTCGACGCAGGCGTTGATTCGAAATCATGCGGGTATTGTATGTCAAACGTCAGGAGCCGATGGAGTTTATGAAACGCCGGGGTGGACCCATGGTCCGCGATACGCGCGCGCCAGCAGCTTATTCGCTTCTTCATCGTTCACGATTTGCTGCGCTTTTGCATCCCATTCGATCGAGCGGCCGAGCTTCATGGAGTCGTTCGCGAGGATACACGANNGGCTACGTGGCGTTCGAGATCTTTTTCGGTTTGATCTTCGGGGTATTCAATCAGCTCATAGGTCACGGCGCGCTTGACGGATTCACCGCCACCTAACGGTATGAACTCATAGCCATACACGTCCACTTTCAAGGTGCCTTTGTCGCCGTAGAATGTGGCGCCCCATGGCATCTTGGGGTCAGCGGATTCGCCCCAACTGCGGTGCTGCCAAACGACGCGCACTTCGGG
>PMQB01000180.1 GCA_003169195.1 Bryobacterales bacterium
ACAGTTCTTTTATTGTTTGTGTTAAGTGTTGACGCACAAGACCGGCACGACTGGCGAGCGGTGGGACAGTTGCATCCGGGCGATCGTGTTCGCTTGTCCCTGAAAACGGGACCAGTGGATGGAGAGTTTCAAGCTTGGACTGTGGACAATCTTACAGTTGGGACGATCACGGCTAAGAAAGAAGATGTGCTTAGGATTGAACGTTATCGCGCCGGAGAAAAGCATGGTATGGGGCGTGGCAAGAAAGCGGCGATAGGAGCGCTCATCGGATTTGGTGGCGGGTTTGCAGTGGGAGCGCTGATACAAGGTAACTGTAACAGCAAGAGCCCAGCAGTCTTTGGCAACGGATGTTTGGTGCCAAGAGCTGAGCTGGGGGCCGGCTTTGCAGGGGCGGGTGCTGTTGTGGGTGCAGCGATTGGAGCGTTCCTTCCAAGCCGTCACGGTGGCGGCAAAGAGATGATTTATTCGGCACGGTAATTGTGCCAGGCTCGCGTTACAGTATCTCTAGTGCTGCCTACCAAACTAACTCGCCGCGCTTTTCTCGGCGCAACTGTCTCTGCTGCTTCACTCGTAAAAGCGAACCGCTTGTTTGGGGAACCATCTTCCACTTCCAGCAAGCCGTCACCGGAGCTCGAGAAACTGGGAGCGATCGCGATCGCGGAGGCGAAGAAGCAAGGCGCAACGTACGCCGACATTCGCATTGGGCGGTATCGGGGACAGTTCTCGGGTTACCGCTTGTCGCCGCAGCGGGGCAGCAACATTACCGATGAGGTGCCATTCGTTACAGATCAGAACAGTTTCGGCTTCGGGGTGCGTGTCATTGTTAAGGGCCAGTGGGGATTCTCGGCTTCACCGCTTGTGACGGCGGAAGAAATCGCGAGGTTGACGCGCGAAGCGGTGACGGTGGCGAAGGCCAATGCAGTGGCGCAATCCCAGCCGGTACAACTGGCGCCAGTGAAAGCATATCGAGATCGCTGGGCCACCAACTATCAGCGCGATCCGTTTGCGGTTTCGATGGATGAGAAGCTGGAACTCTCGCACTCGGCGGCGCTGAGCATTAAGAAAGATCCCAAGGTATTCTCGGCGTTTGGAGCGCTCGGCTTCGAATCGGAGGACAAGTATTTTGCTTCCTCCGAAGGTTCCTCGATTCAGCAATACGTTGTGCGGTCTTATCCGATGTTGAGCGCGTCGGCGGTGGACACGAAGAATGGTATTTCGCGCGACCGTAGCTATAGCGTGGAACCGCAGACGGCGGGTTGGGAAGCGATTGCGAAGGCGAATCTTCTGGAGAACGCGCCGCGCATCCGGGCTGAGGTTTTGGAGCAGTTGGCCGCGCCCCCGGTGACGCCCGGCAAGAAGGACTTAGTTCTACTGCCCAGCCACCTGTGGCTGACCATTCACGAATCGATTGGCCACTCAACGGAATTGGACCGGGCGCTGGGCTATGAAGCAAACTTTGCGGGAACCAGTTTTGTTACCACGGAGAAGATGGGCAAGTTTTCGTTCGGTAGCGAGCTGATTAATGTGTTTGGCGACCGGACGAATGATCGCGGCCTGGCTACGGTGAAGTATGACGATGATGGTGTGCTGACAACAAAGTTCCCGATCATTGAAAAGGGTGTGTTTAAGCATTATCAGACGATTCGCGATCAGGCGCATCTGATTGGCGAAAGCGAATCGCGCGGCTGCTGTTACGCGGATTCGTGGTCGAGCGTACCGTTCCAGCGCATGCCCAACGTATGGCTGGCGCCCGGGCCTGATAACGTCACGCCGGAAGATTTGATTTCGGGTGTGGAGGACGGCATTCTGATTGAAGGCGACGGCAGCTTTTCGATTGACCAGCAGCGGTACAACTTTCAATTTGGCGGCGATGCGTTCTGGGAGATCAAAGGCGGGAAGAAACGCGGCATGCTTTCGCGAGTGGCGTATCAGTCGAAGACGCCGGATTTCTGGCACGCCTGCGATGGGATTGCGAGCGCGAGTTACTGGCAGCAGTTTGGTTCGCCGAGTGACGGGAAAGGTGAACCTGAGCAGATCAATGCGGTGAGCCATGGGTGCTCGCCAGCGCGCTTTCGGCAAATTAATGTTCTGTTGACTGACTAAGGAAAGGACGCCTCACATGTTAAGCCAGCAGGACGCCAAAAATATAATTGATCAAACCATCGGGTATGCAAAGCTGCCGGGATGCGCGGTTTCTCTAAATTGGACGGAGGACGATTTTATTCGCTTCGCGCGAAACGGCATTACGACGTCGGGCTATCGCATTACGCAGAATTGTTATATAGCGAGCACTACCGCGGATAAGAGGCGCGGCAGCGCTTCGGTGAGCGAACTTACGCCGGAAGCGCTGAAGCATGGAGTGGAGCAAGCTGAACAACTGGCGGCCATTTCTCATCCCGACCCGGAGGACATGCCGGCGCTGGGGCCGCAGCAGTATCCGCATTTGAGCAACTTTGATTCTTATACGGCAGCGGCGCGCGGGGATTTGATGGTGCCGCATGTGCAGGCGATTATTCAAGGAGCGTTGCATAACAAGCTGGTGGCAGCAGGCTACATTCAGCGTTCGGCCAATGCAGTTGCGGTGGGTAACAAGGCTGGATTATTCGGATACCACAGCTATACCGATTCGAGCCTTTCGCACACGATGCGGAACAGGGAGGGGACGAGTTCCGGTTGGGCGACGCAGAGTTCGGTGTCGCTGAGAGATTTGAGCGGCGAAGAGCAAGTCAAGGTGTCGATTGACAAATGTTTGCGCGGGGCGAACCGGAAGAAGCTGGATGGGGGCAAGTACACGGTGATTCTGGAACCGGCGGCGGTGGCTGATTTGATTGGCTGGCTTGGGTTCGCGTTCGGAGCGCGCGGAGCAGAGGAAGGCCGTTCGTTTCTGAGCAAGCCGAGTACGGACAAGAACTCGGTGAGCACGTATCTGGGGGAGAAGCTGTTTCCGGAAATGATCACGCTGCGAAGTGATCCATTTCATCCGAAGCTGGCGTCGACGCCGTGGGATCAATCGCTGCTGCCGAATGAAAAGATTCCGTGGATCGAAAAAGGTGTGGTGAAGAATCTTTCCTACGACCGGTTCTGGGCACAGAAGGCGGGGAAGAAGCCGACGCCTTCGCCGCGCGACCTGGTGCTGGAAGGGCAGGACAATTCGTTGGCCGATCTGATTCGCTCGGTGGATCGCGGTTTGCTAGTGACGCGGCTTTGGTACATTCGCGTGGTGCAGCCGAAGACTTGGCAACTCACCGGCTTGACGCGTGATGGTGTGTTTCTAGTGGAAAAGGGCAAGGTGACCGACGCGGTGAATAATTTCCGCTGGAATGAAAGTCCGGCCGAGGTTTTGCAACACACTACTCAATTGACGCAACCCATACGAGTGAACAACGACGAGACTGGCTCCAACATGGCACCGGCATTGATTACGACCGATTTTAATTGCGCGAGCATTTCCGACGCCGTCTAGCGGGTTAATATGAGGATGAATCGTATTTTACGGTTGAAACATCAACTAATCGGAGATTTAAATGGCTGAAACAAATGTCCAGGCAGAGAAAGACACGCACAAGGACACGCTGACGTTTACCGACGCCGGCTTTGATAAAGAAGTTTTGGGGTCGGAAGTACCCGTATTGGTGGATTTTTGGGCGGAGTGGTGCGGACCTTGCCGCATGATGGGTCCGACCGTAGACCAAGTGGCCACCGAATACGTCGGGAAAGTTAAGGTAGGGAAGCTGGACGTGGATTCGAACCAGCAGACCGCTTTCCGCTACGGCATTCGCGGTATCCCGACTTTGTTGCTCTTCAAAGGCGGCCAGATCCTTGAGCAGCGCACCGGCGCCATTGGCAAACCTGAATTCCAGAAGATGCTTGATAAGCACCTGTAAAAAGCACTAACGATTTATGTCAGCAGCTTTTAGCACACCGCCCCGCAAGCGCTTTACTCGATCTGAAGTCGATCAGATGGGGCGCGCGGGGCTGTTTGCTGGGCAGCGGTTTGAGTTGATTGACGGCGATTTGATTGACAAGATGGGACAAAACCCGCCGCATGCAACAGCGATTCGGCTTTGCACAAGGGAGCTGAATAAGATTTTTGGGGACGATCTTGTCCAAGGCCAGCTACCCATTGAGGCGGGTATAGCCGATCGCGAACAAAGTTTGCCTGAACCGGACCTCGCCGTCCTCATGAAGGACAAACCGGAATTTAAGCGCCGCCATCCTAACGGTGATGAGTTGAGGCTTGTCGTTGAGGTGTCAGACACAACCGTGAGGTATGACTCGACGTCCAAGCGGGATTTGTACGCGCGCGCAGGTGTTCCGGAATATTGGGTACTCGATTTGAACGCGCGCCGGGTACTGGTGCATCGTGAATTAGATCCGCAAAAATGCGAATTCATCAGCATCCAGAGCTATGGCGAAACCGAAACGGTTTCGGGTATTGCGGTTTCTTCAATCCTGCCGTAGTACAAATGGTTTGAACTTCAGATCGGCAACGAAGGGATAGCTGGGTTTTCTGAGCCTATTCTTCGGCAAGTGCTCCAGATCCTGATTGATCGAGCCATCTGACAAGGCCATCACGCTCGGATTCGCTAACGGCTTCAGTTCCGGGGAAAGATAACCCGATTTCACAACAATGATTTTGAAATCCGCCGGCTGCATACCTAGTGAAGTAAAGTCGATGATGTCGTGATACGGTCGGCGCTTGGCGGTGAGAACGACTTTGATGCCGTTGCCCACTTCCACCACCGCTTCCCTTTCTTCTTTTTTCAGAAAGACAACTTTTGCTTGGGTGCGCACCGGTTTGCTGCCAAGCGGATCAAGGGTTGCGCCGATGGATAGTGTAAGTGTTGCACCGACTCCGGCTTTATAGCAGGCATCGGTGGCGGTCTTGTCGGCGATGCCGGCGAATACAACGTTGCTGGCGTTCTGGCGCAATAGTTCCTGTAAGACTTCGGCGCGGTCGCCGGTGCCGCCTCCGGTTGGGTTGTCGCCGGAATCAGCCAGAATCGCGGGATGGGTTGGTGCATCGATTGACCATTTCACACACTCGGCAATGGTGCCGGTCTTGGTCCCGAACTGGAAGTCTTTGCGGGCGTCCCAATATTGTTGCGCCAAAGAAAGCGCGATGGTCTTCATGGTGGCAGGAGCGGTGCCGGTGACGACGGCGGCAGCGGTGGAACGGGGTTCATCTGCCCAGACATAGCCGACCAGTAACGAGACATCCAGCACGCCTGGCTGCGCGTTCAGGCCTGGCAACTGCGCCCACAGATGCTTGCCGGGTTCCCATTCGGTGCTGGTTCGTTCGCCGGGCATGAGGACGGGAATCGGCGCCCAAGTCATGGTGGGTTTTACGTTTTGGTCGAGGCAATAAACAAGCATGTCGCAGGAGCGCCGCATGGTCTCTTCGCGGTCAATGTGCGGCGCGGTGCGGAACGCCGAGAGCATGTTGAGATTGGCAATGACGCGCTTGCTGATGTTGCCGTGTAGATCATAGCTGGCGCTGAGCAAACACTTGGGCCCGACTAGTTTTCGTAAAGACGCGTACCAATCGCCTTCGGAATCTTCCATTCCATCGACGAACATGGCGCCATGCATGGGCAGGAACACGCCATCGAGCGGAAGCAACTCTTGGATGCGCTTCAGGAATTCTGCTTTGATTCGCTCATAGGTGTCAGCGGCAACCGGTCCGCCTGGAACCGCTGTGGCGACGATGGTGGGAAGGAACGGATGGGAATAGCTTTTGAGAAAGGCGAAGCGTTCGTTCTTGGCAAGGTCTGCACCGCGCAGGATCGTGAAGTCTTCTTCTTTGGTGCGAATGCGGGAGTAGGTGCTGCATTCAATGCCGATACCGCCAAAGGCGATTCGTTTGGGGGCGGTGGGCGAAAGGAGTAAAGCGCTGGAAGCGGATTGTAGGATCTGGCGGCGTGTGAGCATCAGAATACAAGGATATGATCTCCGGTAGGCACGAACATATCCGCGGACCCGTCAAAGTGTTTGAATTTCGAATTTCAGATCGCCTCGAATGAGGAAAATTCGTGGACCTTTTTTGCGGGGACGAACGCCTGCTCTTTGGAGCGCTTGTGAGAGGGAGACTTGCTGAGTTGGAAAAATATTCGCCGTGGTGCATCGCTCATGGTCACTCGACGAAGTACCAAACGGTAGTTTCGGTTTGAAGATGACCTCGACGTTAGGCTTTTTCACGAAGCGCGAGAATTTCTGATTGATTAGGTCTGCTAGTTCCGTTGCCGTTAGGCCGGCGGCCGGGATGTCGCCAATTAAAGGAACGCCAACCGAACCTTGTGGGGAAGAATGAACCGTTTTCGAGGATTGGTTGTTTGTCTGCACAATTGGGCAACGACATCATCTCGAGTAGGAACAAGAGGCACGTTGCCGTTCATTTTAGTAGCATTGCGCTCGCCGCACTGCGCAAGCAGTAGAGTTAGCGCACGTTGAGACTGAACGGCAGAATCTGCATGACTCCACCCTTCAACACTTGCTGGCTGGGTAAGCCCGGCACCGCCGCGCGAATCTTTCGCTCGGTGGCCGCTTCTTCCAGAGCTTCGGGCGTGGCATTCGAAAGCATTTCGAGAAGGCTGCGGCGCGCTGGATAGAGCACCAAGTTTGTCTCGCCCCCGGCGCTGAGGCCGGCCTTCTTGCGGACGATCTCGACGGCTTCATCCAGGCCGCCAAGCTGATCCACCAGACCGTTATCCTTCGCCTGCGCGCCCATCCAGACATGCCCTTGCCCCAGCGCGTCAATCTGGCCGAAGTTCTTCTTGCGCGCCACGGCCACCTTGCCCACGAACGATTTGTACGTGGCCTCAATGGAATCGTGCAGCTTTTGGCGGCCGGCGTCGCTCAGTGGTTGCGTGGTGTCATCCAGATTCGCTAGTTTGCCGCGACTGATTTGATCTTCTTGAATACCGAGTTTGTCAAACAGCCCGTGCAGATTCGGGCGAATGTACAAAACGCCGATGGAGCCGGTGAGCGTGTCGGGATAAGAAACGATTGGATCGCCGGTCATGGAAATAAAATAACCGCCTGAGGCCGCATAGTCGGACATGGAAATGGCCATCGGCTTGGCCGCGCTCAGCATTTTCAGCTCATGCAGAATTTCGTCCGAAGCCACCGAATCGCCGCCCGGCGAATCTACGCGCACGATCACGCCTTTGATCGACGAATCGTTGCGCACTTGCCGGATCACCTTCGCGAAGCCACCGGAGGAAATGTTGCCGCCGCTGCCGCCGAATCCTTCGTCTTGCGCATCGCCCCGCACGATATCGCCTTCACCCACCAGCACCGCAATGCGGTCGCCTGAACCGGGCTTGGCCTTGAAATACGTCCTGATGCTAACCTTGGCAAGATCTTTGTCACCGCCTGTTCGCTTCTTCAGATCGCCAAAAATCTGATCTTCATAGGAGAGTTCGTCAATCAACCCATTGGCCTTGGCTTGCGTGCCTAAGAACGGACCGGCGTCGATCAAAGCCTTTACCTGGTCGGCGGTCATGTGGCGCGACTGGCCAATGCTGCTGCAAAAATCGTTGTAAATCTGGTCGAGAACCTGATTAAGCACCTCGCGCGTTTCGGGCGACATGTTGCTTTTGGTGAAGGGATCGCCCGCATCTTTAAACTTGCCGATGTGGTCGACTTCCACTTGCACGCCCAGTTTGTCGAGAGAGTTCTTGAAGTACATTTCTTCGAGAAGAAAGCCCTTTACGTCGACCATGTCGTCGGGCGAAACGTAGATTTTGTCGGCAACTGAGGCTAAGTAGTATTCGCGCGAGCCGGGGCTTTGCAGGTAGGCATAAACGGGTTTGCCCGATTTCTTGAACTCAACCAGTTCGTGCCGGACTTCCTGAAGTTTGGCCCAACCTGCTCCAATGCCGCGTGGTTCCAGGACAATGGCTTTGACGCGCTGATCTTTGGCCGCTTCCTTAAGTGAAGTCCATAGATCGCGCACCGTGGGGGGAGCTGAGGCCCGGCCCAAGGGGAACGGAATATCCACCGGGGCGGCTTCCGGTATTTCTCCCTGCAGGTCTAGGATAAGGACGGAATTCCCGGCAACGGTAGGTTGCTTGTTGGCGAAAATCCTCCCAATCGCGAACAACACAATAATGGAGCCGAAAACCGCTATTACGATGCCAAGAATGACCCCGAGGAAGAACTTCGCCATAAAGGCAGCGTAGCAAGTTCACTCGGGGCCTATCTAATGAGTTGGCTCGTGCCGCTATAGAACTTCGACCTTTTCCGTAACCATCAAGCCCATCCGGACGGCCGATTCAATTAAGCTCGTGCGGTTATGGATATCAAGTTTACGCATGAGATTCAGCTTGTGCGCCTCAATCGTTTTAATGCTGAGTGAGAGTTCGGCCGCCACTTCCCGCACAGTGCGCCCTTCGGCCAGCAGACGCATCACTTCCTGTTCGCGCAATGTAAGGACGGAAGGCCGCGGATAATTGTTTGACGCCGCCAAAGCTTTCAAGTCTGAGGTAAATAGCGAAAGACCACGCGCGTTTTGGTCGTCTTGCGCCGCCACTCGTCGAATGCCCGCCACGAGTTGCGGGGCAGGACTGTTCTTCAACATATAGCCGCGCGCGCCGGCCCCCATAGCCTTTTCCAGATTTTCGGGCGTATCTTGCTCAGTGAGAAAGAGCAGCCCAGTGGAAGCCGCCATCAGGCGCAGTTCCAACAAAGTCGCGTCATCGGCATCCGCCAGCAGTTCAAGATCCATGACGATCGCGTCAGGGGTGAGCAACTTTGCCACCGCTGTAGCCTCCGTCACGCTGCCCATTTCCGCAACGATTTCCAGATCGGTTTCGCTCGCTAATAGCGTCTTCAATCCTCTCCTGAAAAGCGTGTGACCATCGGCCAGCATTATTCTTTGAATCCGTTTTGCGCGTGTCAAGGCAGTTTCCTTTCCTGTCAGTTTTCTTATCGGCATTAACACGCGGCTTAGTGAAAAATCTAAAGCGAATAAGTGTCACATTCAATGGGCGAGCAACTTGACGATGTCTGCATTTTCGATATCCCGGGCGCGATCTAAAGCGGTATGGCCCGCCTTATCCCTTAGCTGGCGATTCGCCCCGCGCTTCAATAGCAGCGTGACCACCTCAACGCGCCCCATGGACGCCGCCATCATCAATGGCGTTGCGCCCGACTCCACTTCCCGATCGTCAATACCCGCACCATGGTCAAGTAGTAAGGCAACTACCTCTACATTCCCGCCCAAGGCTGCATCATGCAGCGCCGTGCCGCCCGTCTGGTTCAGCGCCGTCAAAGACGCGCCATGCTCCAGTAGCAGTTCCACCATCTTCTTTTGCCCCTTCAGCGCGGCATCATTTAAATAGATTGACCCCTTTGCTGAAGGCTTGTTCACATCAAAACCGTTGTCCAACAAAATGCGGGCGATCTCTGTCTGCCCTCGCAATGTGGCCGATTCCATAGTTTCTTCGGCAATTGCTTGCGATTCCTTTAGCTTTTGGCCTGCACGGAGTAGGGCAGCCACAACGTTACCGTTCTTATAGGCAAGTGCAATATCGAGAGGAGTCTGGCCAAAGCGGTCACGCGCCATGGGATCGGCCCCGGCGGCGATCAAAGGCGGCAGCAAATTGGCAAAACCGCGCATGCAGGCTTCATGCAAGGCGCCGCGGCCATCTATAGGATGTACATAGCTTGCATTGGCGTGGTGGCGCAGCAAGGCTTCGACAGCAAAAGGTTGGCCATGAAGAACGGCGGCGTCCAGCGGGGTGTTGCCATTCGAATCGAGCGCCTGCACATCGGCATTGGCTTCGACCAGCGCATCAATTACCGGGGCATTGCCGCGCGCGGCCGCCACATGTAACAGACTCTGCCCATCGCGATACTCGCCCTTGACGCGCGCGCCTGCTTTCAAAAGCAGCCGAACCATACTGGCGCGGCCGGTGAGCACCGCATACTGCAACGCCGTTGAGCCAGCCTCTTTGTGACGCGCGTTGACATCGGCGCCGTGCTGAATCAGGAATTCGGCAATCTCGTTCTGGCCCGTCCAGGCGGCATCTATTAAAGGTGTGCTGCCCAAAGCGTCGCGAATGTCTATGGGCGTACCATCGTTCACCAGCCGTTTGACTTGCTCTAAATCGCCTGCGCGTACGGCGGCGTGCAGTGCTTCATCTGGTGTAAAGGGGCTTTTCGGCGCAAGCGGAGGCGCTTCCTGGCTGGCCGCGAACATGAGCGCCACAAACACTGCGGCACTTCCGAGCATTTTCATACGTTAGCACCGCGAAAAGAGTCTTGACAATACAAGCAGACATGGTTAATCTACCCATAGACTTCCTATGCCTAAGACTGAGATGCCTTCTGGCGCATTGATCCTGCTCATTTTGCGGGTGCTGCGCTCCGGGCCGCTACATGGCTATGCCATCGCACAGCGCATTCATTCGCTTTCGTCCGAAGTTCTGCGGGTGGAAGAAGGTTCTCTCTACCCTGCCCTGCAACGCATCTTGCTCAAAGGCTGGGCGAACTCCGATTGGGGCATTTCCGAAACCAATCGCAAAGTTCGCTTCTATAAGCTCACGGCCGCAGGCAAGAAACAATTGGAAGCGGAACTTTCTGAATATGAGCGAGTGAACCAAGCAATTCAATCTATTTTGCGGACTGCCTAAAATGCTGGAAATTCTACGACGCCTTCAATATCTTTTGACACGCCGCCGCCGCGAACAAGAACTGGCGGATGAGATGGAGGCGCATCGCGAAATCGCTACACGACAAGGCAACCGATTCGGCAACAGTCTGCGCCTGCGTGAAGAAGCACGCGATGCCTGGGGCTGGACATGGATTGACCGGCTCTATCAAGACATTCGCTACGCCGCGCGCATGTTGCGAAAATCGCCCGGCTTTACCTTCGCCGCGGTGCTGATGCTGGCGGTAGGCATTGGGGTAAACGTGGCGGCGTTCGGCTTCTTCAATCTGATCTTCCTCAAACCGCTACCCGTGCGCGATCCCGACACGTTGGTGCGTCTGGAACCGCGCGCCCTGCACGGCTACGCCAGCTACATGGCGTATCCGGAAGTTGCCTTTCTGCGCCAATACTCGAAAACGCTGTCGGCGATAATCGCCTCCACCGGCGCTCGCATGCGCGTGGAAGGCGAGGAGAAACCGATCAGCACGCACTTTGTCAGCGCGAATTTCTTCTCTGAATTGGGTGCTACACCCGAGTTTGGACGTCTGCTGAATCCCAGCATCGACGACGGCCCTGGCGCGCAACCTGTTGTTGTATTGAGTGACTCATTTTGGCGGCGGCACTTTGGCGTGGACCCTACCATCATTGGCAAGACATTTCGGCTGAATACGAAACCGTTGACTGTCATTGGTGTGGCATCGGCTGACTTCAGCGGCCTCGACCTGAGTCAGTCCGATGTGTGGCTCCCTCTTACGCAGCAGCCTTACCTCATCAACGGAAGCAGGCTGCTCACGAATTTTTCCCACGACGACGGCGTCGATACCTGGGGCCGTTTGCAACCCGGACTGAGCGCGAAGGCGGCCGAAGATGAGTTGCGTGGTTTGATTACCCAACTGGTGGAACAACATCCGAACGACTTTTGGGAGAACGAGACAGTGCACGCGGAACCAGCCGGACGCGCCCGCGTTTCGCACGGGCGCAGCAAAGGTTCAGGTGCACCGCCCGACCCGTGGCATGAAATCTTTCCCATTGTTGCCCTGTGGAGTGCGCTGGTTCTGCTGATTCTGGCCGTTTGCTGCGGAAATCTGGGCAGTCTGCTGCTGGCGCGCAGCGTGGTGCGCGAACGGGAAATCTCTATCCGCATTTCGGTTGGTGCTGGTCGCGGGCGCCTCATCCGGCAACTCTTCACCGAAAGTCTTTTGCTGGCGTTTCTGGGATCGCTGGCAGGCTTGGCCTTGGCCTTCGGCGCACTGCGCACATTCATACTCTGGATGAATGCTCCTGCCTGGCTGAAGGCAACGCCCGATTGGCGAGTGGTTGTGTTCGCACTCGCGATCGGTTGCCTCGCAGTCGTATTATTCGGCTTGACGCCCGCGCTACAAGTGGCTCGACAGCGCCATCGCGCGACGATTATGCGTCAACTGCTGATAGGCGCGCAAGTTGCCGGCAGTTGCGTGCTGCTGATTGTCTCCGGGCTGCTCGTTCGAGCGTTGGATCAGGCGCTGCACTTCCACCCCGGTTTTGAGTATCAAAACGTCGCGCTCATCGAGCCGGACTTAGCTGGTCATGGCTACACGCCGCAGCAGGCGCACACCTATCTCGAGGAATTACAGAGCCGTTTGCGGAACATGCCGGGCATCCAATCGGTTGCTCTTTCCTCGATTCCTCCTTTAGGCGGGTCGGTGGAAACAACTGGCACTGAAATAGCCGGACGTCAGGTCGCTATTCACGTATCACGCGTAAGTCCGCAATTTTTTCAAACCATGGGCATACCGCTGCTGCGCGGCCGCGCCCTGCAGTTCGGAGAAACAAACGCCATCGTGATCGGTGAATCGTTCGCTCGCCTTGGCTGGCCGGGAAAAGATGCGCTAGGTGGCGATTTCACTACAGACGGAACCAACTACAAAGTGGTTGGTATCGTGGCAACGGCCCGTCTTGTCGAAAGGCAGAATCCAGACGCAGTCGAGGCGTACTTTCCTCTGAATACCGACAATTTGCCTGGGGCTGTAGTCTTGGTTAAGACATCTGGCGCCACAGAGACGCTGCTGCCCGCCATCAACTCGCTTGCCAAATCCATTCGTACAGACGTTCTTCCGTACACACAATTGCTAAAGACTTCCTTCCATCAGCAACTCGAGAGCATTCAGAGCATCGCGCTCGTCGTGAGCGGACTGGGTACTGTGGCTTTGCTCATCGCCTGCGTGGGCATGGTGGGGCTGGTGGCCTATTCGGTTTCGCAGCGGACCAAGGAAATTGGCTTGCGAATGGCTCTCGGCGCTAAACCAACCCATGTTCTGTTTATCGTGCTAGAACGATTGAGCGGCATTGTGTTCATCGGACTGTTGGCCGGCGTTTCCGGCGCCGCCGCTCTGTCACAACTATTGCGAGGCGAACTTTATGGCGTGAGCAATCTTGACCCACTCACCTATCTTGCGGCGCTTGGCGTTTTCCTGCTCCTAGCTGCACTGGCCGCCCTGCTACCCGCTCGCCGCGCTCTGCGGATTGACCCGATGCTGGCACTGCGCTACGACTAGCTTTGCTCTTGCGATAATTTGTCTTGGTGTTTCGCGCCGTTGCTTATTTAGCTGTTGCTCTTTGCCTGCCCCTGTCGGCACAGGAGCAGAAGTGCGCTACGTGCCATCCGAACGAAGTAAAGACTTTTGCCCGTAATGCCATGTCGCAGGCGCTGAGCACGGTTGCCAATCAACCCGATGGCAAGATGCGCCACAACCTCTCTGATTCGGACATCACCATCCGCCACAACGCCGATGGCACCATGGTTCATCACTTGGCATCGCGCGGGCTTACGGCTGAATACCCCATCGCGTATGTGGTGGGCACCGGCAAGGTTGGTTTTAGTTATCTCATCTCTATTCCACCCTTTCTGTTTCAATCGCCGGTGTCTTATTACTCGCAAGGTTCGCAGTGGGATGTCACTCCTGGCTATGAACCCGAGCATGTGCTCGATTTCACTCACCCCATCTCCGAAGGTTGTGTCTTCTGTCACTCGAACTCCGTGAATCTTGTTCCAGGCACGGACAATCAGTTTCGGCAACCAGCGCTTTCACCGATTTCCTGCGAGCGCTGCCATGGGCCGGCGGAGGCACATCTCAAGAATCCCGTTCCTGGATCGATTGTGAATCCTCCGAAGCTAGCTCCGGCTGCGCGCGACAGCGTCTGTGAACAGTGCCATCTGGAAGGGGAAGTGCGCATCTTGAACCCCGGCAAGCATTGGCAGGATTTTCACGCGGGCGCCGAACTCGAATCGGTGATGTCGACCTATTTCGTCCGTACCCCAGCCAGCGCGGGCGAAAAGGCCGTGAGTCATTCAGAACAGTTATCGCTTAGCCGCTGTGCGCGCGAAAGCGGTGGACGGCTATGGTGCGGCACTTGTCACAACCCGCACTCTTCCGCTACCAACCGCGCGCAGGAGGTGCGTGCTTCTTGCCTCACTTGCCATGCAACGCTGTTCACTGCCCAAAAGCACCAGGCGGCTGAAGAATGCGTAAGCTGCCACATGCCGCGCATCCGGCCGAATAACATTGCACACGCAGCTATCACGAGTCATCGCATTGCCATCCCTTCTACGAAACCGCCTTCCGATGCCAAACCAATTGGCGGAGAACTGCAGGCGTGGCGTCAACCGCCTGCCGATGTCGCCGCCCGCAATTTTGGCTTAGCTCTTTTCGAAACCGGGCGCAGCAATAAGAACTGGGATAACGTCTATCGTTCCTATCAGATTCTCTCTCACCTCCCGCAGCGCGATCCGCAAGTGCTCGCGGCGCTTGGCTCCATCCTGCTGCAACAGAATCACGCCGATTTAGCAGTTAATCTCTATCGGCAGGCCGCTGAGGCCGAACCCAGCAATGCACGCTATGCCTACGTGTTGGGAGTAGCGCTAAACGCCCAAGGCAAACAACAGGCCGCCATCTCGGAGTTACGCCGCAGTATCGAGTTAGATCGCTCCGTGCCCGACCCCTACCGCAAACTGAGTGAGATCTATGAACAGCTCCGCATGCACGCTCTCAGCAAGCAAGTGTTAGCCGAGTACTTGAAGGTGATGCCACAAAACATCACACAGCGGCGCGCGCAGCTCGGTTTTTAAGCCAGCATCAGTTCCGGCGTGCGGGTCTTGGCGGTGCGCTCCAACGCTTGCTTGCAAAAGAGAAACGCAAAACCAGTCAGGAAACACAACGCTCCGATACTCCAGAAGGAAGGCCGGTAATCTCCCATCACCGTTCTGAGCGTCCCGGCCACCAATGCTGCCAGCGACGCCCCCAATTGATGGGAAGCGCCAATCCAGCCATAGACTACTCCCGTATTCTCGCGGCCAAATGCGTTGGCGGTTAGCCGCACAGTGGGCGGAACGGTGGCGATCCAATCCAAACCGTAAAAGACAGCGAACCAGTTCAAGTTAACTCCGCCAGTGGCGAGTGTATGCGGCAAAAAGACCAGAGAAATTCCACGCAGTGAGTAATAGGCGAACAGCAGATAGCGGCTGGAGAAGCGGTCAGTCAACCAGCCCGACGCCGTGGTTCCCACAATGTCGAAGATGCCCATCACGGCCAGTAATCCCGCAGCACGCACTTCCGAGATGCCGAAATCATGACAAGCCGGAATCAAATGCGTGCCCACGAGTCCATTGGTACTTGCACCGCACATAAAGAAACTCCCGCCTAGGACCCAGAAAGCCGGCGATCGCAGAGCGAGACGCAGGGCGGGTATGGGTGCGAGCGGTTTAGTGGCGGCAACGTTCTCCGCGCTGGGCGTCCAGCCGTAAGCCTTCAGACCCAGGTCTTCGGGGTTGTCTCGCATCAGCACGAACACAATCACAAAGACCAACGCCGATATCCCCGCCACGGCCAGCGCCGCACTTCGCCAGCCCGCGGCTTGAATGAAGCGGGCGAGCATCGGCAAAAACAGCAGCTGCCCAGTGGCATTCGCGGCCGACAGCAAACCCAAAACTACGACTCGGCGCGCCTCGAACCAGCGGTTAGTTACCACCACCGCCAACACCATCGCGGTGATTCCCGTCCCCGCGCCCACACAGACTCCCCAGAGCAAGGTGAATTGCCATTGCGTTTTCATCTGTGTTGTCAGAGCAACCGATGCGGTTAACAAAGCCAGCGCACAGAGCACCAGACGCCGCACGCCCCAGCGGTTCATCAACGAGGCGGCGAAAGGTCCAATCAGGCCAAACAAAGCGATGTTGATTGCAATCGCCGCCGAAATCGCCGCCGTCGACCAGCCGAATTCCTGCTCCAGCGGCACCATCAAAACTCCGGGAGTGGCGCGCACTGCCGCCGTCACAAGTAGCACGCAGAAAGTAACCGCCGCAATGACCCAGGCGTAGTGGAAGCGTCTCACGAACGTTAGGATATCATATACGTGTAATTACACGCATGTCTAAACCAGAGCCGCTTTATACGAGTGAATTCGGCCCCTGCGCCTGTTCGCAATTGCGCCGCGCTGCCCGAAAACTATCGGCACTCTATGATCGATTACTCGAAGACGCAGGCGTCACGGTCACACAATATGCACTCCTGGTGAACATTGCTCGTGCGGGCGAAATCACCCGCACGGCCCTGGCAACGCAACTCGGCATGGATCGAACCACGCTCACTAGAAACTTGATGCCGCTGGAGAAGGCGGGCCTACTGAGTGCCGCCCTAGGTGCAGACCGCCGGGAACGGCTCATTTGCCTAACCGAAAAGGGCACGCGAAAATTAAGCGAAAGTTATGTTCTGTGGAAGAGGGCACAAGCGGTTTTCGCGACACAAATGGGTCCGGCAAAGCTCAAGCAGCTCCGCTCGGCCCTGCAAGCAGCCGAATTGGCCGCAGAAATACAGGCAGAAGAGACTAGCAATTCTGCCAGCTAATGAGGTAACATCTAGCTTGAACGTCCCAACGCACCTTTGGTGAAACCAAACGGCGCTTTCGTGAGACTCCATCCAATGGTCGCCGCCACCTAAACTGCAGTCTCCCTTTGTCGAGGTAGCACGCATGGCCCTCAGGCCAAATAATCTTGAAAAAAACGAGTTACCGATTCCGACGGCCATTCCGGAATTGCTCGCCAATCTGTACGAATACCAGAACGAGCTTAAAGACCAGAATGCACAACTTCTGCGCACGCAAGCGGATTTAGAGGCCGAGCGCGCCCGTTACTTTGACCTATACGAATTTGCTCCGGTCGGCTATGCGACATTAGATGACCAAGGCGCCATCCAGGAAATGAATCTGCGCGCCGCCGAACTTTTCGGCATATCCCGCGATGGTTTCAACGGGCGCAAATTCAACCGCTGCATTGTGGCTGAAGATCAAGATGTTTATTGCTTATACCGTAAACGCCTGCTGGAATCGGGCCTCCCGCAGGTCTGTGAGGTGAGGGTGTACCAGCGCAATGGCCCTTTGTTCTGGGCGCGGCTCGAGATGGTGCAGGGACAGAAAGCGGAAGGTCCGCACTGTCGGGTCGTCGTGGTGGATATCAGCGACCGCAAAATCGCGGAATCGAAGTTCCAAGAAAATGAAAGCCGCCTGCAACGTTCCCTGAGCGCTAAGTCCACCCTCATCCAAGAGGTCCATCACCGCGTCAAAAACAACCTCCAGGTCATCTCCAGTCTGCTCCGGATGCAGGCGGAGTTAGTCAAAGACCAAACCGCCGCAGTGGCGTTGAATGAGACCTACATGCGAATCTTATCGATGTCGCTCATTCACGAACGGCTTTGTGCAGATGGCCAGTTGGATCTAGTTGACTTCGGGGAATATACCGAGGCGTTGCTGCACGAGTTATTTCACTCGCACACCGGATCCTCCGATCGCATCGTGAGCTGTTTAAAGGTCAGCCGCGTCGTTCTTAATGCGGATCAAGCTATACCATGCGGACTGATACTGAACGAACTCGTAACGAACGCCCTCAAGTACGCTTACCCGAACAATGGGAGGGGAGAAATCGTCGTCGAATTATCCGAGAGCGAATTAGGATATGTAACGTTGGGCGTCTCCGATCAGGGGATTGGACTACCTGAGGGACTCGACTGGAAAAACTCCAACTCCTTGGGCTTACCGATTGTCGATATCCTCGCGCGGCAAATCGGTGGCGAGTTGTTTGTGGGCCCGAAGCCCGGTGCTTCGTTTACTGTCGAGTTTCCAAAGAGTGAGCTCTCGGCTGCTGCCTCGGCATGATGGTGTTCCAGCTATTTTCTAACCGTACCCACCAACGGCTGAATAATCGCATTGGCGAGCGCTCCGCCGAACTCGGTCATCTCCCCCGTCTTCTTTCCCGGTGAGGGAAGCAAGCGCACAGCCAGCGGCTTGTTCCATTTGAATGCGAGTGTAGAGACATCGCCTACAATCGCAGCTATCGCATCTTCACTCGTATCTCCCGCCAGCGGCACCGTATCCACACCCCCGGCACACACCGCCGAGTAGGCCAGAATGGAATCAAGACCATAGGTCTGCTCGGTCCAGCGGCGCGTTAACTGTGCATCTTCCAATACCGGAATCATCAGCCCCGAGTAGCCCGTTTGTTTCACCGGCACCGCCTTCACCGCACGCGTAATGATGCCCGACGCGGTCTCTGTGCCAGGAGAGCCAAAGGGTGCGCCCGTGAAGGATTCAATGGCCGTGCCAATCGAAACAGTGCCGCCCGGCGCCGGCGTGGGATCTATACCCGCATACGTCCAGCCGCTACCCTTGGCAGCCTTCAGAGCGGCTGCTTCCACAGCTCGATCATGAACCGCTAACGCCTCGGTCAGAGCGGCCCCAGCGGTGCGCGGATCGTGTTCATGACTGAACACCTCCATCACCACATTGGCCGATTCAAGCCCGATGGCAAAACTTTTCGGGCCACCGCCTGGATGCCATGCGCCCGGATAAAACGGGCCATACGGTTTCAACATGGCAATCGCGGCAAAGTTAAAATTGCCCTGCCCATGCGGACTGCGCTCGCCCACGCCACGAATGATGCGCGCTGCTTGGCGGACCGCGTTCCAATGAATACCATCGTCGCCGGCCGTAACAATGTTCGCGGCTAAACGGTTGCCGGGCGTCGAGAGAACCTCAATCAGCAGATTCACTGACTCCGCATCAACGGTGTCCCCCAGCATCGCCGGGCCAATGTTTGGAGCAAACTTGAGCTTCCCTGCCAAATCATTGATTCCCTGTAAAACACTCAGTGCCTCAGCATGACTCAAGCCACGCGTTCNNTGCCTCGGCATGACTCAATCCGCGCGTGTATTCCGGAAACGGCTGCGTGGAGATACGTATGCCGGACACTTGATAGCCAGCCGCCTGAATCGCGCCGCGCACTTGGCTCAAGAATTTCACCGTCTCTTCAATCTGCGCCGGATACGATTTCGCGTCGATGGTGATGAACCCCGTGACAGCGCGAATCTTCGGTTTGGATGTTTCGGCGGCGCGCGTGACTGGCGCCGCCAAACTGATTAGAAGACACAACAACGATGAGAGGCGGCTCAAATG
>PMQB01000230.1 GCA_003169195.1 Bryobacterales bacterium
AATACTGGCAATCACCTTCGTGATCGAACCTTGCTTGCGTAGCCGGTTAAACAACACTGCATCCAGCAGCAGCGCCATCACACCCGTAAGCGCTGCCGCCATCACCATCGCAATCACCAATCCCCAACCAAACGAAAACGGTCCAATCGGTTCTGCCAGTCCTTCATGCATCGCGGTCAACGCGCTACTCATCATGAACGCCAGATACGCACCCCACGCCAACAACTCGCCATGGCTGAAATTCGAAAAGCGCACGATGGCCAGTGTAAGGCTTAACCCAATCGCGCCTAGCGAGATCACCGAACCNNTGCTCACGCGGCCCAAATAGAGCTCGGCAATCCGTTCATCGTTCACCAACTCAGTACTGCGCCCTACAATTTGCTCTTTGCCCTCCACCAACACAGCCACACGGTCAGCCAGCACCAGCGCGGCTTTGACGTTTTGCTCCACCAACAACACCGCCACGCCACTTGCCCGCACCTCGCGCAATTTTTCGAACACCTGCTCCACCATCTTCGGGCTCAACCCAGCCGACGGTTCATCCAGAATGAGCAGCTTCGGCCGCGCAATCAAACCGCGCGCCACCGCCAGCATTTGCCTCTGCCCACCCGAAAGCCGCCCTGCCAAATCAGCCCGTTGCTTTTGCAGATCAGGAAACATGGCATACACCGGATCTAAACGCTCCCGCCGATTCGCTTTCACAACGGCGGCCGCCAGTTCCAAATTTTCCGCCACACTCAAATTCACAAAAACATTTTCCGTCTGCGGCACAAACGCCAAGCCTTCAAACACCATGCGATGCGCCGGCGTCTTAGTGATATCTCTGCCGAACANNCCCGCGCCATTCGGACCAATCACCGCCACGATCTCGGTAGCCCCAACCGTCAACGATGCACCGCGCACAATCGAAAGCCCCGGCTCATAACCTGCCTCCAAAGCCTCAATCGAAAGCGCGTTCACGCCGCATTCCCCAGGTAAGCCTCAATCACGCGCGGATCGCTCAACACTGTCGCAGCATCGCCTGAAAGCAGCAATCGCCCCTGCGCCATCACCATCACCGGCTTGCATAACGAAGCAACCAGATCCATATTGTGTTCGATGATCAAGAAGGTCGTGCCGCTGGCATTCAATGCCGTGATCTTGTCTACAATTTGCTCTAGCAACACCGGGTTCACACCCGCGCCCGGCTCATCCAGCAGCACCAGCTTGGGTTTTGAAACCATCACCCGCGCCAGTTCCAGTAACTTCCGCTGACCACCCGACAAAATCCGCGCAGGCCTCTCAGCCAAATCAGCCAGCCCCACAAAATCCAACCAGTGCCGCGCTGCGTCTCTGTTCGCACGCTCCTGCTGGCTCACTAGCTTAGGCCGCAGCCAGTTATTCCAAAACCGTTCGCCCGCTTGCCCCGTGGCCGCCACCATTACGTTTTCCAACACCGACATCTCCGCAAACGGCCGCGGAATTTGAAACGTGCGCGCTAGTCCCGCTGCAAACACATCGCACGCCGCCGCGCCTGCGATGTTCTGTCCATCCAACAAAATTCGTCCTGACGTCGGCTTCAGGAACCCGGCCACACAGTTGAACAGCGTTGTCTTGCCCGCGCCATTCGGCCCAATCAAACCACCAATGGCGCCCGCCTGCAAACCAAACGAAACCTGCTGCACTGCCTGATGCCCGCCGAAGTTCTTGCAAAGGCCGTCTACCAGCAGAAGATCGCTCATTCCACCACGGCCTCGGCTTCAATCTCCACCAGGTAGCCATCGCCGATCAACCCCGCCACCTGCAAGAGCGTATTCGCCGGACGCACATCGCCGAAATATCGCCCGTGCACTTCGCTCACCGCCTGCCAATCGTTACCATTCGTCAAATAAATTCGGGTCCGCACCACGTCTTCCATGCGCCCACCTAATGCCTTGATGCTGGCAATAATCTTGTCCAGAATGTAAGTGGTTTGCACCGCCGCATCATTCTTACCAATCAACTGTCCGCTCCCATGCGTCGCTGTGGTCCCGGAAACCAAAATGCGATCGCCTTCTCGAATCGCGCGCGAGTATCCAGCCAGCGGCTCCCAAACACTGCCACTGTCAATCTTCGAGCGATTGAGAAACCCTTCCGCCGCCTGGCTCTCCCACAGCGGCGCGAACGATTTTAAATGATGACTCAAATCTCCCGAAGCCGTTAAGAAAGGCGGCCGCCGATATTCGTCTCCACAATCGCCCGCAATGCGCCGCGTTCCCGCGAAGGCCTTCGAAAGTAGGGCCGTATCCTCTCCATCCAGCGCAAACGAGAACAGCTTCAGATTATCCGTCCGGTGTTCCGATTCACCCAAGCGCGCGCCCACAATAATCGCCGCCACCGCCTTTTGTTCCAGCACCCAGCGTGTGGCCACATTCGATAACGAAACCCCATGCTTGCGTGCGATCAATTGCGCCGCCTTCAACACTTCTTGCAGCGCCCCCCATCCGCCCACTGCGTCAATGAAGCGTTGATACTTCATCTTGCTCCAGTCATCCACCGTAGCGGGTTCGCTCGCGCCCACCCAGCGTTCGCTCAAGAATCCGCCGCCCAGCGTGCCATACGCCAGCAACCGCACCCCGCGTTCCAAACACAATGCCGACATCGCTTCCATAGCCCGCCGATCCAGCAGCGACACACAAACTTGATTCGTCGCAATCGGAATGCCTTCGTTCAATAGGACCCGCAAATGCGCCGTATCAAAATTTGTCAACCCCAGATGCGCAATCAACCCTTCTTCGCGCAACCGCGCCAGTTCCACCATCGCATCGATATAGCGCGGATCGTCGAACGTCCACCAATGAAACTGCATCAAATCGATGCGAGCAGTTTTCAGCCGGTCTAAAGAACGCTCGACACCTTCCCGCACCACCGCCGCCGTCATCGGCCCTGGCGAAGGACACCACTTGGTAAACGCACGCACTGGCGGATGATTCGGCAAACTCAACAACGTGCCCGTAATCACTTCGGCCGACCCGTAATGATCCGCCATGTCAAACGTATCGAAGCCGGCCCGCGCATACTCAGCCATCGCCTCTGCGCCCTTCATAGGATCAAGATTCGTCCCGCTGCGCTCCATATCCGCCACTTGCCAAAGGCCCGTCACAATCCGCGAAATCTCGAGCCCCGGCGCCACCAGCGTCCGCTCCACATGCAATTCACTCATTTGGGTAACCGCGCCTGCATCGCCTGCACATCCTCTGTCGACATCTGCCCCACCGTCGTCACCGCGCCGTTCGAAATCTTCCACAATCGGAACGGACCCGCAATGTCGCCATACTTGTCAAACTGGACTGGGCCAATCACGCCAACATAGCGCACCGCCTTCTTCTCGCGAATCAGTTGCAGCGCCCGTGCGAAACCTTGCGGCCCCGCATACACAACTTCTCCACCAGGCGCAGTCACTTTCCGAATCGCATCACGAATAGCCGCCGCCTGAAATTTGCCCGCCTGCGCAATGGCCAACCCCAGAATCGCACCCGCATCAAACGAGCGGTCGGCCGCCGGCGAGTCCGCATCAAAGCCGCCGCTCATCGCCGGATATGCCTTGGCGAAGTATTCCGTCGACGGCGTCTTCGCTGACCCAGACGAAGTGCCATACGCATTATTCAAAAATTGCCGGCCCACGCCTTTGATAAAGTCCGCCGTGTTCATGCCATCGTTCAAAAGGAACCGCTGTGGCCCACCTTGCTGAATCCAAGTGCGTACGATGGTGGTGCCATCGCCCGGATAGCCAATGAAATAAAGCGCCGGCGGATCGCCCTGCAGCGCCTTGGTCACTTCCGCGTTATAAGAAGATTGCTCCTGATTGTACGCCGTCACGCTAACAATTTTGCCGCCCAGTGCCGGATAGGCGCGTTTGAATTCAGCCACCATATTCACGCCAAAGTCGTTATTGACATAAATGATGGCCAGCGTTTTCATTCCTTGATCGAGCGCATATTTCGCCGCCGCAGTTCCCTGCAGCGCATCGGCGGTGATCGTGCGAAAGAACCATCCTTTCGTTTTCCCCTCGATGCCCAACTTAGTAAAGGAAGGCGTAGACGATGCCGGCGAAATCTGCACGACACCCGCCGGAGCTGTTACCGACGTCGCCATTGGCACCGAGACTGAACTGATGATGCTGCCTAAAATGACCGGCACTCTCTTTAGATCGACTAACTGCCGCGCCTGATCCACACCCACCGACCCCTGGCTCTGGTCATCGCGCAGGTCAAACGCCAGCTTGCATCCCGCAATCCCCTGCGCGCCCGCAGCTTTGTTCAATTCTTGAAAAGCCAACTCCACCGACTTGCTCGCCGCCTGTCCATACCGACCCGCCGGCCCCGTCAGCGAAACCACCATGCCCACCGTATTGGTGCAGTTCGGCGCTTGCGCCGCCATCACCACAGCCACGCTAAAGAAAACCAAAGCTCTCATAGGTTAATTCTCAATTCTTCCACGGAAGGGCGAAATGCATCCTAAACTAGAAGAGAATGACCTGGAGCCATCGGATTCTTATTTCGTTTTCCATCGCGTCGCTTTCGTTCGCCGATGAAGGCATGTGGCTGTTCAATCGGTTCCCAATCGACACGGTGAAGCAAAAGTACGCAACGGCGGTATCCCCGGAATTTCTCGATAATTTGCGCCTTGCCACGGTGCGAATGGGAGGTTCGGGTGGCGCCATCGTTTCACCCGCCGGTCTCTTGTTAACCAATGAGCATGTCGTGGCAGCTTGTTTGGCAGCCCTCAGTACTGGTGCGAACGATTACTTGCAAGATGGCTTCTACGCTGCCTCGCCTGCGGAAGAAAAGCGTTGTTCTGGGATAGAGGCGAAAGTGCTCATAGGGATGGAAGATGTCACGGCAAAGTTTCCCGTGCCGCAGAAGAAGGTGGCAGCCTCGCAAGCAAGTGAGCGAGAAACCGTGATCGCCGGTCTAGAAAAGGAATGCGCCGCGCATGCCGGCGAAACCTGCGAAGTCGTGAATCTATTTTCCGGCAGCCGTTTTGAGCTGAATCGCTACAAACGCTACACCGACGTGCGGCTGGTCTTTGCTCCAGAACAGCAAGTAGCCTTTTTCGGCCGCGAGCGTGACAGCATCACTTACTTGCGCTACGGCCTCGACGTCGCATTCGCGCGGCTGTACGAAGACGGAAAACCTGCGGTCACGCCTCACTTCCTCAAGTGGAGCAACGAAGATTTGAAGGAAGGCGACCTGGTTTTCGCAACGGGCAATCCGCGCACCACCGTTCGCGAAACCACTGCGGCGCAGCTTACCTTTTATCGCGACACTCTTCTCCCTCTTCAACTCGCCCGCCTCGCCAAGCGTATTGCGGCCTTAGGCGAATTCTCAGCCAAGAGCGAAGAGAATCAACGGCGTGCCGATCCGCAACGGGTCGTGTTTCTGGAAGAATACAAATCTGTCGCGGGCAAGTTGATTGGCCTTCGTGATGACCGCTTAGTCTTACGTAAGACCGTGTTCGACGGTAAAATTCGGCGAGCGGTAGAGGCGGACACAAAGCTTGGCAATGACGCCGGAAAAGTGTGGGATCAAGTCGCCACGGCTTATAAGAATTGGGCTCCGAGTGAAAGGGCGTATCAGATACTCGAAGCAGAACCGGCCCCTGGATCAAATCTGTTTCGCCTTGCTCGCGCACTCGTAAGAGGCCAGAAGATCGACGCAAATCTCGATATCGATGAGCCTCTAGAAATCGCCTTTCTCACGCAATATCTGGAGGAGTTAAAAGACCTAGCCGAACACGGAGGTCCGCGAGGCGAAAAAGATAAAGAGATCAAATTGAAAGAGATTCTTGGTGGTCAAACGCCGCAAGCCGCCTCCGAGGCCTTTGTCCGTTCTAGCCACCTCCAGAACGCTCGCGACCGCCGGCAACTGTCGGCCAATCCAGATGCATTGGCAAATTCCGAGGACGGCATGATTCGTCTGGCGCAGCTACTGGAACCAGCAGCGCAGCGCATCCGCAAGAAACACGAAGAAGCCATTCTCGCGGTGGACGCTTCGGCAGCCGCGCAGATTGCGCAATATCGATACCGCCTGTTCGGCGATGCCGAGTATCCCGATGCCACCGGCGCTCCGCGCGTGGAATTTGGCGTCCTGAAGAGTTACACCGACCGCGCGGGAGTCAACGAACCATATGCCGCCACTTTTAGCGGCATGTTTTACCGGCGCAACAATCAAGGCCCATATCAAGTGCCAGACCGCTGGATTCAAGCAAAGCTATCACTCAATGAAGTCACCCCGCTTGATTTTGTAAGTACCTGCGACATCGGCGGAGGCGAGGACGGCGCACCCACCGTGAACCGTGTCGGCGAGTTAGTGGGCATTGAGTTTGATGGCAATCTCGAGAGTCTGCCCAATACCTATCTCTACACCGATGATCAAGCGCGCGCCGTACACGTTGCCACCGAGGGCATTGCCGAGGCTCTGGAAAAAGTCTACCGGGCGAATGGCTTGCTCAAAGAACTAGGACTAGGCGTCACCTCTACAGCACAATCAGCGGCGCGCGACGGAAGGCAAATTTCCTCCCAAACTCATCCACTACATTGATCTGGCAAGTGTAGCGGCCAGGCTTAATATCTTTGAGCGGAACTTGCACTTGCACCGGCACAGCCTCCGGCCGCGTGCTTCCCAATTGCGTTGCACCAATCGGCCCGATTTCAAAAGCTTTCGCGCCCTTCGCGGTAAACAGACTCATGCTCACTTTCACGCCGCGCGTCTTGGGTGCCGTCGGATCGGGAGTCGAATCGTAAACATCGAAAGTGACATACAAATTCTGATCGCGGCGGAAGACGTGTGTAATGTTCGGCACGATTTTCTGATTATCGACAATGAGCGGGTTCGCGGCCACTTCTTTGTGAGACACTTTCTCAGCCACTCCTACGGCAGCCTGCAGCGGCTCGCGTTGATTACTCCAAATAATAGAGCTGAGTTTTAAACCAGCCGTATCGGCGCTCAGATCGGGCACCGTAAAACGCGCGTCGAAGGTGCCCATCTTCCCCGTCAAGTTTTCACGCACAACAAATTTCATCCGGTACTTGCCCGGTTCCAGCGTGAAACCCGCATCGTATTGAAAGCTCTTCCGCCCCGCTTTGGCAGCGTTGCCTTCATCGAGTCGAATCTTGATAAAGTCGCGAACATTGCCCACCACGGCATGCTGTTCATCTTGGATCTGACCCGCAAAATCAAACTGCGTAACCGCGGCGCCTCCCTTTGCTGCAAGCGCGACAACCGAACCCGGAATCTTAATAGACACCGGCACGAAGTAGCTAGCGGCCGAGATGCGAAAGTAATCCACCTGCAAAGCCAGCGGTAAATCGGTAACGGGATTCCCTTCCGATAACGCCTCTTTCAGTTGTTGTTCCTTTTCCTGTCCGTTGAGCTTTCCCCAAACTTTATCGGCGTAGTAGCCAGGGCGATGCTCCACCTTGGCCGACATTTTGCTATTCAGCTTTACGCTAATCCTCCGGTATTTACCGTCCAGCGCCTGATTCGAACTGTAGTAGCCCAGCAGATAATAACTGCGCATGGCCTGTTGCGCCTGCACAATTTCGCCCGCTAAATCATTGCTGTCGAAATAAGCCTTGCCACCCGTATCCGCCGCCAGCGTATACAGTGTTTCTTGCGAATCGTTGATGGTGGAGCGCTGATTATTATAGAATCCGCCATTGTAAAGCGTGGTACCGCGCGGCCCCGCACTGCTCGCAGCCGCACCAGGGGGATCGGCCATCAAGCCCCGCGCATCAATCGCATAAACGGCGAGATTGGCTTTAGCCGCGGCGTTTACCGATGCTTCCAATTGCGCCTGATTGTCAATACCTGTTTTGCTAACCCCAGCCGAAAAATAAATGAGCGCTTTCTTCTCCGGAAGATTCGTCAGCATCCGAGACGCCTGTTCAATCGCCGCCAGCTTCTGATCGGTATTGAATATGTTGAATTCAGTCTCGTCTGCCACAAACGCCGCGCCGGTATCTTCGCCATTGTCACCGGCAGTGTCGGCTAGGCCTGCTAACTCGCTCATCTCTCCTATAGGTAAAGACTTCAGAATGCTTGTCAGCGTATCTCGATTGTTCGTGAAGTCCGACAGCACTTGGATGGCACTCGTGTAAAGCATGATGGCCACCATGTCATCTTTCGTGATGAACTTCTTTACGTAATCAAGAGCCGCCTCTTGGGCGCGCAACTGCTCATTCATGCCCATGGAGGAGAAATCCAGAAAGAAGATCATCAAACGTTTGTCGTGATACTGCAGCTCACCGGGCTGTTCCGGACTGATACTCGTCTTGGGTGCCTCCGGCAGCTTCAACTCATCGCTGAGAGTGAGTTTAGCCGGCGGCTCCGTCTCGCTGCTCAGTTCTTGATATTCGAAGACGGAGACTTTCTGTGGTTTGCCATCTTCCAGCACCGTGAAATCGCCCTGCTTCAAACCTTTAATCGGTTTACCTGATTTGTCGGTAACCACCGCATCCACAATCACCAGGTTGCTGCTGGCCTTGAATTGAGCCGTGGGACCCGCGGATGTTTGCAACGGCGGCGGAGGAGGGGGAGGGGGTGGTTGCGAGACTTGTCCCATTCCAACCGCGATCAAAGGACACAAAAGAATAAGGCGAGTCATCATAGGTCGGCTCAGAAACTGAAGCGCAATAACAATTGCACTGTGCGCGTAGCCGAAGCGGATGTGGGCAAACCGTAAGTGGCGGAATTGACCGTTGTGCCGAAGCCGGTGATAATCACATGATTCAAAGCATTTGTGGCGCTCAGTCGCAACTGTAAAGTACGCCGAGCGTCAGAGAAGCGAAACGCCCGATTCAAAGCCGCATTGAAGCTGATCTGGAACGGCCCGGGAATAGTGTCTCGCCCTGCATTGCCAAACTCGCCAGCCGGCGGCGTCGTGAAAGCGAGTAGATTGAAATACGGGTTATTGCCAGATTCCACAGGCAGCCCAGTGGCCGAGGCGCGCGTGCTGCCCGCATTGGCCAGCCCTCCCGTATTGGAAAGGTTTCCGCCAAGCAACGCTGTGAGCGGCGTCCCCGTCCCCGCCGTGAGCGTTCCGTTAACCGTCCACCCCGCGAGTGCGTGCGTTTTCCATCCGCCATTTCGCATCATCCCGTGGACACCCACCGGTGACGACAACAGAAATGTCCCCGACAAACGATGCCGCTGGTCGAACGACGAAAGTCCTCTTTCCAGATTCAGATTGTTAATGTACTCCACTGTGGTTCCGCCGAGCCCGCTGAAACTCGATGCGTTGTCAATAGATTTCGAATAGGTATATAGCAGATTCCCAGATACCCCCGTAGAGAATCGCCGCGTGAGCCGTACTTGGCCCGCGTTGAACGTTGAGTTAGCCTGCGACGTTTCGTAGTTGAAAGACGTAGCGTCGGGAATCTGCAGCAACTCCTGCGAATTGAAAACGGAGCTACCGGCCACGGGTCGATTCGGCTGCTCTACCACTCCCAGATCTGTTCCCTTCGTTCCGATGTATTCTGTCTCAACCAGAAATCCATGCGGCAATGCATTCTGAATCGCGAAGGCCCAGGTTTGCGCGTAAGGGAGTTTGAAATTCGGATTGATAGCGAACGTATTCAGAATGTTTTGCGAAGCAACAATGTGGAAACCGTTCTGCAATGTCAATAGATTCGCCGTGCTGGTGGTGAGCGAAACGGTGTTGGCAAAAGGCGGCTGCTGCCCCATTTGCGCGGCAATCTGTGAATAAATAGAGCCGGTATAGAAAATGCTATAACCGCCGCGAATCACCAGATCGCGCTTCGTTCCCGGACGCCACGCAAAACCGAGCCGGGGAGAAACAGCATGAGTGTCGGGTCTCACCAGGCTCGTGGGCAAACCATCGGAATTCTGACCTGCGGTCACCACCATCACGGCTGTCATAGCTGGATTTAAGAGCAAATTCGCGAGATGGTTATAGCGTTCCGTGTATGGCGCGAAATATTCGTAACGCACGCCCAGGTTGAACGAGAGGCCCCGCGTCGGCCGCCAATCGTCTTGCGCGTATAAACTCGACGCCCAGCCGCGATAGTATTCGTTGTTGACTCCATAGCTCAGCGAACTTGATTGCGGCAGCGCTAGCAGGTAATCGGCAAAATCGAATCCTGTTCCCTGAACAGGCTGGCCTTGCGCGTTTAATTCACTCGTCAAAAGCCCGCTGAAGCTGAACGAACCGCGCGCATTCTGATAACTCGTGGTGTCCTGCTGCAGCCTCCGGTAGAGCCCGCCAAACTGCAGATTATGTCTACGGTGCAAAACATAACTCAACGTATCGGTAACGTTCGTCGTCTGCCCCACCGTGCGGGAGGGCGTTCCATCCGTCAGCGAACCGAAATTTGTAAAGGAAAGAGTGGGTGGCCCATAGACGAACGGTGTCTGCAAAGTCCCATTGATACCCAAATCGCCTTCGATGTTGTCTTTATAAGCGAAGTACGGCGTGCCAACACTCGTATTGCGGCTAAAAGTGACGTTGGCGCTGTTGTTAAACCTCGGCGCAAAACTATGGCTCCAGCCGGCAGACGCACTCACCCCTTGTCCCGAGCCCGTGTCCTGATACCCGAAGAGCTGTTGCGTCCTCGAACTCCGCTCCTGTACTTGCACGTTCGTATTCAAACGGTCTTTATTACTTACCGGCGCATTCAACCGAATCCCCACACTTTGTGAATCGCTCGGATACGATGTCACCAACCGGTAATTCTGCGTCAACCCGGCGTATATAGGGAGCGGGAAATAAGAAAGCAGTCCCAGCGACGCGCTGTTGATTCTGGAATTCGGAATGATATTCCCGGCAAACGGAGCTGCGCTCAGCGGATCAAAGAGGGTATTCGCGATGCCAGAAAAGTCGCCGCTTCGTTCCGCCAGAGTGGGCACCGACGAAACTTGACTGTAAGGATTCTTACTCACCGAGCCCTGATAGGTGAAATAAAAACTAGCACGCTGCCAGTTGAT
>PMQB01000225.1 GCA_003169195.1 Bryobacterales bacterium
TTAGTAGGCGCGGCTTGCTTGCGAAGAGCCTCGGCAGTGGCGCGGTCCAGGTGTGAGAGCCCCAGATACAAGCGGCACAGTGAAGGGTCGGACACGAATGCGTCTAAGAAATCGGTTTGGCCCTGGCGATTGAGAGCGGCGAGCCAGTATTCGGAGTTATAGAGAACCGGGACCTGTGTGGCGCCGTAGGGAAACTCGAAGCGGTGGTTGGCACGTAAATCCTGTTCGAGCTGAGTGAGGGGGAAACCAGAATCGACGGTAAGGAAAGCGCGGGTGGGGTTGACAGTCTCGAGCACAATATCGGCCCCGCAAGAACCACGCATGCGATAGCCCAGGATTTTCAGGAGCGCGCCTGTTTCTTCGCTGTCGCAAGTGGAAATGACGATTTTGCCATCTTTGGTAGCCATACCCTGCAACTCGCGCGCTTGGGCGATGTAGCGGACCAACAGTCGCAGGTATTCGGTTTGCTGCAGAGCTTCGTTACCAGAAGCTTCATAACCATTGGTGACGATGTTGCGAGCTAGCGCGGGCAGCAAGTCTTCCGGAGCGAGATCTGGGGAAAGGGCCGCCATGCGCGCGAAAGACGGGAGAGGCCCGGGCACAGTGACCATCGAATAGCTGGCTTGATCATGCTTGCCGGGTGAGGAAAAATCGTTGCCACCGGCGGCTTGATATTGCTGCAGGTCTGAGCTGGTGTCTTTAGCGCTTACGTAATCAAGAAGAACCAACTGTCTAAACGCAAGCTTCTTGCGATTGCTATCTGTTTCTAAGCTGGCCCATTTGGCAACGGCATCGCGACAGGCGGCTTCACCGTGTCGACACAAAAACTGCGCGAGTGATTGCTGGGCGGACGCATCGTTCGCGTTGGAATCGGCATCGCGCATGAGAAGCGCTTTGGCAGACGTCAAATCGCCAGCCGCCTCGAATTGAGCGACTTGCTCTTTCGTCGCTTGATCGGGTCTGGCCGATAACGAAGCCAGCATTGTCAAGAGCGCCACGGACACTGCGGTCCGAATGGCGGGCGCGCCTTCCCAGAAATGGAAACTCACGGTGCACTTCCCCCCAACTTTAGGTTCTTACTTTATCATTTATAGAACGAACCAGGTAGTGGATTCATCCTAGAATGCATTAGATATTAAATCGATGCAGTTCGGCTCAGAACATTTGTAAAAATTTTGTATGATGAAGGCCGCATGTTGCGTTCTCTTCTACTCCTCTCTTTTTCCTGCCTTTGTGTGACTGGGCAAACGACTGCGCCTCCCTTTAAGATTGCGGTGGTTGGTTTGGGTCATTCGCACGCTTGGGGCAGGCTGCGCGCGATTCTGCAAGGCAAGTCGGCTCAATTTGTGGGCGTGGCCGAACCCAATGCTGACCTGCAGGCGGAGGCCAAGAAAGCAGGCGTGACGGACGATCTGCTGTTCAGCGATTACCGAAAGATGCTGGAGCAAACAAAGCCTGATATTGTTTGGGCGTTTGTGGAAAACAACCGGCACTTGGAGATTGCCAAGGTGTGTGCGCCGCGTCATATCAACCTCATTTTTGAGAAGCCGCTGGCCAGCACATATGCGGACGCGAAGCAGATGCAGAGTTTAGCCGCCAAACACAACATACGGATTATGACCAACTATCAGATGGCCTGGTGGCCAACTAATTATGCGGCGAAAGCGGCGGCGGATCATGGCGAGATTGGCACGGTCTACCGACTGCGCGGAATCGTTGGTCATGGTGGTCCTGGATCGAACGGAGTACGGAACAAGTACTTCTTCGACTGGCTGACTGATCCGGAGAAGAACGGAGCGGGTGCGCTGATGGACTTTGGCTGTTACAACGCGCTTTGGAGCGTTTGGTATTTGGGGATGCCGACCAGTGTGTATGCGACAGCGCAGCATTTGCGGCCCGAGCGGTTTCCGAAGGTGGAGGATAGCGCGACGCTGGTGTTTACGTATCCGCATGCGTCGGCAATGTTTGAGGCGAGTTGGGATTTGCCGCGCGGGTTTCAGGATCTGGAGGTGTTTGGGTTGTCGTCGGATTCGGGAAAGCCAGAAGATGCACCAGGCAGTTTATATATGACGCAAGCGGGTGTGGAGTGGCGCAAGGGGAAAGAGACGAAGCAACTAGCGGTGACGCCGCTGACTGAAGAAGAAAGTGATCCGGTGGCTTACATGGTTTCGCGCATTAAAGTGGATAAGCCGATTGAGGGATTAACCGCGATTGACATCAATGTGGATGTGATCCACCTGATTGATTTGGCGAAGGAATCGATTAAGACAGGGCGTGTAGTGCCGGTTAGTGAACGTATGCACGGAACGAACTAGATTCCAGGACGTTGGCGGCAGTGGCGATGACGGCGGAAACGCCTGGTTGCTTTTCGATAAAGGCGAGGCCGCGATCGGGGCCAAGGACGTTCATGGCGGTGGCCATGGCGTCGGCATCGATGCCGTGAGGTGCGATGACTGTGGTGGTGATGTTTGTCGTGAGACCGAGGCCAGTTTTGGGATCAAGGATGTGAGAGTAGCGAACGCCTTGAACCTCGAAGTTTTGCTCAGTCGAACCGGAAGTGGAAACGGCGGCATTGGAGAGCAAGATGGCGCGGTCGAGCGCGTCAATGCCGATCTTCCAGCCTTTTTCGCCGGGTGGCGCATCGCTGAAGGAGAGATCTCCGCTGGCGGCAACGAGAGCGCTTCTTATACCAAGCTTTGAGAGAACGGCGATCGCTTCGTCAGCCGCGTAGCCTTTAGCGATGCCACCGACATCGAGTTGCATGCCTGCGATATCGAAGCGCACGGACTGAGTGGCGGGGTCGAGACGCATTTTGCGGAAGCCGCTGTGGGCGAGTGCGTCTTTCAGAACATCGGGATTGGGTAGGGCGTGAGCGCGGCGGCTTTGACGCCA
>PMQB01000455.1 GCA_003169195.1 Bryobacterales bacterium
GCAGTCTTCCGCCCAACGTGGATTCACACTTCTACACACGGCTCATCAAACTTTCCATCAAACACAAAGTCGAGACTTTGCTTGATACCGATGGTGACCCGCTGCTTCACGGCTTGGAAGGTANNGCCGAGCGCCTGCTCAACACCGCCCTCATCACCCGCACGCAGTTGATTGACGCCGTGCAGCGCATCAAAGCAATGGGTCCGCAGTCTGTAGTGCTCTCGCTAGGCTCACGCGGCTTAATCGCCGCTACTTCGTCCGAAGGCGTGCTCCAGGTCATGCCCCCGCCCATCGATGCCGTCTGCGCCATCGGTGCAGGCGATGCAATGGCAGCCGCCATTGTTTGGTCTCTCCAGCGCGGCGATGCCTTCAGCGATGCGTTGCGCTGGGGCGTCGCCGCCGGCACCGCGTCCGCCAAACTACCCGGCATTACCTTAGCCAGCCTTGAGCAGACCAAAGAGTTCTATCCGCAAACCCAAGTCACCCGCGTTGCTGTCTAACGGTAAAATCGCCAGATGCGATCCGTCTTGGCTTCACGTAGCCGAAACTATCTGTTTTTGATCCCGCTCTTCGCCCTCGTGCTCGCCTACGAAGCTGCCTATTCTTTGGCAATCATCAATGATCGCCTCCATCAAACCACCCTCGTCAATGCCCCGTTTCAAGTCACACCCGGCACAGGAGCGGTCACATTAGCCACTGACACCGCCAAGAAAGCCGGCCTGAAAGATGGCGAACGCGTTCTGCAAATCGACGGGCACTCCATCAGCGGCGCACGCGATCTCGCCAAGTCCATTCTCAGTCATCATCCGCACGACATTGCCGTTCTCACTGTCGCCGCGACCGATGGACAAGTTCGCACCATCGTCTTGCCGCTCGAGCCGCGTTCCAAAGATCCGGTGCCTTGGGCCGCTTGGGTCTTCGTGGCTGTGCTGTTTGCCGTCCTACTCTTCTGCACTCTGGCCGGAATCTATGCTGCCGCTGTTTTGCCCAACGACCGGCGGGCGCTCATTGTGTTCGGGCTATTGTTCGCCGTTGCTCAGATCGTCAACTCCGCCAGTTGGGCCGATTTTCCGCCGCTGCTCTGGTTGCCCGCTATGGTCGTCCCTTACTTGGGCGGAATCAATCTCGCCATTTTCCTCGTGCTCTTCGGCCTTTACTTTCCCGAACGGTTTGCCTGGGATTTGCAGCGCCCTTGGTTGAAGTGGCTAGTGCTCGCCCCCATCGCCATCCTCAACTTACTCACTATCCTCGTCATTGGCGCTTCCTATTTTGACTTCCGCGCCCTACCGCGGCTCACAAACTTCCTGAACAACCCGTACGTCAACTCCGGATCATGTTCAGGACTCCTGATCATGTCGTTCTTCTTCTGCATCGCGGCAAAACTCAGAACCGCCAAAGCAGTCGACTCACGACGCCGTCTCCGCATTCTCATTACTGGCTCGGCCGTCAGCTTTATGCCACTCCTTGGCTTGGTGCTCTACCAAGTCCTGCATAAGGGAAAGTCGCCTTCAGAAGATGTCATCATTCCCATCGTCCTCATTTTCTTTCTCTTTCCCGTAACGCTGGTCTACGTGATTGTCGCCGAACGCGCCATGAATCTCCGCATGGTTATCCGCCAAGGCCTGCGCTATACCCTCGCGCGCGGCGGCATGCGCCTCCTTCTGGCGCTAATGGCTGCCGCCGTCATCATTCCGGTTAACACCTTCCTACTCGGATCGAGAATCGACGACGCGCTCAAAATCGTCATTTCCATTGTCGTTTGCGTGGGCTTCGTCATCTTCATCCGGCGTGTCCGCAATCGCCTCATGAATTGGGTCGACCAACGTTTTTTCCGCGAAGCTTATAACGCCCAAACGCTGCTGGAAGAACTGAGTGACCATGTCCGCTCCATCGTGGATGAGCGCGAGTTACTCGAAACCGTTGGCAAGCGAATCTCAGAGTCTCTCCACGTGCCACACTTCTCTTTCCTGCGCGCCAGCGATGACGCGTACCACCCCGTTTACTGCCTTGGCTTTGAACCCACCTCCTCGGCTTCTCTCCCCAAACAATCCAAAACAGTCGAACTCGTTTCGCAATCCAAAACCGCGGCGCAAATCTATTTCGATCGCCAAGACAATTGGGTCCACACCCTACCGGAAAGCGAACTCGTCACGTTGAAAGGTGTTCACGCACAATTGCTGCTGCCCGTGGGCACAAAGCAGAATCTGCTAGGAATTCTCAGTCTCGGACCTAAGCTTTCCGAAGAACCCTATTCCAGTTCCGACGTCCAATTACTGCGCTCCGTCGCCGCACAAACCGGCTTGGCGCTCGAAAACAGCCGGCTCACCAAAGCAGTCGCTTCCGAAATGGCGCAGCGTGAACGCCTCAATCGCGAAATCGAAATCGCCCGCGAAGTGCAGGAGCGCCTTTTCCCGCAACGTTTACCCGTCATGGCCGGCATTGATTTCTGCGGAGCTTGCCGTCCGGCTTTGGGCGTCGGCGGCGATTATTACGATTTCTTGGAATTGCCCAACGGCGATTTAGGCGTCGCCGTCGGTGACGTTTCCGGCAAAGGCATTGCGGCAGCGCTATTAATGGCGTCACTACAAGCTTCGCTGCGCGGACAAGTGCTAAGCGGCCAAGGCAATCTAGCCCGTTTGATGACGAACGTAAATCAACTCGTCTACGAAGCAACCCCCGCCAATCGCTATGCAACATTTTTTTACGGCCAGTTCGAACGCGCCACGCTCACCTTTCGCTACGTCAACGCCGGCCACAATCCGCCGATGATTTTGCGCTACGCCGGCGATGTGGCTCACGTCATTCGCCTCGAAACTGGCGGTCCTGTCGTAGGATTATTTCCCAAAGCCCCCTATCAGGAAGGCGTCGTCGCGTTAGAACCTGGAGATATTTTCGTCGGTTTCACCGACGGCATCAGCGAAGCCATGAATGCAGCAGACGAAGAATGGGGCGAAGAAAGGTTAATTCCGGCCGTCGCCGCCAACGCGGCACGCTCCTCTGCCGACATGATTCCGCAACTGATGGCCGCAGCAGATCTTTTTGTTGCCGGCGCACCGCAGCACGACGATATGACGCTGGTAATCCTGAAACTGTCGGCTGTGTAAAACTCGCCGACGGCGCGTGGGGCGGCCATTCGTGGCAGCGAGACGGCTTTCCAGCCGTCTCTTTTCGGGGTTATTCCTCGCAGCTTGATCTGGTAGACACTTCTGCAACGGGCAGATTTAAAGGGTTACTTTCTCGGAGATTCGTGTTAAGCTGCCTCCAGAGAGTCATGACCCTTTGGAGGTCGTTGCACTTTTCAGCGACAGCTTCCACTTGAGGATTGGTTGGTCGCTGATCCGCCGCTTCGACGCTGTTCAGAAGCCTTGCAAGATCCCGGTTCACCGGACCAAAACCGGGCGCAGTTCGCGTTCCGTCCTCGATTTCTTTTACTTTTTTCTCTGCTTCTGAAACTTCCTGCGGATGCGATTTTTTGATTTCTTCCAGCGTTGCTTTCAGAATTTTCAATTTCTGAAATTCACCGTAAGAGAGATCAAGTCCGCGCAACAGCCGCTGCGCTAACGCAAGTTGCAAGTCCAGATCTTGTTGCGTGGCGTTCACGCGCGGATCTAATTTCACCGTCAGCGGCTGCTGAACTTTCTCCCCTGCCGCCGTAAACTCGACGGTGTAATTTCCCGGCACCACATACGGGCCCTGTAGTTGCTGGCGCGGCGTTTCGTGAGGAATCGCGTGATCCGCCAGCGTGTATTCGGTGTATTCGATGATTGGACCGTTATAGGAAGCAGGCAGCGTCTTGGGCGACTCGTAGCGCAGATCCCAAATAAAGTGGTGCAAACCACTGGTCTTATCCATGGACTGCGGCTTGGCAAACCAATACTCAGGCACGTTCGGCAGCGGCAGCTTCGGCTCACGGGGGGTTCCGGTAAACGTCCGGACAACATGACCAGCGCCGTCGCGAATAGTGATCGAAGGTTCCTCGCTGACAGACCTGCTCAGAAAGTAATCGAACCTGATCCCGTCAACAGGGTTCTTCGCACTGGGCGTCTCAATCGGCAGAGGCGTGTCTTGATAGGTATCCCAGCGAACTCGCAGCGCCGTCGACGGCTCAAACAGGTGGACGCCGGATTGAGTCAGTAGTTCAGGATTTAGTTGGCGAAGGGGCGTGATGTTATCGAGAATATAGAGTCCGCGGCCATAGGTCGAAATCACGAGGTCATCCCCATGGATCTCCATGTCAGTCACCGGTGTCGCCGGGAGGTTCAGAGTCAGTGGATGCCAATGAGCACCATCATCGAAAGAGACAAAGCTGGTCGAGTCGGTACCCGCAAAAAGAAGCCCCTTGCGCACTGGGTCTTCCCTCATCACCCGCACGCTCTCTCCCGTCGGGAGGCCGTTGATGATGGGCTGCCAAGTTACCCCAAAATCCTGGGTTTTGAGTATCTGCGGAGGCAGTGCCTGACGGCTTGATCCCACTGTCAAATACGCTGTGCCGGCCGTATGATGCGAAGGTTCAATATAGAAAATCTCGGAAGGCAAACCAAGTCCGGGTGGAGTCACTTTCTGCCAATGCGATCCTCCATCGCGAGTCATCTGAACAACTAGATTCGAGGTGGCAGCCCACATCTCATTCGCATTGATCGGAGAAACCGCGAGCGCACGAATCGCCGGCGGACGCGGCTTATCAGGATTCGCTTCCGATTCATCCACGTTATTCCACTCAGTCAAATCGGGACTGATCGCTTGCCAAGTCTTTCCCTCGTCGCTCGTACGCAGAACAAACTGTGTGCCGAAATATAGGGTCTTTGGATCATGCGGAGAAAAAAGCAGCGGCGGCATCTGCACTACTCGGTACTTGTCTCCCTTCTCAAAAACGGTCGCCGTCTGGCCGGATTTGCGATCATAGCGGACCACCGTGCCAAACCACCCTCCCGAATAGATCCAGTCCGGATGCAGCGGATCAGGCGCGATAAAGCAAAACTCGAATCCGCCCACCGACATAACGTCCTGCTGCGTAATCTCTCCGTTATCACTGCGGCTCGGCACAGACTGTGTTCCGCTGTCCTGCTGCGCGGCGTAGGTTCTGTACGGGAATGCATGATCCGTAATCACGTGATAGAACTGGCCCGTTGGCTGGTTGTACCAGGAACTCCAAGTCTTACCTGCATCCACGCTCAGAACCGCGCCTTGATCTACGCCTAGCAGCAGACGATTCGGATTCTTCGGATCAATCCACAGCACATGGAAATCATCCCCCGAAGGCGCGCCCACATACGCTTCAAACGTATGTCCTCCGTCCACAGAACGATAGAGCGAAGTCTGTGCCACATACAGAATGTCTGGGTTCTTTGTGTCCACAAAAATGCGGCTGAAGTAACCACTGCCCTCAATACGAGGGTCTTTCGTCGATTGCGTCCACGTTGCGCCCGCATCATCAGACCGATAGAAGCCCTGACTCATCACCGCATAAAGACGTCGCCCTTTCGTGCCCGGAGCAATGCTGATTCCCAGTCGCCCGCGATCTTTATCCGGCAGACCTTTCGAAACAAGCAACTTCCAAGTGGCCCCTTCGTCCAGACTCTTATAAATCAGTGAGTCGGCTTTCTTAGCACCCGCTGCAGGAATGAAGACCGAAGCGTACAGAACCCGCGCATCATCCGACGCAACCGTGAGATCAAAAACCCCGGCGCTCTCGTCATTCCGTAGCGTCTGCTTCCAGGTCTTGCCGCCATCCAGCGATTTAAAGATTCCACGCGGTGTGGAGAAAGTTCGCAGCGGCACTGGCCGCCATAGGATGCTCTGCCCCATTGAATTGGCGCCCACTACAAGAACGTTCGGATTGCGCGGATCAACAACTACCGCTTGAATGAACCGAGTGTCCGCAAGACCAGCATGCGTCCAGGTGTTGCCTTCATCCGTTGATTTATAGAGACCGTTGCCCGCAGTTTGCTCGCCCGTGCCCGCATAGATGGTCTTAGAGTCAGAAGTAGCAACCGAGAGAGCGCCGATCGATGCCACGCGTTCTTTATCGAAAATCGGCTGCCAAACGTGACCGGCGT
The DNA here is from genome assembly GCA_003169195.1 of Bryobacterales bacterium. GTDB lineage: Bacteria > Acidobacteriota > Terriglobia > Bryobacterales > Bryobacteraceae > Bog-105. Next base: position 6,057 of record PMQB01000455.1, read on the forward strand.
CGGTAGTTTTCCAAATACCGCCGCCCGGCGTGCCGAAGTAGTAAACGTTCGGATTATCAGGAACGCCCGCCACCGCAGTGACTCGGCCTGCTCGGAACGAACCGATCAGGCGCCATTGCAGCGAACCCAAAACAGCGGTGTCGATATCTTGCGCGAAGGCGCTGCCTGCCATGAGCAAGCCAGTAAGGACGGCGATGAAATGTTTCACGATGGTTGATCTTAATCGTACTTCTCGTAGATAATCTGTTTTCGCTCAAAACCCTTTTGCTTCAGCAAAGCGCGCACGTCATCCACCATTTCTTTCATGCCGCAGATGTAGACGTCGGGAGTGGTTTCGTGATGGGCAAGCGCTGCATCGAGATGAGCTTGCACACGACCAATGCCTCCGGACCATGCATCATCCGGCCGCGTGATTGTGGGAATGAAACGGAAATGCGGATGACGCTGCGCCAACTCCTCGAATTCCTCGCGGTAAAGAACTCCATGCGGATGGCGAGCACCAAAGAGTAACGTGATGGGCCCACTTTGCGGCAACGCGTTCAGCAAGATAGATCGAAACGGCGCAATGCCTGTACCCGTCCCAATAAACACCGCCGGCTTCTCCGACTGCCGTAGCGTGAAGTAGCCCAGCGGCTCATTCACTTCCACATGCTCACCAGGCTTCAACGCAAACATGCGCGGTGATACCAAGCCTTCCGCGACGCGATTCAAACAAAGGGCAAAGCGATTCCCGTTCGGCGGTGACGCAATGGAATACGCGCGCGTCACTTCTTTTCCAGCAACTTGCTCCTTTACGGAAACAAACTGCCCGGGCGTAAACGGAAACGCATTCCCATCGGCAATCTCAAATTCAAAATGACGCACATCGGGCGCAAGATCGAGCGAACTGACANNTCGTCGATTCTTTGCTGTGGTGTCATACGGCTCAAAACATCCAGAAACAATCGCCCTTTCGGCCGGCCATTGAGATTTTGCTGGCCAAAGCGGCTTAGAAATACCAGCATTCCCAGAATCTCTTTGTCGCGCAACGGCGTCAAACCGCCTTCCTTTTCCGCGCGAATCTTCTGATAATCGGCCAGCGAATCGGAGAACCCCCGCTGCACCGCCGCCGCCACCATATTGTCTGCCCGCGACTCATAAATCAATCCGGACGCTGCCGTCTTATATGTCTTGATCAAAGCTTCCAGCGCCTCCAGCGCATCGGTATCTACCGCGCCCGGAGTGCGCAACGCTGCTTGCAACAGCGAATAGATGCAAAACAGCAGCAGTTCTTCATGTTCGCGCAAGAACTCTTCTGTTACCTCCACTTCTTTATGCGGCACATGCTTCGGATCAACCGGCAAAGATTTCTCGCGCAAGTGCGCTTCTCGCAAATATTCGCATTCCAACGGACACGAAATGGAAACTTCCCGCTCGGTACCGCAACAAATGGCGCAAATATCTGCGTGCAGCGCCGGACAGGCGCGGCGCGCGCGGCGCTGGCCGCATCGTTTACACAAGATTGGTTCTGACATTCGCTATAGGTATTATCGGATCAACGGTATGAAGCGAGTTGATCTGTACATAAAAGTAGAAGTGGAACTGGACGAAGAAGAAACGCCAGAGCGCGTGGCACGCGAGATCTGCCGCCAGGTAGAAAAGATTTACGTAGTACGCAAAGCAGAGCTATCAAGTGCGGTAGCGCGCGATTGAGCCATGTGGGCCAGCTATTTCATCATCGGCATGGCGCTGGTAAGTGCAAGCGCCCCACCACCGTCACCTGAAGAACAAGCCGCGGTAATTGAAGCGACAAGGAACTCAGCGCTCACCTTCACCGACAAGCTGCCCGATTTTATCTGTACGCAAATAACGCGGCGCTGGGTAGATCAGGGGCGCGCTCCATCGAATACAGTGCTGGCCGAACCGCGCTCGCGATTGCCTGGCAAGACCATACGCATCACCCAAGACGAAAACTGGAAACTGCGCGACACGCTCACCATTCAGCTCAGCTATTCCGGCCAGAAGGAGCAGTACAAATTACTTCTTGTGAACGGAATGAAAACAAAAGAGAGCTACGAATCACTGGGCGGTTCAACCAACTATGGCGACTTTGGCAGTATTCTGGGCATTTTGTTCCAGGCCAGCAGTGACGCGAAATTTACTTGGGATCATTGGGGCTCCATCAATGGCCAGCCGTTAATGGTGTTCAGTTTCATCGTTGAAACCGAACATTCTCAATGGCACATTGGCTATGAAACGCAGGAAATCGTAACTGGCATCAAGGGTCTTGTTTTCATCGAACCCAAACTGCACCAGGTAATCAAACTAAAAATAAGTGCCGAAGACATTGCCAAGAAATTTCCAATCCAGAAGTCCGGCGTCGAATTGGACTACCGTATGCAAACTGTGGGCGACCATGACTTTCTTTTGCCATTAAAAGCAGTGGATTGGAGCGACACTAAGAGTGTGGCCACGAAAAATGAAGTGGAATTCCGCAACTATCGGAAGTTTTCTGCGGATTCGAAGGTTGACTTTGACACACCAGCGCCCTTGCCCGACAATCAGATAAAGGACGTTCCGCCGGACCATAACGAGAAGCCATGAGTCGTTGTTTTATCAGTTACCGGCATGTGTCTCCTGATCAGGAGTTAGCGCATGCGGTTGGGGCCGCGCTCGCGAGAAACGGTCACTTGGTCTTTCTTGACACCAAACTGGAAGTAGGAACTCGCTGGGTGGACGAGATCGAACGCGAACTCAAATCAGCCGAAGTATTTGTGGTGCTGCTTTCTGAACAAGCAATCCGCAGCGACATGCTCCGCCAGGAAGTGGCGCTGGCTCACCAGCTTTCTGCAGAGAAAAAGCTTTCCGTTTTGCCTATACGCGTAGCTTACACAGAAACGCTGCCCTACGACTTGGCGGCCTACCTGAACCCGTTCCAATACAGCCTATGGAACGAAGGCGAATCGTTTGATAGTGTTTGCGCGGACATTGAGGCAGCGGTCAATCATCGCGCTGGTCTGCCTCAGCAAGCCAAAGCGCACGCGGCCGCTGCTAACTGTGCTGTGATCCAGTTCGACGCGGAGAGTTTAGATCGACTCGCACGCGAACTGGCGGTTTTCGTCGGCCCGGTAGCTCGCGTACTTGTGAACCGCGCCGCCAAAGGGTCGCATAGCTGGCATCAGTTGTACGATGCACTGGCCGAAGAAGTGCCGTCCGGCCCGGAGCGTAGGAACTTTCTCGCTAAACGAAACTCACATTGAGCCGTCTTTTTCTAGAAGCTTCAACGCTTTAACCAAACTACGCTGCATGCGGTTGAAGGAGGCCGCGAGTGCGGAGATCTCGTCTCTTCCTTTGACGGGAAGGTCTTCGGCGCTAGTTCTGCCCTGACTAAGATCTTCGGCCGCTTGCGAAAGTCTGGCAACAGGACGAATCACCGTAACAATCAGCACCGCATCCAAGACGAGCAACGCGACCAAAGCAATGATCACCAGATAGATAACTAACGATTTCAATTGGCGCGCGGCGATTTCGGCCGGAAGTGATTCGGGAACCGACACAATCTGCGCCCCCACAACCTCGTTCAAGTGCCAGCCAAACCCATTGGCGCGCCCGTACTGCCGGATCATCGAAACCGGCGCTTTGTTTGGCGCACTGTGGCACTCCAGGCAGTCTTGTTCGGTCACCCGGATGGGGCGAGCATAATACAAAGAACGCCCGGTAGCCGCATCGCGTTCGCCGGACTTATCCTTCAGTGAGTCATCATTACGAAAAGCATTAACTATATCGGCCTCCCAATCGGTGGCGCGGTCTACTGGGTTAGTGGGGTTCAACGTAGCTTCTTTGTACGTGTACGCGGGCTTATTCGAATGCAAGTAATTGAATACCTGGGTAGCTGCATAGTTCGGAACGGTCTGCGGGAGGAAAGTCGAGTCACGCTTCTGTAATTTGTCGAGCAAAGGCTGCACCTGCTGCGATGTATAACTACGGGTGGCAGAGGTCGTCAACATCATCAGCTCTGCTTGAGCCAAAACTTGCGCTTGAGTATCGTTTTGCAGGAATATTGATGCCAGCCAGATGGCCAACCCAATGCCAACCGCAAAGAGCGAGATGAAGATCAGGTTGAAGCGCGCGAGAAGTTTCATCGTCCTAACGAAGTAACCACGATATCAATGAATCGTCCATGCCTCCTTTGTGGTTTCGGCTCCTGTATTCTGAGTTCTATATCTGCTTTTGAACAATTGCTCAAAAAATGCCATTCCCCAATCGTTTTCTTCTATTACTTGTCTTCACGGCCGCATGCACACAGGCCCAAACCGTAGATGAAATTATTGCCAAGAACATTCAAGCGCGAGGCGGCCTAGACAAGATCAAAGGCCTGCAATCGCTAAGAATTTCGGGCAAAATTTCGATGGGCGGGTTTCGCGCGGCCTTTGTGGAGGAAAATAAACGGCCGTTCAAAGTGCGCGAAGAACAAATCTTGCAGGGCATGGTAGGCATTGACGCCTACGACGGCAAGACGGCGTGGCACATTGTTCCTTGGGAGGGGCGTAAAGATCCCGATCTGCTTTCAGCCGACGACCGCAAAGGCCTGATTGAAGATGCGGACATCGAAGGGCAACTTGTCGATTACAAAAACAAAGACCACCGCGCCGAATATGTGGGTCATGATTCGGTAGAAGGCACCGACTGCTACAAAATTAAGCTGACTCTAGCAACCGGCGATGTGCAATATCATTTCATTGATGCGGACACGTTCCTGGAATTAAAGGTTGAAAACGAGTTAAACATCCGCGGCACGGTGCGCTACACGGAAACGTATTACGGCGACTACGAGAAGGTAGACGGATTGTACTTTCCCTTCGCGATGGAGAGTGGGGCCAAGGGCCAGTCCGACAGAGCGAAGATGACTGTGGAAAAGATCTTGGTCAACCCTACCCTCGCTGATTCGCGTTTCGCTATGCCCCCAGTGGGAGGGAACAAGTAATGACTAAATCCTGTTTTGCGCGAGTCACATTCCTGCTATTGCCGTTTCTTCTGCGCGCACAAACGCCCACATTCGATTCCGATGCGATATCCGGCTTAGGTGCACGTAACATTGGCGCAGGTGTAATCAGCGGCCGCGTTTCCACCATCACTGCGGTTCGAGAAAACGGACGCCTCACGGTGTACGTGGGTTCCGCTGGCGGCGGTGTTTGGAAATCTGTCAACAATGGGGTGACGTTCAAACCGGTTTTTGATAAACAACCGGTGCAGTCCATCGGTGCGCTTGCGATTGATCCGTCCAATCCGAAGACGATTTGGGCGGGCACCGGTGAGGCCTGGACGCGGAACAGCGTATCCATTGGCGATGGCATTTACCGCTCTACCGATGGCGGTGAGAACTGGACCAACATGGGTCTCAAGACATCGGAACGGATCGCCAAGATTCTGGTTCATCCCAAAGATTCAAACACCGTTTACGCTTGCGTGCCCGGCAAGCTCTGGAGCGATAGCGACGATCGGGGCCTGTACAAAACCACGGACGGCGGCAAGAGTTGGAATAAAATTCTCGCAGGCGGAAACCCGTCCACCGGCTGTTCTTCGCTGTCGATGAGTGCGCGCGACCCGAATACCCTGTTTGCCGCGAATTGGGATTTTCGCCGCAAAGGTTGGACGTTTCGTTCGGGTGGCGAAAATAGCACGGCGCCCAGCGCTAGCGCTTTTTATAAGACCACCGACGGGGGCGCGACTTGGAAAGATCTCGATCAGAAATCGACGCAAGGTCTTCCGGCGAAACCCTGGGGACGCGTTGCCGTTGCCACTGCTCCTTCCAATCCGGATGTGGTTTACGCCATGATCGAATCGACTCATAGTGCGCTTTATCGCTCCGCCGATGGTGGCAAAACCTGGCAGGCTGGCGATCAAAGTCAAATGATGGTGTGGCGGCCGTTTTATTTTGCCAATCTTGTGGTTGACCCGAAGGACGAGAACAAGGTCTACAAAGCGGGCGGCTCACTCATACTGAGCAACGATGGCGGCAAGAGTTTCAGTTTCATTCAAGGCGGCGCACACGGAGATTTTCACGACGTCTGGATTGACCCGCAAAACAGCGAAGAAATTATCACTTGCGATGACGGTGGCACTTGGTTGTCGCGTGATTCCGGTGAGACATGGCTCAAGGCATTCGATCTTCCGGTGGGGCAGTTTTATCACGTGAGTGTCGATATGGCTGACCCGTACCATATCTTCGGCGGCCTGCAAGATAACAGTGTGTGGGTGGCAGACTCGGCTTACCCGGGCGGCATTACCAACCATCGTTGGGAGAATCTCTACGGCGGTGATGGATTCTTCGCGCTGCCTGATCCGACAGATTCTGATTACGTTTACGTAGAGGCGCAGGGTGGAACGATTTCGCGCGTGAACAGGAAAACGCTTGAATCGCGCGGCATTCAGCCGCAGCCTAATTATGGTGAAGGAAAACTGCGCTTCAATTGGAACACGCCCATTGCACTGAGTCCATCGGGCGATGGCACCGTTTATATTGGTTCACAATTTCTATTCCGGTCGCGCAATCACGGACAATCATGGGATCGCATTTCTCCTGATCTCACAACCAACGATCCGGAAAAACAGAAACAGGAAGAGTCGGGTGGTGTGACAGTCGATAACTCAGCAGCGGAAACGCACACCACTATCTATTCCATTAGCGAGTCACCCCGCAACTCCCAAGTGATTTGGGCCGGAACGGACGATGGCAATCTTCAAGTGACTCGGGACGGGGGCAAGACGTGGACGAATGTTGTGTCGAATGTTCCCGGCTTGGCCAAAGCTTCCTGGGTATCGTGGGTGGAGGCTTCGCGCTTTGCTGAAGGTACGGCGTTCGCGGTGTTCGACCGACACACGTTCGGAGACATGCAGCCTTATGTTTTCAAGACAACGGACTTCGGCCAGACTTGGAGCGCTCTGACACCAGCGGGTGCAGCCGTCCGCGGCTTCGCTCACGTTGTTAGGGAAGACACGGTTTCCCCCAACTTGCTTTTCCTGGGTACGGAGTTTGGTCTGTGGGTTTCATTGGATAGCGGCAGTCATTGGGCGCAATATAAGGGACACGATTTCCCTTCGGTGCCGGTGCGCGATATGGTGATTCATCCGCGCACCTCCGATCTGGTGATTGCCACACATGGTCGTGGCATTTGGATTGTGGATGACATCTCACCGCTCCGCCAACTGACTCCCGAAGTTCTTGCGAAGGACGCTGCGTTCCTGGAAACCAAGCCGGTTGAGCAGCGCTTGATGGCCAATGGCGGGTGGGCGGAAGGAGACGGCAACTTTGTGGGCGACAATCCACCAGACGGTGCGTTGATCACCTATTACCAAAAACGCCGTCATGTGTATGGCCGAATGAAGTTGGAGGTGTTTGATGCCAAGGGCCAACTGGTGGACACGCTTCCGGCCAGCAGCCGCCGCGGGATTACGCGGGTGGTTTGGTCTATGCGTCTGAAACCTCCGAAAGTGCCGCCGGCCGCGGTGATTGCAGGCGAGGCGACGGTGGGTCCAAGAATTGTGCCAGGGACTTACACGATCAAACTCACACGCGGAACGGAAATGTATACGACTCAAGTAGTCGCGACGCTCGATGCACGGGCCAAGTTTACGGTGGAAGATCGCAAACAGCAGTTTGCGGCCGGCATGCGGGTGTTCAAGCTGCTGGGTGATTTAACGTTCGATGTAGATCGCATCAACGGTGTGCGCCAGGAATTAGCCACTCGCGCAGCGGCTCTGGGACAAGATCCTTTAGCTAAGCAACTGATAGCGCTCTCCGACAAAGCGGATGTCATCCGCAAGAAGATTGTGGCAACCAAAGAAGGCGGCGCCATCACGGGAGAAGAACGGATTCGCGAGAAAACATCGCAGCTTTATGGTGCTGTGGTCTTTTATGAAGGCCGACCGGCGGATTACTATTTGACTCGCATCGATTCACTTTCGCATGAGCGACAGGATGTGGTGGACGAGTTCGATTCCTTCATCTCTAAAGATCTGACGCCGGCGAACAAGGCGCTGGCTGCAAAAAAGATGGCGCCGATTACTCCGGTGTCGCGTGAGGCTTGGGAAAAGGCGAGTCTTGATGCTGAAGGCGGCACGCCTGCGGGTGGTAACTGGTTTGAACGATATCGTATTAACTGGCGCTAAACCACTCACAATGCCTCATCCAGCGTTTGATCTTTCTGGCAAGATCGCTGTTGTTACAGGCGGCAGTGGTTTATTGGGGGAACAGCATGCCCGCGCGATTATTGCTTCGCGCGGTATTCCGGTTCTTGTTGATACGGCCGGCATGCGCGTTACCGATCTGGCCACCAAGCTGAGTGATGAATTCAATTTGAATGTGTCGGGCTTTGCGGCCGATGTGACCAAACCGAATGAAGTGAAGCGCGTACTGGCTGAAGTGTTGCAGCGTCACGGGCGGGTGGATGTATTGATCAACGATTCCGCCAATGATTCGAAAATTGAGGGCTCGGAGCCAGCGAGCTTTTCGCGCTTTGAGAGTTTCTCGTTCGATCAATGGAGTGCAGATCTGGCGGTGGGCATCAATGGTCCGTTTATCTGCTGCCAGGTGTTTGGCACGGAGATGGCGCGCCGCGGTGCGGGCGTGATTTTGAACGTTTCGTCTGATCTTGGATTGGTAGCACCCGACCAACGCATTTATCGTTCAGCAAATTTGCCGGACAATCTGCAACCGGTAAAGCCGGTGACCCACTCTGTGACTCGCTCGGCATTGATCGCGTTGACCAAATATTTGGCCACGTATTGGGCGACGCGCGGCGTGCGGGTGAACGCGCTTTGTCCCGGCAGTGTGGGCAATGGACAGCCGGAGGAGTTCATCACGCGATTGACGAATCTCATTCCGATGGGGCGGTTAGCGCGCGCTGATGAATATCAGGGCGCCATTCTATTCCTGTGCTCGGATGCTTCGTCGTACATGACCGGTGCAGTGCTGGCAGTGGATGGCGGACGAACCTGCTGGTAATCGCATTTG
>PMQB01000451.1 GCA_003169195.1 Bryobacterales bacterium
ACGGCAACGGCCACTTCACCGACGTAACAGAGAAAGCCTACGTCTCCGGCCAAGGCTACTCCACCGGAGTCGCTGCCGCCGATTACGATAACGACGGCCATCCCGACCTATTCGTAACCGGGGTCAATCGCAATCAACTCTTGCACAATCGCGGCGACGGCTCCTTCGAAGATGTCACTGAAAAAGCCGGCATCAAGAGTGGCCAATGGGCAGTCGCCGCCGGTTGGTTCGATTACGATAACGACGGCCTTCTCGATCTTCTCGTTGTCCACTACTCCGATACGCCGTTACAAGATCGCTTCTGCGGCAATAAAGACAAGGGCCCGCGCGTTTACTGCAATCCCAAATACTATGAACCGCTCGCCTCCACCCTCTATCACAATCTGGGTAACGGCGTGTTCGAAGACGTCTCCGTCAAATCAGGTATCTCTAAGTTTGCCGGCCGCGGTATGAGTGTCGCTTTTGCCGATTACGATACCGACGGCTTCACCGACATCTTCGTCACCAACGACAACATGCCGAACTTCCTCTTTCATAACTTAAAGAACGGAACCTTCGAAGAAGTAGCATTGCTCTCCGGTGTCGCGCTCACTGATCGCGGTCGCCCCGTCTCCAGCATGGGTACAGATTTTCGCGACGCCGATAACGATGGCCGCCCCGATATCATCTTCACCGCCCTCGCGGGAGAAACTTTCCCGTTCTTCAAGGGTGCGCCCAATGGCAGCTTTGTCGATAACACCTACGCCAGCCGTATCGGCCCGCTCAGCATCGCGCACAGCGGCTGGGGCGTCGGCCTAGTCGATTTCGACAACGATGGCTGGAAGGACATCTTCACCGCGAATTCGAACGTGAACGATCGCGCCGAAGAAACCGAGTCTCATCCCTACAAAGAAGCCAACAGCATCTTTCTCAACCACGAAGGCAAATTCACCGATGCTACACCCGCCGCTATGAAAGCCTCAATTAAGGCTCATCGTGGAGCAGCCTTCGGAGATTTTGATAGTAACGGCCAGATCGGAGTTGTGGTCTCTGCACTGGGCGACAAGGCCGAACTCTGGCGCAACACCACCACGCAACCTGGCAACTGGATCGAATTCCACCTCCACGGCAAGCACAGCAATCGCGATGGTATTGGCGCCTCCATTCGGGTCAACTCGCAATGGAACCTCATGACCAGCGCCCTCAGTTATGCCTCTTCGAGTCTCGGCCCGGTCCACTTCGGAGTCGGCACCGCCACGCAGCTCAATGATGTGGAAATTCGCTGGCCCAGCGGCATCCATCAGCACCTTAGCGGCATTACCGTCAACCGCATCGTAGATGTTCAGGAACCCGAGAAGTAGTTATAAAAATCGAAGGATCGCCGGTGTCCCCACTGGCGTATATTGCCCGGTGAATCCCAAAATCCCAGTCTTTAAGTCCCGCTTGAAACAAGCAATCGCATCTGCCCGCTGATTGCACGAATAGAGAAAATGTCCGCTCGGATCAATCGTGAAACTCCGCGGATAATCTCCCCTCGTCCATTCTTCTCCCGCCCAAGTCAATTTGCCATCGCTCTCAATTGAAAACCACGCAATCGTGTCATGGAGCCGGTTTCCTACGTAGAGGAATCGCCCATCCGGCGACATCACAATCTCCGAGGTAAAATCGGTCCCAGCAAAATCCTTCGGCAATGTTGAAATCGTTTGCTTCGCCTTCAATGTGCCGCGCGCCGAATCGTAATCGCACGCCACCAACGTCGAGCTCTCCTCCTCCAATGTGTAGAACCAATGCCGGTTCGCATGAAACACAAAGTGCCTCGGCCCATCGCCTGAGGGCAGCTTAAAACTCGGCGGAGAATTCGGCGTCATCTTGCCCGTACTGACGTCAAACTTGTAAATAAAGATTTCATCCAGACCCAAATCCGCGGCCAGCACGAAGTGCCCCATCGGATCAGACTCAATCATGTGCGCATGGGGCTTATCATGCCCGCTAATCGCGAAGCTGCCTTTCGGTCCACTCGCCGCGTTCGCCCCACCTAACGTGCCCGTGTGCTTGTGCACGTCAATGGGCTCGCCCACCTTGCCGTCTTCCAGAATCGGCAGCACCGCTACCGTCCCGCCGGCATAGTTCGCCACCAGCAAATGTTTGCCATTCGGATGTATACTCAGATGCGCGGGACCGGCACCACCGGAACTCGCCCGATTCAGCAGATCCAACTCACCGCTGCCGCCGTCAATCGAGTACGCACTCACGCCGCCCGCTTCCGTCTCATTCGCCGCGTACAAGTGAGTTTTCGTTCGGTTGATCGCCAGCCACGACGGATTCGTGTCGTCCTTGAAAACATTGCGCTGCGTGAGATAGCCGCTCATCGGGTCCATCTCAAACAAATAGATGCCACTCCCGCGACCCTTGCTGCCCTCGGCCCCTTGCGGTGAACTATAGGTGCCCACATAGGCCCGCACCGGCTTGCCGGCGCCCCGCAAACCCGCCGCCCCCACCATCATGGCTGCACTCTTCGCGAACTCTCTTCTGTTCAATTTCCCCCCTTTTCTGACAACCAACCCACCTCCCCACCACAAAGAAAATGTGGGGACATTCCGGGCCCTAGCCATCCATCCTGCTTTAACGATGTCGACAGGGGTGTCCCCTCATTTTCGCTCTGCTCAAGACTCCCCACCCTCACCCACTATCCTATTGTCTTGGACGCCTCTACCGTTCTTCCCTTTCGCTGGAGCAACACTTCCTCGCCACAACGCCGCACCGTCATCGCCGCCGGCCTCGGCTGGATGCTCGATTCCTTCGATGTCATGCTCTACTCTCTCGTGCTCACCACCCTGATGCGCGAGTTCGGCATGACCAAATCCATGGCAGGCACTCTGAACACTCTCACGCTCATCGGCTCCGCCTTCGGCGGCTTTCTCTTCGGCTTCTTCGCCGACCGCCTGGGCCGCCGCCGCCTGCTCAGTATGAGCATCCTCACCTATTCGCTCTTCACGTTCGCCTGTGGCTTTTCGACTAGCGTAGCAATCCTCGGCTTCTTCCGTTTTCTCCTCGGTCTCGGCATGGGCGGCGAGTGGAACGCCGGCGCCACGCTCGTCGCCGAAACCTGGCCCAGTCATTGGCGCGGACGCGCCCTCGCCATCGTGCAAAGCAGTTGGGCCATCGGTTATGCCATGGCAGCGGTCGTGGCCAATTTCATCCTGTCGCGTTGGAACTGGCATTGGGTCTTCTTCGTGGGCGTGCTGCCGGCACTCCTCGTCTTCTGGATACAGAAAGATGTGCCTGAACCCGATCTTTGGCAGCGCAAACATGCTGTACCCACTACCGCGCCGGAGAAACGTCAACTCTGGATCGCATGCATACCGAACCTACTCGGCCTTCTGCTCATGAATGTCTTCGGCATGTTCGCCTGGTGGGGCCTCTTCACTTGGCTGCCGGCGTATCTCCGTTTACCGGTTGCCAGCGGCGGCCGCGGTTTCGGCCTCTTAGATTCCACAACGTTCCTGGTGGTGCTGAACCTCTGCGGCATGTTTCCTGGCTATCTATTATTCGGAGCCATCTCCGATAAATTTGGTCGCAAGCGCGCCGTGATCCTCTATCTCACCTTGGCCGCTCTCTCCGTCCCACCCTTCGCCCTCGCGCGCGAGCCCTGGCTCATCTTGCTCACCGCTTCCATCACGGCATTCTTCGGAACCGGCTTCTTCGTAGGATCAGCACTACTCGGCAGCGAGTTATTCCCTACGGCCATCCGTGCCACCGCGCTCGGCCTTTCCTATAACACCGCGCGCGGCATCAGTGCCCTGGCGCCTTCCGTCATTGGCGCCATAGGCGAACGACACGGTCTAGGTTGGGGCTTCGCCGCCTGCGGCATTGCCTTCGCCTTAGCGGCCGCCGCCGCGTCGCGTGTTCCTGAAACCATCGGCCGCGAACTACCGGGTTGATTTCACCCCTGCCGCCCGTGCTTTGGCCACCATTTCCCGCACTTCTTTCGCCAGCGTAGGCGCGTGGTAAACGTAGCCATCTTTAATCGTCCACTCAACGCCCGTATTCTGTCCCGCCGCTAAAGCCGGATACAGCACTTTAATGTTGTCCAGCGGATTCCCATTCACCACAATCAAATCTGCCATGTAACCCGGACGCACACTCCCAATCTTGTCCTGCATCCCCAAAATGCGCGCATTGTTGCCCGTGGCATGCTGAATCACCTTCAGCGGATTGAACCCCGCTTCTTCATGCAATTCCAACTCGCGTAACAATCCAAACCCATAGATCTGATAAATAAATCCAGCATCATCCCCAGCGCCGATGGTTCCACCCAAATGATCAAACTCGCGCAAGGCACTCATCCAGATCCGGTAATTCTCTTTCCAAAACACTTCATCGTTCGACGTCCAATTCATAAAGTACGAACCATGATTCTTAGGATTCGGCTTGAAGAATTCTTCCAGCGTGGGATGCAAATACTCCTTGAACCAGACTTGATTTTGCGCCCGCTGCAAATCGCGGCTCGC
>PMQB01000628.1 GCA_003169195.1 Bryobacterales bacterium
CAAGCGAGGCTAGGGGGAGTTTTGGCTCTAAGGTGTTGAAAGGAATCAGGAAGATTTATTTTTTGGGCGCGTGATTGATAAGAAGGTGGGTAGCAAGAAAAGGGGCTTCGGTCTTTTCAGACCAAAGCCCCTTTTTTGTGTTTACGAGTTTTTAGAAGGTTACGCGGATGGCCAACTGGAGCTGGCGGGCGAAGTTGTCGGTGGTGTTGATTACACCAAAGACGCCTTTGCCGTCAGAGAGGTTGGTATCGGGCGTGTGGAAGAGAGGCGAATTGAAGCCGTTGAGGGCTTCGGCGCGGAACTGCGCTTTGAATCGCTCGGTGATAGCGAAGTTCTTGAAGATTGAGAGATCCCAATTCTTCTGGCCAGGTCCACGGATGGAGCCGAGGGTACGGGGCGTGCTGCCAAACGTTCCTTCCGGAGCGATGGTGAACGCCGAGTAGTTGATGTAGTCATTCAGCCGAGACTCAACACTGCCGCTGCTGCCCAGAGTGGCACCAGAGACTTCGTTGGGGCGTTGTGCGCCGTAGCCGAAGTTGGAGTTGTTGTTGGATTGATAGATCTGCAGCGGGAAACCGGTTTGGTAAACGCTCACAGCGTTGACGGACCAGCCGCCGAGGATAAGATCGGTGGCCTTATTCGCGTTAGCCATCAGCATTTTGCCCTTGCCGATCGGGAGTTCGTAGGTGATGGCCGTCGCCCAGCGAACCGGGGTATCGACGTTGGAGAGGCTGTATTCAGCAGCCATGTTGTAGGGGTTCTGGGGAGCGCCTTGTGCGCCGCCATTGAGTGAAGTGCCGACGCCGCCGCTGCTTTCGTCCATGTTCTTCGACAATGTCAAAGTGCTGAGGAACGTTAAGCCGTGGCTGAAGCGCTTTTGGGCCTTGATGACCATGGAGTTGTAGCTAGCGTGGTTCTGATCGCCAAACGTTTCGTTGACGCTGGTGTAAGCCGGGAAAGGCAGTAACAGCTGGGAACGGGCGATACAGTTGGCCACACCCGCTGGGCAACCGCTTGTTTGGCCCGCGAGAGTGCCCGATAAGCCAGCACCGGCGAACGGGTTGGCGACGAGCGCGTCAAGATACGAACCGCCTTGCGAGAGCAGGCTTGGATTCAAAGCGTTGACGTTGATGGCCGGCATACCCAAAGTCAAATGGGTGGAATGCGAACCGACGTAGCCCACTTCGAGGGCGATGCCGCCGGGGAGCTCCCGTTGAACGTCAGCAGAGTACTGCTGAATCATAGGTGCTTTGGTGGTTGGGTCAACAAGCGACAAACTAGAACCCAGGCCGGCGCTGGCGCCCAAGGTGTTGCCGACAGGTGCAGTGAGGCCATTGGGGAACGGATTGTAGAAGCCCTGCGTGCTTTGCAGTTGAGCAAAGCTCTGACCCTTGAATTCAGTGGTGTTGGCGTAACCGATGGTGGAGAATGGACCACCGAGATAAATTTGGGGAGCCCAGAAGATACCGTAGCCGCCGCGGAGGACGGTTTTGGCATTCAACTGGTAAGCGACACCGCCACGCGGGCCCCACTTGATGCCTTGATAGTTGCCGACCGTGGTGGGAGCACCATTGACGCCAGCGTATTCCGGAACGCCCTTTAAGCTGAGGCTAGGAACAGAGGCGGCCAAAACGTTGGCAGCGGTTTGGTTGAAGCCAACGAGTAAGCCGTTGTTCTTTTCCGACACGCCTGATTCGTGCTCCATGCGGAGACCGAAATTCAGAGTCAGTTTGCTGTTCACGCGGAAGTTGTCTTGCACGTAACCGGCGTAGTAGTGGATGAAATCGGTCAGAGTGGAAGTGGTGTCGGCCGTTCTGTCGTAAGGCGCACCGACGAGGAGATCGGCCAAAGCGGTGCCAGTGTAGCTGGTATTGCTGGGTCCGAGGTTATTGGGGGCGTTGTTAAAAGAGAAGCAACCGGTGGTGCAGTTGATACCTGAACCAGAGGTGGCCAATAAGCGATAGTCGAAGCCAGCTTTGAGGCTGTGACGACCCATGTACTTATCGACACTGACCGAGAAATTGTGGGAGGCTTCGTCATAGTAATCCCAGTCGCCGCTTTCACCCAAGCTGGTGAAGGTGGACATGCCGATGGAGGGAAATTCCGCAGCGGGACCGTGAGAGATGCTCGACCAAGTCGGGCTAAAGCCCAAGGTGGAAACGTTAAAGCCTTGCGAACTGTTGTAGTCGAAATTGGGGAAGCGATTGAAGCCGTAGCGGACAGCGACGACAGTGGTGGGATTGATGGTGAACAAGTTGTTCAATTGCGTGGTGTCAACACGGCGCAACAGACGCCAACCACTTTGTGTGGCGGGCGAGTTGAACCACGTGTCGCCGGGTTCGAGCGAATAGTAGCGGAGGTAGCTCAAGCTGGCACGCCACCAACTGGTGAAATCTTCGTCGATCTTGCCGGTGTATTGGACAGCGCGCGCTTTGATGGTGGAGGCGAGCGTGAGATCGGCCGCGCCAAAGCTGGCGGGGGCCGAAGTTGGAGTTGGGTAATAGCTAGCGGTGGCCAAGCCAACCGGGTTTAGAAGACTGAGGGGGATTTTGTTTCCACTCAAGGGCGTTGCGGTGGCGGCACGTGGATCGTAGATTACGTGCAGAGAACCATCGGCATTGAAGCTCTTGGAGAAATCGCCAGTGCGCTCCAACGCGGTGGGCAGGTTGAACTGGGACGAGTCGGAAGACCAATCGTCGTAGTGCTCAACGCCGAGGAAGAAGAATGTTTTGTTCTTACCGTTGTAGAGCTTGGGAATGGAGACGTGGCCGCCGAAGCTGCCGCCCCAAGTGGTATTCGGCTGGTTCGTAATCGGAATACCAGCTTCGTTGCTAAAAAAGTTATTGGCGTCCATGGAGGTGCGACGGACGTGACCATACAAGCTGCCATGATAATCGTTGGTGCCGGATTTCATGAGGGTGTTAAACATACCGCCACCGGTGCGCGCCATTTCGGCGTCGTAGGTGTTGGATTGAATTTTGACTTCCTGGACGGATTCCAAAGTGGGGATGATGATCGCGCGATTGTTGGAATCGGTGATTGGAATACCATCGAGCAAATAGTTATTGCCGCGGACAGGGCCGCCGGCGATGGAAATCATGGATGAACCGCTCTGGTCTTCCATGCGGTTGTAGGCGGGCGGACCGACCTGGACAACGTTTTGGGAGAGTCTGGACATCATGAAGGGGTTGCGCCCGAGGTTGGGCAGTTCCACCAGCTTCTGGTTGTCTAAGACTTGGCCTTGCGATGCGTTGGAGGATTCGACCAACGGCATTTGTTCGGTGACGAGAACGCTTTCGGAGACGTTGCCGACTTCGAGACGGATATCGACCGCCACATATTCCTGGGTGCCGACGATCACGTTCTTGCGTTCAAACTTTTTAAAACTCGGAGTTTCTGCAACGACTGTGTACGTTGCTGGAACTACGTTGGAAAAATCGTAAAAGCCGGCAGAGTTGGTGGTGCTGTTGCGGGCCTCGTTGGTGCCTTCGTTGGTCAGCGTTACCTTGGCGTTTGGCACCGCGGCGCCCGACGCATCTGTTACGGCTCCGTGCACGCCGCCCTGAGTGGACTGCGCCCAAACCCCTAGACTTGAGAGGGCCAGCAGCGCCAAAAGCGGTGCTATTCGCGCCTTCTTTATTACATTCTGAAGCATTATTGTAAATCTCCCTTAGTATCGATCCCTTGAGTAAAGCTATTTTGCCGGGTTTAAACCGGCGAATCCGCAAGACTGGGCGGGTACTGCTACAACAGAGAGCTAGTAGGTCACTGAGACAATTACGGCTAGGTTAGCACTCTTTGAAGATTCCGTGAATCGATTTTTTGAATGAAAGGTAACAGAAGAAAGAGCGAAAGTGTCAACGGGCGCCCTGCATGGCAGCCACATTCGCCGTCTGTTTGCTCGTAACTAACCGACCGTACAAGTACCGCAGAAAATAGAGCGAGCAGCCGATTGCTACGGCGAGGACGGCATTTACGACCAAGACGGCGGCGGCTGTGCAGAGAAAAGCGAGGGCATCGACGCGGCGCATTTTGCTCAAGCGACGCCAGGTACTCCATTCCAAGAGGCAGACGCCGATATAAGCGGTGACGCCAGCGAGTGCGGGAATTGGAATATGGGAAATATAATTGTTTCCCAAAATAACGAAGGCCAAGATGAAGAGACCGTGGAAGATGTTTGACATGCGGGTAACGCCGCCGCAGCGAACGCTGGCCAAGCTGCGGGCGGGGATGCCGACGCTCATGGGCGCGGCGAAGATGCCAGCCACCATGTTGGCGATGCCATAAGCACCGATCTCGGCATCGGCGTCAGAGATTTTCAGATGCGCGTGGCGACCGCGGAAGTGCTCGACGACGCGGGAGGTGAGCAAGATGTTGACGCTGGCGACAAAGGCCAAGCCTAAGGCGTCTGGAATGACTTTGAGGACATCTGTGGGCGTCCAGGAAAAGGGAATAAAGGGTGGAATCTCAAGTGGTAATTTGCCGACTTCCCGCTGATGCAGACCGAAGGTGAGAGCGATGGCGACGGAGACGAGAATGCCCATGAGCGGGGCGGGCGCACGCGGAATGAAGCGCGCGGAGACGAAGGCGAAAATGATGACCGCGCCGGATATGATCACGGCGGCCAACTGAGTTTCGGGGAAGTGTGAGAGCACCTGCCAACTCTGGTAGATCATGTTGTTGGAGGTGCGGTCGACGACAGCTTTGACGCCGAGCATGACGCCCAATTGGGAGAGGAACATCATGGCACCGATGCCGCAGGAGAAACCGGTGACGACGGGCTGAGGGACTTTGTGAATAAAACGACCGATGCGCAAGAAAGAAAACACCAGCATGAATACGGAGGCACAGATGCAAATTTTGGCAGCGCCGCCGATGCCTTGCGAACGAACGGCTTGGGAAATAAAGGGTACGGTGGCACTGGCCGTGCCGCCAATCAAGACGGGGTTGCGCCCTAAGATGGCAGTAATGGGCGCGGTTGAGATAGATGTGACTAAGCCGAGCACTGGCGGCAAACCCATCATGTTCGCCATGGCCAAACCATACGGTAAGGCAATCAGTGCTGCAATGGCTCCGCCGGCTAAGTCGCCGGCCAGAAACTTCCAGCTGTAACGAAAACGCAACGGTTTCAAGTGGGCCTCTATTGGGGGTTCCGCGTCGGACGGAGGCGCTCACCCAAAAATGAATCGACGCGCGCGGCTCGGTTNNGCGCGCGCCAGTTTAGAACACAGTTACCTTACGCGTAAACCTTGGTAAACGCTTCTTGGAACTTCACCATTTCTTCTTTGGTGCCGACGGTGACGCGAACCCAGTTGGGCCATACGGGCCAACTGCGGCCGATGAACACCTTCTCTTTTTGCATCGCCATGTTGAACTCGCGGCCGGGACGCTTGGCATTGAGCATGAAGCAATTGCTTTCGGAGGGGATGAACTCGACGTTCTTGGCGGTNNAGGAAGGAGAACGTGTCGTTACGAACATCGCCCATGATCTTGCGGCGAGTTTCGACGAGGTTCTTGGACTTCAAGCTGGCAGTGGCGCCGACCATACCGGTGACGGGCATCATGCCGGAGCTCCAGCCCTTGACCTTCTCAATGATGTCGGGACGACCGATGGCTGC
>PMQB01000068.1 GCA_003169195.1 Bryobacterales bacterium
TGGACATTTGATTTGTTTCTCTTTTCCTTCTGCCGCCGCAAACGGCTTTCCTTTCGTTTGTAAACTGATCTCACCCATCAAACAGGCCCGCCAACGCCACGGCGGGCCTTTCAATGTCAAGCGTTAGTCACGGCGATAATGCTCATTTCGCACACGCCATTTTGATCGACGACGCCCTCGCGAAACTGGCAATTTGGCAACTGAATTGTGTACAAGCCATCGGGTTGACTTTGATACTGCCCCACCTGTAAATACGGTTGGTTGGCATCGACGCCTACCACCAGATAGACCGCGCCCCAGGGCGTTATCGGATTCACGATGGGCGCAAGAATACTCACGCTGCCCTTCTGCAGAACGTCGAGCAGGACCCCTGGCGGATAGCTTCCGAATAAGCCGCTGGAGTTGTTGTACGGCATCATAGTTTGCACTTGCCTCATTGCGACACCGATGAAAGTGTTCGATACGAGCCACGGGCTTGTGATTGTGAAGATTGAACTGGTGCTAGTGGTGGTGGGATTGGACAACGTCAGCGAGTTCGTGCCAACTGAAACGATGGTCGTGCCGGCACTTAAGCCAGGCCCGAGGACCAACATTCCGACTTGCGGCGCAGACCCGTTGAACAAGGTCGATAAAGTCGGCATCGTAAGATTCGGGTTCGTGAGGCTCGAGATGCCGTCAATGACGGTTGTGGTGTGCGACGTGGCGTTGAAACTGGCGGAGTAGTTTTTCGCGTTAGTGTAAAGTCCACCACTAATCGGTGGATTGGATGTCACACGCCCAAAAACCGCATCGCCGAAATAAATGGGGTATGGCGCTTGCGGGTCCGCCGGCCTCGGACTGATCTCCGGATAGTCGTTTCGCGACCCAGTGCCAGGGTCTCCGAACGCCATGGCGAGACCGACCGTTGTCCCCGGCATCTAGTTGACCCCCCAGCGTGCTTTTTCACGCGCGTAATGGGCCTTGTCTGCAGCAACGATTGCTGCTTGTTTCGCTTCGCCTGTCAAAGGCTGAGCATCTTCGCCCCGCAGCGCAGCTGCGATCGGCCCATAGTTACCTTCGTAGTTGGCATATGGATCACACGTGCGCCCTTTCCCCGGTTTGGTCACGTGCAGATTCGAAGCGCGCTGGACTTTACCTTCTTGCTGGGCGTGCGAGGCAAACGATCCGCCACCAGGCGATAGCTCGCCGATTTCCGGCGAGGCATCGTCTTTCGCGTACTTACGATCCCACGGTGCACGGACGGCGGCGAAGAATGTTTGATCAGCCGCGGCAATACGATCTTGCTTTCTCTGGTCTGCCAGTTGGTCAGCTTCGACCGCTTTGTCCCAAGCGCGCTGAGCATCCGCAGCGCGCTTCTTCTTCGTGATGTTTACCACTCGATTCATGACCTGGTCGACCGTCCGAAACTTTCGTTCGGTATCCGCAGCGCGTTTGGTGCCGCATGGCTTACAGCGGCAACCCGGTACGTGCGGCTCGTCGTCCTGGCCCGCCTTCTGCCGGCGCTCTGCCGTCGCAAGAGACTCTTCATCAACGCGGCGGTTGCGCGTAACCGCGCCGTCTGGATCTGGTATAGCTGGCGCCGCATCCATCGCCTGCAGGCGCTTGGGTTTAAGCGATCGTACGCCTGGAGATTGGTGGTCTTCGCAGTCATAGGCGCGGCAAGCCGCACAGTTCTGGTTTGATGGAATGTATTTTGCGGCGCCTGCACTAATGCTTGCTGGATGGGTCATGCTGACACCTCCACCACGCCATCAGCGAGGAATGCCGTTAGATCGGCGACTCGATACCGAACCAGACCACCATGGCGGTAGAAAGTCAGATATCGACGCTCAAAACGCCAGCGCCGCAGGGTTGCCAATGGCCGCTCAATGATTTTCGCCGCCGTGTTTTCGTCCACAAACTCTGGCAGTGGAGTTCGATGATCACCATCGAGTTGAATTGTAGAGTGAGCCTGTGTAATAGGCTCAAGGCCAGTGGCCAGCATAATTTCCGCTCCTCGTTCCTGCAATCAGACATTCAAGAATGTCCGCTGCAATTCGAGGTTAAGCGGTTTATTGCACGTTCGCTAGAGGCTAGATGTCGGATTGGGTCGGATCAGGTCGGACTAGGTCGAACTTTCTTCGATGCCGCAATATTTTCTAATCGAGGCGGTTGTCACTTTCTTGTACTGACCTTTGCCTGTGGTTTCAAGACGGCCCTGTCTGATAAGGCGGTTAACCGAATCTTGCAGAATACCCATCGCCCGGGCCGCATTGGTAACAGAGACGGCGGAATGCCCCTTCAGGAGCGTAGAATCACACTGGCGCTCGCCCTTACGCTTAGCTTTCCCTTTAACAACCCTCTTCTCTGCCCTACTGTTTTTGCCGGCAGTTGGCTTGATGTACCTCCGAATCCCGGCATCCACACGGCCATCGATCGACAAGCGCCCTTCACTACACACCGCAAGCGAGAACGCTTCGAAGTCCAAATTGAGTTCGGCCTGGTGCGGACTCCGCGGCACATAGTTCTCCCACAGGTCGAGCATCACGCCGCGTTTGAAATCACGAGCGAATGTTTCTATCGCGTGTTCTGAAGCGTCTGCCTGCAACTTGGCCCCATCCACCGCGGCCTTCAGCGTCTTTGCAATCTTGGCTTCTGCAATCGAACGCGCATCACCCAATAGGGCTTCCTGGTGCTCGGTGTTTTTAGCCGTGCTAGTGCCATCCTTAGCGAGCACCCGCATAGCTTCACCGGCGCGCCTGGTCATGGCCCTATACTCCGCGTTGGCCTTTTCCTCCTCCGGAGAAAACGGGTTGCTTATAGGTGCCACCGGCATCATGTTGGGCTTGATGTCTTTCATTTCGCTGTCTGCCATCACTACCTCACTTCCCTGCCCTGTTTCTAATCAACTCCGGCGCTTCTTGCCCTGCTGTCTAAATCAGCAAGCGTCTTCTCCAAGTCACGCAGTTCAGTAACCATCGAGCGAATTGTGTCAAGGCCACAAATCTCTGGAGCTTTTTCTAACTCGGTCAGCACATAGGGCGGGGTGTCGGTATATGACCCGATCATTTGAATCTTTCGTAGGGAGGCGCCAATACGAAACAGTGCCTCGCCAGCACGCCTCAGATCCCTTTCCAGATCCTTCGCCCGGCTCTTCGCAGTGCTCCGCTCCTTCACTAAACGAACCAACGCAGCGTCTTCTTCAGCACTCATACCCACCTCACTTTCACGTCTTGATTTTATCATGTAATCATGGCATCATGTCAGGTAGGTATCACGAAAGCATGACAACATGAAAACTATTGCGATCATTTCCCAAAAGGGCGGTGCCGGCAAAACCACCATCGCGCTCAATCTGGCAACTGCTGCCGAAGAGGCTGGCCACAGTGCTGTTGTCATCGATCTCGATCCGCAAGCGAGTGCAAAAGGCTGGCACGATCACCGGCAGAAAGAAAGCCCGGTCGTTATTTCCGCTCAAGCCAGCAGGATCAGCGACGTCCTGGCGACTGCCAAGCAACACGGCGCGGACGTTTGTATTATCGATACGGCGCCGCATTCGGAAACCTCGGCGCTGGCTGCCGCTCGCGCTGCAGATCTGATCCTCATCCCATGCCGGCCTGGCATTCTGGATCTTCGCGGGATATCAAGTTCCGTTGACCTGGCGCAGCTCGCCAAGCGACCGGCGCTTGTTGTTCTCAATGCAGTGCCGCCGCGCGGACCATTGGGCGAGCAGGCAGAGGAAGCCATCGTACCCTACAACATCGATGTGGCCGAAACGCGCATATCCCAGAGGGCGGCGTTTTATCATTCGCTCACTGTCGGCCAAACGGTTGTAGAGTTTGAGCCCGATGGCGTAGCCGCCGAGGAAATACGGGCTCTGTACAAGCTAGCATGTAAGCACGCTGGCATGATTGCAAGTAATAAAGCTAACAAGGAGAAGAGAACCGCATGAGTAAGACCACATCACTGGCCGCCGCGATGCAAACGTTTGACCGGACGCCGGCTGCCGCGGCTGTTCCGCCGCCCATTCCGAAGACTACTCGGGTAAAGTCCCGGCATAACCGGAAAGTGGAAACGAAGGCTTCAACCTCCGTTCAAGCACCAAGCCGGATCGGCAAGAAAGCCATAATCGGCTATTTCGATCCGAGCGTTTCGAAGCAACTCAAGCAAATGGGGCTAGACAAGGATCTCAGCGTACAGGATCTACTGAGTGAAGCAATTAACGATCTGTTCCACAAATACAGGAAGCCCAACATTGCGTGATAGCAACATAACATGTAAGCACGCTGACATGATGGCAGAGCAGGGAAGGCCTCAATGAACGCAGTCAAAGACGTTGTAGCGGAAATCCCTGAATTCGAACTCTTACGATCCGACGCCGAGCCCGTCACGCCTATGGCTCCGCCAGTCGTGAAGCGCGTCAGTAAACGGATGGACCGGCGTATTGAGCGCGTGTTGGCCGTCAGAGAAGACCGTGACCAGGATAATCAAAGAGTAGGTTATCTCGCCCGCCCCTTTATTCTGTGCGGACTGCCATTCAAAAAACCGAAAACTTCGACCACCTACTATCGGCGTCAGAATGGTGACGAAGTCCTGGAAATAACCGCGTCACCAGAGTACGGTCTTCCGTTCGGCATGGATATGGAGGTGCTGATCTGGGTATCCACTCTGGCCGCCCATGGCCGGAAGAACAACGGCGGCCGTATACCGCGGGTTCTCGAGTTCGCATCCGGCGCCGAATTTCTTAAAGCTTTCGGCCTTCCGCTGGATGGTCCGAGCTACCGGCGCGCTCAGGATCGATTCTTGCGGGTGTTTTACTCAACATGGTTTTTCGGAAAGAAGAATCAACACCGCGCCAAAATGTTCCGTGTTCATTTCTTCGACAAAATTGACCTCTGGTTTACTCGCGATTTGGATACACCGACGTTGCCTGGCGAAGAGTTCAGAAACAACCGCATAGTGCTATCTGAAGCGTTTGCCGCGGATCTGGAGCTACACCTCCCGCCAATAGATCTGAATGCCATTGCAGCGTGGTCTGACAAGCCTACAGTGGCTTACGTGTACATGTGGCTGGGCTGGCGCTGCTACACCGCCCGTGGGCGCGTTCAGATCCCCCTCATGGGTCCTGGTGGCGTGAAGGAGCAGTGTGGGTTTGATGGCTATGAAGGGCCGCGTGGCGCCCGTCGTTTCAGGCAGAAGATCATCGAGATACTGAGCGAAATTAAACTAGCGTGGCCGGCAAGCCCGGTGCAGGTGATTGTCGATGAAGGCCATAAAGGCGAGGATTATCTCCTGATCGAGCATCGCGCTCTGGCTATCCGCGAAGCTGCGCAAGGGCAGATTTAAGGCCAAAATAAAAGATACGTTCTTCTTGGTGCGGGTGTTACGTTCTTCTTGGTGCGGTCATCCTTATAGCCCTATATTAAAAACCCTGTAACAGACCCTATAGTCGTCTTCGCCGGAGCTGTGGAAATCATCACAAGTACAGTCTCAAAAGAAGGTGCGGCTTTCAGCCGGATACCAAAAAGAACATGGGGCTACCGCCCCAAAACCCAACTCGGAAGGCTAACGCCGTCTTTGAAGTGCCTTTCACTTACGCATCCGTCAAGGTTCCTTCGCTACGCTCGGCCCGCTACGCGGCTGCTTCGCAGACCTTGACCGACGCTTCGTTTCAGGCCCCTCTCAAATAGGCGAAGGCCAAACTACGGCCGTTCGCCGGCCACCACTCAAACGCCAGGGCAGGGAATTGCTCATACTCGGTCCGGGAAATGGAAGTGCGGTTGCGAATCGCAACCGGCGAGGCCTCGCCAGTAAGAGCGGGGCGGAAAGCGGAAAGGGTTAGCGAATCGCGCAAGCGATTTTTTGGAGGGAGCGAAGCGGAAGGAACCAAAACACGGAGTGCGCGCCCTTGCAGAGCGCCAGGGGCGGCGCCCCTCAGTCAGTATTGACCAGGGCAGGGAACTAGCTCGGCCGGGATTCCATGCCGCCCTGCATCTTGCCGACGACGTCGATGAGGCCGTTGAGCTTGTCGGTAATCTCACTCATTTGCTCGGTGTGTTTACTCATTGCCGCCTCTTGGGTTTTGATGAAGTCGTGATGGCTGGCCAGCAACTCGGCGTGCTCTTTGATGCGGCTGGACATTCCTTTTTCGAGATACGCTTGCACGACCATGGCATCTTCCAGATCAGTGAACTTGCCACGGATGCGCTCAAGGGCAGCGTCGACGCGGGGGTCGCCAGTATTAGGGATGGTGCTCTCAGCCATGCTTTTAGCCTATCGCAGGGCTCATCTCGATTGTCGCCACTTTGCTGTAGGGGCGCGAGTGTAATCTACTTCACACTCCTAGCCGGTTTTCCGTTCCATTGCGCCCGCCATACAAAATTAAATCTGAAAAAAGTGAAAAAGTTTGTCACGGAG
>PMQB01000037.1 GCA_003169195.1 Bryobacterales bacterium
TTTAGGGCTCAATAGGAAGTGTGTCAATTTTCCTACTTCGTAAGACTCGCCGATCCAGTAAGTTCCTCATCTTCCGCTAGTTGCAAAATTCCCCCTCATACAATTTGATCTTGAATCGTAAGACTTTTTCCTATATCGTAAGACTTTGTGGCTGCGAAAACGACGCAGGATCAAACAACGACGCTGGTAGGCATCCCGAGCAAAACGTGGAAAACGACTGTGCGCCGGGCCAAATTCCTCGCACGTTTGGCCGAAGCCGAGAGGGCTTCGGAAGAACAAATTCAAGATGTAGCGCAAAAGCTAAAGCTTAGCCGGGCTTCGGTGTATCGGTTGTTGGCGCGCTTTAAGAATTCCAAGGAAGCGACATCGCTTCTACCGGTAAAGTCGGGGAAAAAGAACGGTTCGAAGGAGCTTAGTGTCGATCAGGAAAAGATCATCGATGAACTGATCAACAAATTCTACTTATCTCGACAACGTCCTTCGGTCGCAGCCCTTCACCGAACAATTGCTCTTGAGTGTTTCCAAACAAAGATCGAAGCACCATCGTATAAAGCCGTCAGGACTCGGGTAAAATCCCTCGATGTGAGCGATGTGATTCGGGCAAGAGAGGGCACGAAGGCAGCGAATCAGTTCCGTCCTGTGAAGGCGTCNNCAATCGGTCGACCTTGGCTGTCGGTAGCAATCGATGTCGCGACGCGGGCCATTACCGGATTCTTTCTCTCGTTGAGAGCGCCTTCGACCACGTCAACCGCGATGACAATCAACCGAGCTGTTCTGCGCAAAGAAGCGTACCTGGCTGGACAGCAGGTGGACGCCACCTGGCCAATTTATGGACTGCCGCGCGTACTTCATCTGGACAACGCAAAAGAGTTTCGCGCTCGCGCGCTGGTCCGTGGCTGTGAACAGCACGGCATTCAAATTGTTCATCGGCCGCCGAGAACACCTCGGTTCGGCGGACACATCGAGCGACTCATTGGCACCTTGATGGGCGAAGTGCATTTGCTGCCGGGTACAACGTTCAGTTCGGTGAATGACCGGGGCGAATATGATTCGGCGGGCCAAGCGGTGATGACGATGGAGGAATTGGAGAAATGGCTGGCCTGGCAGATTGCCGGCGTCTACCATTTGCGGCGGCATTCCGGGATTGGGCGGACTCCATTGGAAGCTTGGAATCAGGGTATTCAACGTATGAGTAAACCGCTGCGGGAACCCGCCGACTCCAAGCGTTTTTACCTTGATTTTTTGCCGTTCGAGAAGCGCGCCGTCGGACGAAGCGGTCTCCAACTATTCAACATCCTGTACTGGCACGGTGCACTCGCCAGGTACATTCACGATGGCAGTAAACACGTCATAAAGTACGATCCCCGCGATCTTTCACGCGTTTACTTGCTGGAGAGCGGCGGTTCGTACTTGGAAGTTCCTTATCGAGATCTTTCTCATGTCGCGGTGTCATTGCGGGAAGTTCAGAATTGCGCACGCCGGTTGCGAAGCACCGGTGAGAGCGCGATGGGCGAAAAGATGCTTTTCCAAGCAATACAAAAACAACGGACATTGGTTGAAGCAGCGAAGAACAAGACGTTGAAAGCCCGCCGCCAGATTCAGGAATTGAGCGAGAAAGCGAAGTCGGGCGGTGAAGGTCCTTCTCAAAAACCAGGGCCAACGACACCCGTGGTGGAAGAGCCTGTCGAACCTTTCCCGTTCGAGATTTGGCATGAGTGACAGCTTCGACCATCTCGCTCCAGAGTGCCGAAATGAGGCACGATTGGACACCAACGACAGGGTTCGCGCGATACTCACCGAGCGCTGGATCAGTTACCCGCGGGCCAACTTTGCGCTTCAGAGGCTTGAGGATTTGCTTCAGTATCCGCCGCGCGACCGCATGCCCTGCCTCCTGCTTTTTGGGCCGACAGGAATGGGGAAGACGAAAATACTTAAGAAATTCATCCGCGACCACGCGCCTACGTTTAATACCAAAACTGGGATCAGCGGAAGGCCTGTTGTCGCCATACAAATGCCGCCCGAACCTGACGAGAAGGCCCTCTATCTTCAGTTGTTGAACGCTGTAAATGCGCCGACTCGCTACGGCCATACGGTTCATCACCTGCGCCAGATCGTTCGTGACTTGCTCAGCTATACCGGCACCCGTATGCTCGTGATTGATGAGGTTCATTCGCTGCTGGCTAGTTCTTACCGGCAGCAGCGAATTCTTCTCAACACCCTACGGTTCTTGGCTAATGAGCTCCAGTTGGTTTTGGTGTGCGCGGGCACAGCCGACGCCAAGCGCGCAATGTTAACCGATCAGCAACTGGCCGACCGCTTCGAAGCGGTCGAGTTGCCTCCCTGGCACAACGATAACGACTTTCGACGGCTGTTAGCGAGCTTTCAGGCACTGTTGCCGCTGCGAAAAAAGTCCGACTTGTCAGCGCCGGACATTCGACAAGAAATATTACGTCGCACGGAGGGGATCACGGTTCGAATTGTGCGGCTCCTTGAGCAAGTGGCTGTGGAGGCGGTTCGTTCTGGTTCGGAAGAAATTACGCTTGATCGCTTCTCGCTGCTGGACTCCCAAGCCCCTCTTTTGTCCATGGAAGCGGATGCCTAAGCGGAAACTTTGGCCG
Organism: Bryobacterales bacterium; assembly: GCA_003169195.1. Taxonomy (GTDB): domain Bacteria; phylum Acidobacteriota; class Terriglobia; order Bryobacterales; family Bryobacteraceae; genus Bog-105. Next base: position 2,619 of record PMQB01000037.1, read on the forward strand.
GTCACGTTCCGCCCGAAAAGGGGAGAAGTCCTTTACTCGTGGATCGCTAGGATAGGCGCCGTGTATGGTGTTTCACCTCGTGATCTGTTGCCCGGCGCAGTTAACATTTATTACCCTTCGGCCCTGGTGCAAAGTGGTGATCGAAGCGTTCTTAGCGCCTTGGCTCAATCTACCGGCGTGCCCGTCAAGGCTCTTGTCAAGCGAACACTGGCCGGATCGTCGTGGCGTTGGCCGCAAGAGTGGTGGGTAGGCGGGGCTGCGCCGTCTCCGCAGCTTTGTCCAACGTGCCTTACCGCTGACCTACAAAGCGGTGACCGCGTACAGTTTCTTCGGCTGCAGTGGCAGTGCGCGGCGATGACTATTTGTCCAAAGCATGGCGTGCCGTTGTTTGAAGCTTGCCCTCACTGCCGCCGAATCAATTGGCCGATTTGTGAGGCAACCGGATTGGGGCGTTTTCGATTCCTCTGCGGCGAATGCGGAAGTCCGCAAGAACAGGGTGCGTGGCCAGAACATCCCACGAGTGAAGCGGCCCTGCGACTTCTGCTGGCTTTCGAAGCACAACTGCTTCGTGCGCTTCAAGGCCGTTCCATTCAATGGTCATGGATTGGGGCGACGCCGACGGAGTTCTTATTGCTCGTGACTGATCTATTGTGGGCCATCACTCGCCCAACTGACAGCTCGACCCCAATAATTTGTAACCTCCAGACACGTTCGTTCCCACTGGGCCATCGATCACTCCCATTTCGGGAACCAACGCAGTGGGGGGTCGCTTCTGCGAATGTCCGGCGATGCGTTTTAGCTGCAGTACTGGCGGCGTTTGGCAACTCTCGGGTTCGGTCCCTGCTCCAAACCTGTCCGGAGCGATCGGGCTGGGACAAACTACTCTCATGTCTTTCCACAGACAATATTGCAGACCTTCAAAGGCGATCCTGGCGCTGGCCGCCAGCTGCCCACAATTCGTTGCGCCGCGCGGCTCAACCATACCTTGCCCACCGGCGCGGACGTGCTTTGTCTCACGATATAGGAAAAATTCGCTTCTGACTTTTGCGAATTCTCGCAAAGTCTTACGAAATAGGAAAATTGACAGCGGGTCAGCACTAAGGATCAAACGCTGGACCTGCAACTCGACGCGCTCAAGAAAGCGGGTTGTTCAAAGATTTACACCGAAACGGTGAGCGGCGGCGCCCAGGCGGACAGGCCCGCGTTGACCAAGGTGCTGGACAACGTGCGCTCTGGTGATGTGCTCGTGATCTGGAAACTGGATCGGCTGGGGCGCTCGCTCAAGAACCTGATCGAGATCGTGAATGAACTGCTCCAGCGGAAAGTTGGCTTGAAGAGTTTGAACGATCCAATCGATACCACCACGTCCCACGGGCGGTAGACCTTTAATATCTTAGCTTCCTTGGCTGAGTTCGAGCGCGATTGCATTCGCGAAAGAACCAATGCGCGTCTGGTCGCCGCGCGCGCCCG
>PMQB01000401.1 GCA_003169195.1 Bryobacterales bacterium
AAACGCGCGGTTGTCAGAAATGGAGGCGGTTCCATAGCTCTCCGTCCCCTCAGTCCCCGGTGATAAGATTTGGTCTGCGATGCTGGGAAACCGGAGTTGGGACGACTGGATTGCGCAGTATTCTTTGAGTCATCAGAACTCTGTCAATCGCCTTTGCCACACGGCAGGGATTCCCATCATCGCGCTCTCGCTTATCCTCACGCCGCTGCTGTTCGTGAATCTCGGCTGGTGGAAGTGGCTCGCGGCGATGTTCATCGGCGGCTGGACGCTGCAATTCATCGGGCACGCGGTAGAAGGCAAGCCTCCCGAATTTTTCAGCGACTGGCGTTTTCTATTCGTTGGCCTGCGTTGGTGGTTCGCTAAAATTCGCGGGCGCGCCTAAATTCGCAACCTCGCCGCAGTCCTCTATCATGGGAAGGCAAACTAGATGTCTGAGCCAAAGCCTATTCCCACCGCAATCCTCGTTCATATCGCGCAACAACTCAATGTTTCCCTTCACAGCCTGGTCGCGACGCTCGCCCTGCTAGACGGCGGCGGAACGGTTCCTTTCATTGCCCGCTATCGCAAAGAAGCAACTGCCAATCTGGACGAAGTCGCCATCGGCGCGATTGAAGAGAAGGCTGCTTATTTTCGCGAACTGGAAGAGCGCCGCGAGACTGTTCTCAACAGCATCGCTGAGCAAGGTAAGTTGACGCCAGCTCTCGAAACGTCCATCAAGGCTGCCTTAGATAAGACGACGCTCGAAGACCTGTATCTACCGTTCAAGCCCAAGCGCCGCACCAAAGCTACCATCGCGCGAGAAAAAGGTCTGGAGCCGCTGGCCACCTATTTATGGGCCCAGCAGCCAACCGGCATGTCGCTCGCTCAGTTCGCTGAAACATTTGTGAGCGCTGAAAAAGGCGTCGCCACCGCCGCCGAAGCGCTGGAAGGCGCGCGCCACATTCTCGCTGAGCAAATCAGCGAAACCGCTGAGTTCCGCAGTCATCTCCGCCAACTCATGCTGGGCGAAGGCTTGGTGACGAGCCGCAAAGTCGAAGACGCACAAGACCCCGAAGGCAAGTTCAAGATGTATTACGAATACAGCGAACCTGCTTCAAAAATTCCTTCCCACCGCATGCTGGCAATTCGGCGCGGCTCTGAAGAGAACATTCTGTATTTTCAGATTGAGCTCGATCCACTGAAGCCGGTTTCGTACCTCAAAGGAAAGGTGCTGCACCATCCGGGTGATTGGCAACCGCAATTGGAACTCGCTGTAGAAGACGCGTGGAAGCGTTTGTTGAATCTGTCGATCCAAACGGAAGTGCGCCTGGAATTGAAGGAGCGCTCGGATGCGGAAGCGATTCGAGTGTTTCGAGAAAATCTGCAGAATCTATTGCTGGCGCCGCCCGCAGGACCGATAGGTACGCTCGGGGTTGACCCTGGCATTCGGACCGGATGCAAAATCGCCGTCGTCGATGAAACCGGCAAGCTGCTCGATCACAGCGTGATCTATCCGCTCGAGCCGAAGAACGATACGGTCGGTGCAGCCAGAACGCTCCTCGGACTCATCCACAAGTACAACGTACGCGCCATCTCCATCGGCAACGGCACGGGCTCGCGCGAGACCGCGTCGTTCATCCAAGATCTCCTCCGCGAAGCGAAGCTGCCGAATGTTTTTAGTGCGGTGGTGAATGAGTCCGGAGCCTCCATCTATTCGGCTTCAGAAATGGCTCGTCAAGAGTTTCCAGATCTCGATCTAACCGTACGCGGCGCCATCTCGATTGCTCGACGCTTGCAAGATCCACTCGCCGAGTTAGTGAAAATCGATCCGAAATCCATTGGCGTCGGGCAGTATCAGCACGATGTCGATCAGCGCAATCTGAACAAGGCGCTCGAGAGCACCGTTGAAAACTGCGTGAATCGTGTGGGCGTCGATCTCAATACCGCGTCCTTCGCTCTGCTGCGCCACGTAGCCGGCATCACCGAACGCACCGCGCAGAAGATCGTCGAATTTCGCAATGGAAATGGCCGCTTTCGTTCGCGTGTACAGTTGATGGCCGTCCCCGGCTTCGGTCCGAAAACGTTTGAGCAAGCGGCGGGCTTTCTTCGGATTCGCGACGGTGAGAATCCGCTCGATATGACGGCGGTGCATCCTGAGTCATACCCAATCGTTGAGAAAATCGCCGGCTCTTTGCAAGTGACGGTGAGCGAACTGATCGCTCGTCCGGCGTATGTCGACTCATTGAAAATCGAGGCCTTTCAAACCGACAAGGCCGGCATCTACACACTGCGCGATATCAAAGAAGAACTTCGCAAGCCCGGCCGCGACCCGCGCGAGCAATTCACCGCGCCGCAATTTCAATCGGGCGTAAAGGAAATCTCGGATCTAACCCCCGGCATGATTCTGGAAGGCGCGGTTACGAACGTGACCAACTTCGGCGCGTTCGTCGATATTGGCGTTCACCAGGATGGCTTGGTTCATGTGAGCGAACTTTCGAACCGCTTTATCAAAGATCCCTACGAAGTGGTGAAGGTTGGCCAGATCGTGAAAGTAAAAGTTCTCTCGGCCGACCCTAAAGCGAAACGCATTGCGCTCTCGATCAAACAACTCGAAACGGCCGATTTTCCGAAGATCAAGAATGCTCCGCCGCCGCAACGCCAACCGAAGGCTGCGCCATCTATGGATGAAAAATTGGCGCAGCTCACTAGCAAATTTCGCTCGCGCTAATTGAAGATATTCTTCGGGCACATAGCGTGAACGCCTACCTTGCCATCCACCAGCTGCGTGATGTCTACGTCAACGGCCACGCTAGTTAATGCGTAGGCATCATCGCGGCTTAGATGCTTTTCCTTCACCAGGAAATCAATCATATTGCGAACAGCCATCTCAGTGGCGATCTTCAGGTCTTCGTCAAACCCCATGCTGATGTAGCTGGAGGGCGTCTCGGCGCGCGGCCATAGCAGGTGCTCGCCTTTATGAACAACAAAGGTGAAAGTGCCGGTCAGGAACGTTTCGAGCGCCGTAATGTCCACTTCGCCATTGCCCTGTCCCGCGTGTCCGTCTCCTACTTCAAACAGTGCGCCTTTGGCAAACACAGGAATAAAGAGAGTGGTTCCGGCCACTAACTCTTTGTTATCCATGTTGCCGGCATGCATCCAGGGAGGCCCGCTATTCAACTTTCCTCCGGACGGGGGCGCAACACCCATACTTCCGAAGAATGGATGCAGCGGCAGGTTCACACCAGGCGCAAATCTGCCCATCATGTGTTCCCTGTCAAGCGGCACAATCTTCGTTCGGGAGTAAGGAAAGTCGTTCGGCAAAAAACCTCTGCCTGCGCCGAAGGAGTTGCAAGCGAACGGCACATCGATATCGATTTTGCGAATCTGTACTTCCAACACATCTCCCAGCTCCGCTTCGGCAATCGCAACCGGTCCAGTAAGAATATGGCCGCCGGGACCTTTGTCTTTCACTTGTTCGTAAATATCGCGGTCATATTGGGGAATATCAGCGGGCTTCACACCGGCTGCCTCCAAGCGAGTCGGAGAGGGACACGAAGAGGCGGTTTGTATACGAACGGTGTCGCCGGAATGAACCGTTAAAGCCGGCTTTGCGTCTTGTGAGTAATAACCCCAAGCCACCGTTGACGGCGAAGCCGGAAGATTGAAATCGGCAGCTTGCAATAAACCTAGAGACCACGCGGCAACCACGAAGGGAAGGAATCGCATGCTCTAATTTACCAGCATGAAACAATGTTTTTCATGTGGAGACCGTTGCTTCTTGCCGTTTTTTTGGGTCGTTGTTTTGCGGGCGATGTGATGCCGCCGCCGGCCGATCGCGCGCTCGCTCGTGACATTTTCAAGCAGATTATCGAGATCAAGTCGGGCTTCACCACTGGCTCAACCACACCTGTTGCCGAAGCTTTGGCAGCGCGTCTGAAGGCTGCCGGCTTTCCCGCTTCCGATATTTTTGTTGGAGGCGCCGCGCCCCACAAAGCGAATCTCGTAGTTCGCTATCACGGCACTGGCGTACACAAGCCACTCCTCTTACTCGCCCATAGCGATGTAGTGGAAGCCAAGCGCGAAGATTGGAGTTTCGATCCGTTTGTATTCGCCGAACGCGACGGCTATTTCTACGGACGCGGCACGTCCGACGATAAAGCCCAAGCCGCTGTCTGGATCGCCACCCTCATCCGCTTCAAACGCGAGGGCTTCAAACCCAACCGCGACATTATTGTCGCCATCACGGCGGATGAAGAGGGCGGCGGCCCGTTCAACGGCGTGGATTGGCTCATCAAGAATCACCGCGATTTGATTGATGCGGATCTTTGCCTGAATGAAGGCGGTTGGGGCGAGATGGCCAACGGCAAACGCATTTCGAACGATGTGCAAGTTGCAGAGAAATACGTGGCGAATTTTCGTCTGGAAGTTCACAACAAGGGCGGCCACAGTTCAATGCCTGTAGCCGATAACGCCATCTACCATCTGGCCGGCGCGCTGGAGAAGCTCTCTCATTACGCCTTCCCGATTCAAACCAACGAAGTGACGCGCATCTACGCCGAGAAAATGTCAAAAATTCTGACCGGCTCACTAGCTGACGATTTTCGCAAAGGCGCAGCGGGCGACCAAGAGGCTTTGCAGAGAATTGCCGGCGCGTCTCCTGCTTGGAATTCCAGCTTGCGCACGACCTGCGTGGCCACACAATTGGAAGGTGGACATGCTATGAACGCACTGCCACAACTGGCCGCCGCGACTGTTAATTGCCGCATTCTGCCGGATGACACTTTAGAAAATGTGCAGAACACCTTGGAGAAAGTTTTTGCCGATAAAGAAGTGAAAATCAAAATCATCGGACATGTGGAACACGGTCCGGCCTCGCCCCTGAGGCCCGATCTGATGTCCGCCTTGAACCGCGCCACTGATTCGTTGTGGCCTTCAGTTCCGGTTCTGCCCATGATGGTGCCTGGCGCAACGGACGGACTATATCTGAGGGCTGTGGGCATCCCCACTTATGGCGTGCAAGGCTTCTTTATGGAACGAGACGACGTGCGCGCGCATGGCCGCGATGAACGAATGTCGGTCAACGGTTTCTACGAAGGCCAAACGTTTATGTACCAGTTGGTAAAACTCTTGTCTTCATCTCAGTAGACTGGGGTTAGATGAGATTAGTGGTCGGCATTACGGGTGCGTCGGGCGCAATCTTCGGCATTCGCACGCTGGAGGCGCTGAAGGCTCTGGGAGTGGAGACACATCTCGTGATTAGCCAGTGGGCTCGTTCCACCATTGCGCATGAGACGTCGCTGCCGCTGGCGCAAGTGGAAAGCCTGGCCACGGTGGTTTATCATCACGAAAATCAAGCTGCTCCCATTTCCAGCGGTTCGTTCAAGACGGACGGCATGATTGTGGCTCCCTGCAGCATGAAAACTCTGGCTGCTGTGCGCATCGGCTTTGGTGATTCCCTCATCACACGCGCGGCCGATGTGGCGCTCAAGGAAAAGCGAAAGCTTGTTTTGCTGGCGCGCGAAAGTCCGTTTAGTGAGATTCATTTGGACAACATGCTCGCGCTGGCGCGCATGGGCGTTGTGATTTTTCCACCCATACCGGCGTTCTACAATAAGCCCACCACGGTGGATGACATTGTCAATCACGTAGTGGGCCGCCTCTTGGATCAGTTCGGTCTCAACATGCCCGGGGTAAAACGCTGGATTGGCTTCGAAGCGTAAAATGGCAAATCGACCTAACAAGTCGCTGATCACGGGCGGCAAGTACCTGGCACTAGCATCGGCCTTGCCCGGCTATGTGCTCGGCGGATTCCTGCTGGGTGCCTTCTTTGATCATTGGCTGCACTGGCCTATTCTGCGGGCGCTGGGCATTATTTTGGGGACTTTTGTGGGCATTTACCAGTTGATCCATCAGCTTCTGATTGACGAAAAACGCGAGCAGAAGTCGAAAGACTTAGAAAAATGACCGAGCCTGAAGCCGACTTGATCATCCGCCGTATTTATTGGCTCGCCTTAGGCTTTGGCTTGGCGGGAATCGTGATTTACTTCGGCCTGCAAGGATGGCGTCCGGCCGCCGGCTTCGCCTTGGGCGCTTTGGGTTCGATTGGAAATTTGTGGTTATTTGAATGGCTGACGCGCAGTATCGTGCCCGCGCCCGGCGTGGAAACACCCCAAAAGCCTTGGCAAGCGGGCATTTTTGTCACTCGCTACATAGTGATGATTTTGGTTGGCTATGCTATAGTCAAGACTTTGGGTGTCAATGCTTTGGCGGTTATTCTGGGGCTTCTGACCAGCACCGCCGCAGTGCTCACCTCTACCGTCCTTGAAGTGTTGCAAAACTTCTTTGTAAGCCGATCTTCGCACTAATGGAATCTGAACTCTGGATCACCGCCCTCTTCAACCGCGCCCTGGCCGCGCCTGCCGACGCACTCCTGGACGCACTTCAAATCAAACATGACGCGGCTCAGCCTTGGGCAGACTGGCTGACGTGTGAAATTCTTGTTGTCCTGTTCATTGTGGTTTTGTTCTCGTTTCTGAGAACGCGCCTTTCGGTCGACAAGCCCGGCAAGCTGCAACACATATTCGAAATTTTTCACGAGTTCGTACACGCGTCAGCTGAGGAAATGGTTGAGCATGGGGGCAAGTACGTTCCCATGTTTGGCACGATTTTCCTGTTCATTTTTTTCATGAATTTGCTCGGCTTGATCCCCGGCTTTATCGCGCCTACGATGTATGCTGCGGTGCCGATGGGTATGGCCTGCTCGATTTTTATCTTTTATCATTTTGCCGGAATTAAGGCGAACGGCTTCGGCTATATTAAGCAGTTCCTGGGCCCGGTCTGGTGGCTGATGCCGCTGATTTTACCGATCGAAGTAATCAGCCATTTTGCACGACCGCTGTCACTCACGCTGCGTTTGTTTGCCAACATGTTCGCGGGTGAACAAGTCACGGCGGCATTCATAGGGCTGACCAAGATTGTGATTCCGGTTATCTTTATTGGCCTGCATGCCTTTGCCTGTATTCTGCAGGCTTACATTTTTATGGTGCTCGCCATGGTTTATATTGGCGGTGCAGTTTCGCACGAACATTAGGCTTTATCTGCTCCCAGTGTGAGCGCCCGGCGTCCCAACGCACGGTGTCGAACCACCTCCTGGTAGCAATTTACTTAGGAGAGAAACTCAAATGAAAAACAAATTGATGACAATGGGCGTGGGCCTACTGGTAATGGCCACCCCGATGCTGGCGCAAGGGGCGGCTGACGCTGCCAGTTCCGCAGAAGCAACGCGCAAGGCGGCGGCTTACCTGTCGGTCGGTATCGCGTCTGGATTGTGCGGCCTCGGACAGGGTAGAGCGGTTGCCTCCGCTGCCGAAGCGATGGCACGCAACCCCGGAGCGATTGCAGCAATCCGCGTATCGCTGCTGATCGGTCTGGCGTTCATCGAGTCCCTCGGTTTGTACGCTTTGATGGTCACCTACATCGCAAAGTAAGTTTTTATGCAGTTCCGAAAGCCTGCCGGTCGCAAACGCGCTGGCAGGCTTTTGTTCTATTGGTAGATAACTCTCATGAAACTTCAAGGCATCTTTCCCGCACTCGCCACCTGTTTTGATCACCAAGGCGCCATTTACAAAGCGAAGGTTCTGCACAATGTTGAGAAACTCAACCAGATCGGCTTGGCCGGTTATACCGTGTGCGGCTCAACCGCCGAAACGCCGCTGCTGAGCGTAGAAGAGCGCATCCAGT
>PMQB01000101.1 GCA_003169195.1 Bryobacterales bacterium
TTCGATCCCACAAATCCCAAACGCATCGCTATCGCTGGCTGGGGCCCGGGCGTCGCCATCTCCGAAGATGGCTGCCAAACCTGGCAAGAGCGCAATCACGGCCTCCCCCGCCCCGATGTCTGGAGCGTCATCTTCGATCCCGGGCATCCCGGCCGCCTCTACGCCAGCGTGCAAGAAGAATCGCTCTATGTCTCTGACGATGCCGGCGTGACCTGGAAACCTGCTGGACTCGACGGCAGCGTCGCGAGGAGCATGAGGTTCATCCCATGAAACTCATTCTCCTCATCGTGATCGCCTCGTCTGTACAGGCCGCCACCTTCCAAGAACGCGCCGACTCCATGATCGACGCCTACGCCCACTACACCGGCAAAGGCGACTATGGCTACGCTGAGATCGCCGCCCGTTTAGAGCGCCACGAGCAACCCAAATGGTGCTCCAAGAAACTCGAGGACCTTCTAGCCGCCGGCCCCACCGGCGACATGTTCTGGATGTATCCAGTGACCGCCATCGCCTATCTCGACCAAGGCCAGCTATCGCCCGACGCCCGCCAAGCCCTGCGCAGCGCTTGGAAGACCTACATGCCCTATCGCGGCGATACTGAGAATCACTTCCTCATGTATTACACCTGCCTCTATCTGATGTCTCAGTATTGGCCCGACGCTGGCCCCGAGAGTTGGTACAACGGCAAGTCCTCCCAAGCCAACATGGAAGAAGCACGTCAGTGGATCGAAGGCTGGGTTAAACTCACCACCACCCGTGGCCAAGGCGAGTACGATTCCCCGCACTACATGGGCGTCTATCTCATGCCCATGTCGTACCTCGCCGCCTGGGCCAAAAACCCCGCCATGAAGAAGCGCGCTGAAATGATGCTCGAGTATCTGATCGCCGATTACGCCCCCGAAAATCTCGACGGCTTGTTTGTCGGCGCACACGCCCGCATCTACGAGGAGCAACTACTCGAACGCTGGAACGGCGTCTCTTCCGACTTTGGCTGGCTCTGGTTTGGGCTCGGTCATCCACTCAAAGTCCCTGCCAATTACGTCCTCTTTTACCTGGTCGCCAGTGCCTTCGAACCGCCCGAAATACTTAAGAACATCGCTACCGACCGCAGTCATCCCTACACTCATTACGAACGCAAACGTACCCGAAATCGCTGGCGCTTCTACGACGACCCGCACGGCCCCGTCTACAAAACCACCTACGTGCGTCAGGAGTATGCCGTAGGTTCCGATCAAGGTGGCGCACTCCAAGCCATTCAAGAACACTCTTGGGACGTCACATGGCACGTCCCCGATGCGCGCGGCGTCCAGAACACCTTCTTCTTTGTCCACCCGCTTTCGTCCATGAAAGAGTTGCAGACCTTCTTCGTCTTCCCACCCGACGGCGCCATCGAAGGCATCATCAAATCCAAGAAGACCTATGATTCGCCCGACAAACTCTTGGGAGGTTCCGATTATGAAAAGATCGTCCAAGACCAGGACACGCTCATCACTCTCTACAACATTCCACCCGGCACTCGATTTCCCAACATCAACGGCTTCTTCTCCAAAGACCTAAGTGAGCTGACCGAAGACCCGAGCGGTTGGATCTTCATGCGTGCCGGAGACTCCACTTACATCGCGTCTCGCCCTTTGCAACCGTACGTCTGGAAACCGTACGGCGAAAGCAAACGCCTCTTCAGTCCCTATCTCCAGAACGGAGTCGTCGTCCAAGTCGCCGCGGCCTCCGAGTTTCCCAACCTCGATGCTTTCGGCAAGGCTATCAAAGCCCTGCCGCTTGATTTCGAAGTAAGCCCAACTCCCAAGGTAAAGTTCCGCAGCCTCCGCGGCACTCTCATCGAGTTCACCTTTGGCGAGACTCCAGTCCTAAACCACAGACCCCTCGACTACCAGCATTGGCCGCTATTCGGCGGCCCATTCCTCCACGCCGACCTCGATTCCGAAAGCCTCACGATGACCTATCGAAACATGCCACGCACTCTCGACTTCAAGACTCTAACTATCAGATAGTCCGTCCGCCGTCCACCGGCAACTCAATGCCAGTGACAAAGTCCGAATGCGCCAAGTAAAGCGCAGCCTGTGCCACATCACTCGGCTCGCAAAATCGCCCCGCCGGGATGGTCGACAGAAACTTCGCCCGCGTCTCAGGCGTATCTTCGCCGCCAATAAAATCCTGGAACATCCCGGTGATGCTCATAACCGGGCAGATGGCATTTACCCGAATCTTCCAAGGGGCCAGTTCAACAGCCAGCGACTTCGACAATGTGCTCACCGCACCCTTCGAAGCGTTATACCAACTCAATCCCGGCCTCGGCCGAATGCCCGCCGTCGACCCAATGTTGATGATCGATCCGCCGCCCCCATCGCGCATCGCCGGAACCACCGCCTGCACCATGTGGAAAATCGACTTCACATTCACAGCAAACACCCGGTCAAATGTCGCCTCATCCACCTCCAGACACGACCGGTTCTTGTGAGTAAATCCCGCGTTGTTCACGACAATGCTCGGACTGTGCCAAGTCTTCGTCGCCGCCAAAACCGCCGCCTGGACAGCCTCGCCCACCGAAACATCCGCCTGCAAAGCGATACCTCGCCCCTTTGGAAGCTCCGCCGCCACTCGCTGCGCCTGTTCCAATCGCAAATCAAGGAGCGCCACCAGCCCACCTTCCGCCGAGAAAGCTCTCGCAATCGCTTCGCCGAATCCCGAACCCGCGCCAGTCACCAGTACAACTCTGTCCCTAATCTCCATGGTTCATGACCACCGTCTTCGTTCGGGTAAACTCATGCAGCGCCGCAAATCCCTTTTCTCGGCCATGCCCGCTCTTGCCCACTCCTCCAAACGGCAGTTCGATACCAGCACCCGCACCAAAGCAATTGATGAACACCTGCCCCGCCCGAATCCGCTTCGCCACTCGAATCTGCCGTCCTCCATCACGCGTCCAAACCGCCGCCACTAATCCGTAATCCGTCGCATTAGCCAGCGCCACCGCATCCGATTCGTCATTAAACGGCAGCACACTCAACACCGGTCCAAA
>PMQB01000092.1:0-26098 GCA_003169195.1 Bryobacterales bacterium
GCGGCAATTTTGCGGACGAGTTTTTCTTTTTCGCGGCCGGCGAGGTTGACGAGGCCGAGATATTCAAAGAGAGCCAAGGACTCAGACGCGAGCCAACCGGCGGTGGCGATGGCTGGGTCGGCTGCGGACGAGGTGATGCTGGCGCGTAGATCGCGATAGGCGTCGCGCAGGGGCTGGAGGCGAGACGGTTCGACAGTGTAGGCGGCTAGGAGGGCGGCGAATAGATCACGGGCGCGATCGGCGGGCGGGAGTTGGAGCGACTCCACGGCGCGCTGCACTAAACCTTCTACCAATTGCTCTTTGCTGGCGAAGTGGTAGAGCAAACCGCCTTTGCTGAGGCCGGCTTCGGCGGCGATGCGGTCAAGGGTAATGGCGGTGCCCCCTTCGCGTTCAAGCAACGAGAGGGTGGTGCCGAGGATGTGATCTTTCGTGGTAGGAGGCACGGCTGATTTGCAGTATACCGTCCAGTCGGTATACTTTGCAATAGAAAAGGTGAAGGCTGTGCAACTTCTTGCTAACTAATTGGCTGCTTTGGATTTAGCCTTCTCGTTGGGGGTGTGTCGAGACTCGACACTACAGGTGGAAGACATTCAAGTGGGAACGCCGAACTTCGGAAGCACCCATTTTCTGAGTACGAAATAGGCCGCGATAAAAAGGACGAATCCCAACCATTCGGGCATCAACTCATAGTATCCCAGATTTGAAGAGCTGTAGGGTATGGGGGGTGTCCTGAACGGTGCAGTACTCTCCGTGCAAATTGGCGAGGGAGAGATCGTGAACTTCGTCGGCGGTGCGGGGACGCCCAATCCAATCGGGGCGCGGGAACGTATAACAAGCGTCGGCGACAAGATATGTTTTAAAGCCGAGATTACCCGCCATGCGGACGGTAGCTTCGACGGAGTTATTGGTGATGACGCCGCAGACAACGAGGGTGTTGATATGAGCCGCGTGCAAGTTGGATTCGAGGGTGGTGCCGATAAAAGCACTATTGGTTTGTTTGGGGATCACGGTTTCCCCAGGAAATGGAGCAGCGAAGGGTTTGAATTCATGACCGTGCTGGTCTGGCCGATAAGGAGAAGCGGGTTCCAGAGAATCGTGACGAATGTGATAGATGGGTGCCTTTTGCTCGCGCCAAGCGGACAACAAATTCGCGATGTTTTGTTCTGCGTGCGGATTGTTGCGCTCGCCGTGTTTGCGCCAAGCGGGGTGGTCAATAGCGTACTGCAGGTCTATGAGTATCAATGCGGGCGGCGGCACGGCTCAATTTTACATAAAATAACGAACGCTCTATAACCAAATCACAAAATGGAGCATCTATAAGTTGAGAGGGTACAGTTTCCATGGATCGCCACCTACAGCAAGTAAACACTTGGTATGACACGCTGATGTTCGCCAACACGCCAAAACAGGCACGAATCGCGGCGCGCGAGTTGGTGAAACTGATTCTAGGCGAGGACGCGCTAAACCTGCCGCTGGAAGAGAGCATGCGCAAAGTTTGCCGGCGTTTGCGTCCGGCGGAGGATGCGAAAGAGCAAGCGCGGTTTGACGCTGAGTTTCTGGAGCTTCTCACAGCGCCCACCAGCGCTACGCATACCATTGCCGCCTAGCAAAGCTAACAGCTTTCCGCTACGCTACGGTATGGGACGACGCCCATGCCGAGTAAACCACGAAAACCCGCCAAGTTAGACAAAAACAAACGTGTGAGAGCGATCGCCCGGGAACGGGTGGGCGCTCCGAAACCTGCGTTTGCGATACCTGAAAAAGCAAAACGAGCCAAACCCAAGCACAAAAAGCCTGTGACGGCGGACCATGAAGATCGTTGAGGTAGGTCCGCGCGACGGATTGCAAAACGAGGCGGCGGCGGTCAAGGTGGACGCTAAAGTCAGGCTGATTGAGGACCTGGTGGAGGCGGGTGTTCGTCACGTGGAGTGCGGAAGTTTTGTGTCTCCCAAGTGGGTTCCGCAGATGGCAGATACCATTAGTGTCTTCGCGCAAGTGCGGCGGGTGGCGGGCGTGAGCTACTCGGCGTTGGTCCCGAATCTAACAGGGCTGGCGGAGGCTGTGCGATGCGGCGTGGAGGAAGTGGCGGTCTTCGCTTCTGCCTCGGAGACGTTTTCGCGGCGGAATATCAACTGCTCGATTGATGACAGCCTGGAGCGATTGCGGGCTGTCACAGCTGAGGCGCGAACACGAGGCATGCGAGTGCGCGGCTACGTGTCGTGTGTGCTGGGCTGTCCGTACGAGGGAGAAATCTCACTGGCAGCCGTGCTCCGCGTGGCTTCGGCATTAGCGGAGATGGGGTGTTACGAAGTTTCGTTGGGCGACACGATTGGCGTAGGCACGCCGGGCAAAGCCCAGACCATGGCGCGCGCGGTCGCCAAAGAGGTTCCCGTTCAGCAGTTGGCGGTGCACTTTCACGATACTTGGGGGCAGGCCCTTGCCAATATTTTGGCCTCGCTGGATGCAGGCATTGAAGCAATTGATTCGTCTGTGGCCGGTTTGGGCGGCTGTCCCTATGCGAAAGGCGCCAGCGGAAACGTGGCTACGGAGGACGTAGTATATATGCTGGACGGTTTGGGTATGGAGACTGGCATTGATCTGGAAAAGCTTGCGGCGGCAGGCCGACACATCATGCATGTCTTGGGACGCCCAAGCGCTTCGAAAGCAGCACTGGCACTGGCTGCACTCAAGGAGAAATAGCACTTGAACAAAGTTGTGGGAAGTGCGGCGGAGGCGGTGGCCGATGTCGCTGGCGGTTCCACCGTAATGCTAGGTGGTTTTGGCTTGTGCGGCATACCTGAGAATCTGATTGCGGCGCTGGTGGCGCTTGGTGTGAAGGGTTTGCACACCATTAGCAATAACATGGGCGTGGACGGTTTCGGCCTGGGGCTCATGTTGGAGGCGGGCATGATTGCCTCGCACGTAGGGAGCTACGTGGGCGAAAACAAACTGCTGGAGCAAAAGGTGATTGGCGGGAAACTGCAAGTGACGCTGATTCCGCAGGGGACGCTGGCGGAACGGATTCGCGCGGGTGGCGCGGGCATACCTGCGTTTTACACGCCGGCGGGTTTTGGCACGATGGTCGCGGAAGGGAAAGAATTGCGCGAGTTCGAGGGCAAGCACTATGTGATGGAGCGCTGGTTGAAGGCGGATTTCGCGTTGGTGAAGGCGTGGAAGGGAGACCGGCACGGGAATTTGGTTTATCGCAAGACGGCGCGGAACTTCAATCCGATGATGGCGACGGCGGCTCGGATCACCATTGCGGAGGTGGAAGAACTGGTGGAACCGGGCGAGTTGGATGCAGATTCGATCATGACGCCTAGTGTTTATGTGAAGCGCATAGTGAAGGGCGAACGATATGAACATCGGATTGAGCGCCGCACCGTGAGGAATGGGTGAGATGGCGGATAAACGAGAGTTGATTGTGCGGCGGGCTGCGCAAGAATTGCGCGATGGGTATTACGTGAACCTGGGGATTGGCATGCCGACATTGGTGGCCAATTATGTTCCGGCGGGGATGGAAGTGGTTCTGCAATCGGAGAACGGGATGTTAGGGATTGGGCCTTTTCCAGTTGCCGGGACAGAGGATGCCGATTTGATCAACGCGGGGAAAGAGACAGTTACTGAGTTACCGGGCACGTCGTTCTTTTCGAGTGCAGATTCGTTTGCGATGATCCGCGGCGGGCATATTGACCTAAGTATTTTGGGCGCGATGGAGGTGGACCAGGAAGGTAACTTGGCGAACTGGATGGTGCCGGGAAAAGTGGTGAAGGGCATGGGCGGCGCAATGGATTTGGTTGCCAGTGCGCGGCGGGTGATTGTGGCTATGGAACACACTACGAAGACGGGCGAATCAAAGCTGCTCAAGAAGTGCACACTGCCGATTACGGGTTTGCAGGTGGTGGATACGGTGATCACGGAGTTAGGGTTCTTTCGAGTTACACCAGATGGATTATTGCTGGAGGAACTGGCTCCGGGCGCGAGTGTGGAGCAAGTGCGCGCGGCGACGGCAGCCGACTTGAAGATTGCGGAAGGGGTTGCGACATGGCGAAATTGACGAGACGCGGTTTTGCTTTGGGAGCGGTGGCGAGCGGATTACTGGCGCAAAATAAGACGCACGAGATCACTTCGGCTTCGGTGCCTGGAGATCCGGCAGCGCCACGAGTTTCCGATGGTACACTGCCCGCGCGGTTGCCGTTTGAAGCGGCGATTGAATTCAAGCGGGACGATGTGGCGCTGAAGGTGCGTCCGTTTCCTATGACGCAGGTACGCTTGCTGCCCAGTGTCTTTCAGCAGGCGCAGGAAGCGAATCGCAAGTTTCTGTATGAGCAATCGCCCGACCGATTGCTGCATGTGTTTCGAGTCAATGCCGGGTTGAACTCGACTGCTGCACCGCTGGGTGGTTGGGAGAAACCCGATTGCGAGTTGCGTGGCCACTTTGTTGGGCATTACTTGTCGGCTTGCGCATTGAGTTATTCATCGAGCGGAGATCGGGAGTTAAAGACGCGCGGCGATTATCTGGTGGCCGAGTTAGCGAAGTGTCAACAGCAACTCAAGGGCGGATATTTGAGTGCGTTTCCGACTGAGTATTTTGATCGATTGGCCGCGCGGAAGAAGGTTTGGGCGCCTTTCTACACGGTGCACAAGATCATGGCGGGTCTGCTGGATGTGCATCAGCATTGCGGTAACGCACAAGCTTTGACGGTGTTGCAGGGGATGGCGGAATGGGCGGACCACTGGTCGGGCGGATTGAGTGAGCCGCAGATGCAGATGGCGCTCGATACGGAATTCGGAGGTATGGGAGAGACGCTGTATAGCTTGACTGCGCTTACGGGAGATGCGCGTTATGCGCAGTCGGGCGATCGTTTTATCAAGAAGCGTTTCTTGAATCCGCTGGCGCTGCGGCGCGATGAACTGCGCGGGCTGCATGTGAATACGCATATTCCCCAAGTGATTGCGGCTGCGCGGCGGTATGAGATCAGCGACGATCAGCGGTTTCGCGATGTGGCGGAATACTT
This sequence comes from Bryobacterales bacterium, assembly GCA_003169195.1. Taxonomy (GTDB): domain Bacteria; phylum Acidobacteriota; class Terriglobia; order Bryobacterales; family Bryobacteraceae; genus Bog-105. The sequence goes on from PMQB01000092.1 coordinate 5,019, forward strand.
CTGGCAAGAGGTGGTGGGCACGCGGACGTATGTAACCGGCGGTACGAGCAATAACGAAGGATGGCTGGTGGGTCCGAATCAGCTGGCGGCAGAGTTGCAGTTGGGAGACGCCACGAACGAATGTTGCTGTTCGTACAACATGCTCAAGCTGACGCGGCAGTTGTATGAGTGGACGGGGGACGTGCGGTTTTTCGATTACTATGAGCGGGCGCTGTTGAATCACCGGGTTGGCACTATAAACGATGAAGGCCAGACGCAATACTATTTGGGAGTCGTGCCTGGTTCGTGGCGGGCCTTCGGGACGAAGTATGACAGCTTCTGGTGTTGTACAGGTACAGGCACGGAGGAATACGCCAAGCTCAACGACAGCATTTATTTTCAGGATGAGCAGGGCGTTTATGTGAACTTATTTGTGGCCTCGGAATTGAATTGGGAGGAGAAGAACTTCAAGTTACGACAGCAGACGGCTTTCCCGGATGAAGCAGGAACGACGTTGATTGTGGAAGCGGCAGAGTCAACTCCGTTAGCACTGCGCGTCAGAGTGCCAAGCTGGGTGGCGGCCAGCCCCAGTGTGAGAATTAACGGCCAGCAGAGCGAAGTGACTGCTGGACCGGGAAGCTGTCTGGCGATAAAACGGGTATGGGCGAAGGGCGACCGAGTGGAGATCTCGCTTCCGATGGGATTGCATTCGGAAATGATGGCGGATGACCATAGGATGCGCGCCGTCCTGTATGGGCCGCTGGTTTTGGCCGGCCGGTTAGGGCGTGAGGGGCTCACCCCAGATCTACAGCTTGGACCGGAGGGGCCAGAACTGAAGAGAGCGGCGAATTTGGCAGTTCCGGAATTTAAGGCAAACAGCAAGCGGTTGGATGAGTGGATCAAGCCGGGCGATCAACCGATGACGTTCCAGGCGAGCGGAGGGACCAGTAACGTTCGGATGGAGCCGTTTTATCGAGTGAAAGATGAGAGGTATTCGCTTTATTGGAAGGTCAGTTGATGCTATTTAAAGGCTGCGTCCCGTTCGATCCGCAGCTTTTCGGCTTCTAAAGCGCAACGATTCAGGGCATTCACCATTGAAGGCGGGGCCTTTCCCTTTGGATCGCCTACGTACAAAGCGGGGACACCGTCGGTCCAAACGAGGGGGCAAGCGACACCGGGGCCAGGGTATCTCTCGTTGATTTCGCGCACTAGGTCCATTTGGTCTTCTTCAGGAAAAGCATGAAACGCAGTACGGAGACGTTCCAAGGCCTTCGCTCCCGGGCTGGCATCGGTAGAAGCAGAATTATCAGAGGTTTGACGAGATTTGCTGGCACTCGCGACACCAGCGGGCGGCAAAGTTTGGGCGACGAGAGGCATGGGCGCTGGATCAGGTGCGTGCGCCGCCTCCCAACCCAGTTTCACCAAGGCAGCCGTCATCATGATGACAGCGGTGGCGCGCAAGCGGAATTTCGCATCGCGGGCCGATTTCTGCATGCGAGTCCGCGCTTCGGCTGCTGCTTCGTGCGCGGCTGCTGCTTCCTCTCGGATGCGCTCTGTTTCGGCGCGGGCCTTCTCTAGCTCAGTCGGCTGTTTCCGTCTGTGCGGGGCATTGAAGGGAACACGCAGGCTCAGCGTACTCGCACTTCGAATGTTATCGTTCATACTGAATGCCCGCTCGTGGCGACGGTCTCCCATGAGTCTTATCGCGCAGAGAAGCCTTAGCGATAGAGCGTATGCACAGCACTGAAGAAAATTAGGTAAAAGACTTTATTGAATAGCACCCATGCCAACACCATGCCGATGAGGCTATAGCTTCGCATCGAATCGGCCCATGCCAAGTACTGACGGCCTACGTTCTCCGACAAGAGCAGTGGAACCACGTTAAAACCATCCAACGGGGGCACCGGAATCAAATTGAACGTGCCCAGCAGGACATTGAGAGAAAAGAGGAGGCTTAGGAACTTTGCCATCCCTTCGGCAATACCAGGCGCGGCCGCTTCTACTACGCTGGGCAGGTCTATCTGGTCGGGCTGGACAAAGAAGTGGGCGTGTACACCGATTTGAATGGCCAGACCAGCCAAGATCACCAGTGAGAAATTCGCGGCCGGGCCAGCCAATGCCATTCTGGCCGCTTGCTTAGGATGTTCGCGACACCAGGTTGGGTTGTAAGGCGCACTGGCCCACCCCATCATCCAGTTCCACATCACATAGGTGATGATCGGAAAGAGCACCATGCCTAACGGCTCACGGCGAATGTGCGGGATCGGATTCAAGGTCACCTGTCCACCTTCGAATGCCGTAGAATCGCCGCCCCATTTGGCCACCAGCGCATGGGCCGCTTCATGGCACGTTGTGGACAATAGAAAGACGACATACCAAACAAGGCCTAAGACCAGGAAATCAGGATTCGTGATCGAGTTAAATGCGTCCACAGCTTATGGTACGATTCAGCGCAACGAAGGAGTGGGCGCAGGCGTCCTTGTTTCGAAATGCTGCTACAGGGTTGGGTGAGATTGGCGTTGTGGCTGGTGTTTTGCGTGATGTGCATGGGGGCGCAAGAGCCCACGTTCAAGACGCAAGCGCCGCTGGTGGTGGTGCCCGTTACTGTTTCGACGCTGAGTGGCGAACGGGTTTGGGGCTTAACGGCAAGCGACTTTGAATTGCTCGATAACGACCGACCGCAGAGACTGACGGTCGAGCCTTGGGGCACCTACGAATCTCAAGTTTCGCTGGTGGTGGTTATCCAAACCAGCTCAATCTCAAAAGCTGCTCTTTTGAAGATCAAGAAGATGCCGGCGATGCTGGATGGGATTACGGGAGACGGCGGCGAAGTGGCTGTTGTGACAACTGACAGTGAAGTAAAGACGGTGCAGAACTTCACAACGCGTTGGGAGCCGATCCAAGAGACTTTCGAAAAGCTTACTGCTAGCGGCGGCAATGCAGGTCGCATATTGGACGGTGTGGATACAGCGGTACAGATGCTGGCGTTGAAGCCGCAAGGACGACGGCGCGTGATCCTGCTGTTGAGTGAAGCGCGCGACCGAGACAGCAAGGTGAAAGTGGGCGATCTTCTCACGCGAGCCGAGCAACAGAACGTCACCATCTACACGGCGAGTTATTCGGCATACGTAACACCGTTCACTACCAAGGCCGGGGAATTGCAGGCGCAGGGTGGCGGCTTTGACATACTGGCAATGCTTGCGGAAATTGCGCATGCAGCACAGCAAAACGTTGGGAAGACACTGGCCGAATATACCGGCGGCCGGCAGTTGGGATTCAATACGCTGCGCCATTTGGAAGATGATTTGGCAGAGATCGGCAAGGAAGTGCACAGCCAGTATCAACTCAGCTTCGTGCCGGCGGCGGAAGAGAAGCCGGTTTACCACGAAATTGTTGTGAAGATCAAAGACCACGCAGACGCCGTGGTTAGAGCAAGGCCCGGCTATTGGAGTATCAATGAGCTGGCGAAGTAAGCAAGCCGCGCGTCCTCAGCCAATTCTCCGCTCGTGTTGGCCATTGGGTAACGGGCTCGGCGGTTTTGCGCAAGCCATAACCATGGCCTCCGGTTGCGAACAGGTGCATTTCCGCCGGAACTTTATTGTTCTTGAGCGCGGCGTAATAGACAAGACTATTTTCCACATGCACCGGATCATCCTCCGTTTGGACGATAAAGGTGGGCGGTGTCTGCGGTGTGACGGTGAACTCGGGCGCCAATACGGTGCGGTCGGTTTCAGGAGTGAGATAAGCAGGGTAGATCAGGATTGCAAAGTCGGGGCGAGTATCGGAATTGCTCAACAAAGCAGCGAGATGTCCNNGCTCAACAAAGCAGCCAAATGTCCACCTGCTGAAAAGCCGATCACCCCCACCCGATGCGGATCGATCTGCCATTCCGCTGCATGCGCGCGCACCATAGCCAGAGCATGTTTTGCATCCACCAACGGCGCTTCGTAGCGGGGAATGTGCGGTGCCTGTGGTACGCGATATTTCACGAGCGCGGCGTTCACGCCTATGGAATTCAGCCACTCGCAAATTTCGCTTCCTTCCAGATCCCAAGCGAGAATGCCATAGCCGCCGCCGGGGAACACCATTACCGCCGTATGAGAGTTGTTGGCGGCTGGCGCAGGGTAGAAGGTGAGCGTTGGATCACTGACATTTGCCAGCCGAATAACCGGCCTGCCTCCGGGCTGACCATCTTTCGCAGTGGTGGCATCATGCTCGGGCCCTGGGTTGTAAGCAGAAGATCCCGCCGGTTGGAGCGGGATCGTTTGTAAATCGGCGGCCATGGCAAAAGCGGCAAAGAAAAAGCTGATGAAGGCGTAACGCACAGAGACAGCGTATCAGCGTCCGTTTTAGATTTGCGAGTACGCCGTGGGGCGCAGAATAAGATTCGAGATGTTCGAGACAATGGATTCGAACGTGAAGCGAGGCTCGGAACTTAGTTTCTTCCAGTCGGGATGAGTGGTGAAATTTTTCCATTTGGCATCGAGTTCGGCCAAATCGGGCATGCTCACCATGTAAGTGAGGTTGGGACGCCGTGCGCCGATGAGCGTGTCGCCGAAGAAAACGTTCCAGAAACCGGCTTTGGCGAAGATGTCGTACTCGCCGCTGTTGAACATTTCCACTTTGCGGCGATGATCGCGAAGGCTCGGGCTTTCGTAGGTTCGCATTTGAAAGACGCGCGGACCCTTTTGGGCAGTGGCGGGAGTGACTGTCAGCTTAGGATAGCCTTCGAAGGCGATCATCAGCGAGCTTTCAATGCGCGCAAAGGCAGGTGAATTGGCAGGCGCCGCGTCGAATGGTTCTGCGGCCTTCAGATACTCTTCATCGTGCCCGAGTTTGAGTTCACTGGTCACCAACGCTTCCAGGGATTCTGAAGGAATCAACAGGTAGAGGCTCGGCGTTTCCGGCCCCAGATAAAGATCGAACGCGCCGATGGTTTTCAGACCCTGCCTGTTTAAGGCGGGGATCAGTACTTCAGCTAAATATTTGTGCGCCACCTTTGGTTGGTCGCCGCTTTGCATCTTGTAGCAGCGCAATTCGTAGTATTCGCGCGCCTGATTGGCTTGCGCCTTCAAAAGAGCGCCGCCCGAAGCCGCAAGAGCTGAGGCGGCAGCCAGGGAGGAAGAAAGAAAACGTCGTCTTTGCATAGTGGATGTAACCAACCCTCTGCATTCTATCCGACGAAGCGCGAAAGTTTTGGAAGATCAAAGTTCGCGGAACATTTGCTGCTTGTTGCCGCCCTTTAACCAATCGTCACTCCATTTCACGTTGGTACGCCGCGGACGCAAATCATAAAACTGCAAACGGCAGAACCAGCAATGATAAAGCTGCCCGCCCAGCATTCGGTGAATCAGGTTGAAGATGCCACCGCGCATGCGGTCAATCTTGTCGATTCGCTTCATGGCTGTGATGTCTTGATAGCGGCATTTTGGACATTTCGCATAGCGTGCCAAACGCAGACGCGACGACAGAGTCACGTGGTAACGAGCGCCACAGCCTTGGCAGCGATAGGCTTCGAGATAACGCAGGCGATCAATAAAACGGCGTTTGGACCGACGCAGGTTCCCGCCGCATTCCCTGCAAGACAGAGTGTACATGGATTCAAGGAATGTTTTCTGTTACCACATTGCTGCTACGAGACTTCTACTAGTTTACAACTGGATCGATCTGCGGTCTACCCAAGGCCTTCGAGTTTAACCAGGCAGCCCGAAACGCGCGAATTTGGTCAGTCACGTCCACGCCCGCTTTTTCAAATGTCACTAGTTCCACGGCGGGGTCTTCCGCCAGATTGACCGTGGCGTTCTTTACACCGGCGCGCGAGTTAAACTCTAGCGTGACCTGCTCGCCCAGTGCGTGTTTCGCAACGCAGGATTGCAAATCGTCGCTTTTCTTCATGGGCTTGCCGTCGCATTGCGTGATTTCATCGCCCATCTCTAAGCCTGCTGCATACAGCGGGGAACCACGCAAGACTACGTCTGTGAGTTTCAATCCCTGGCTGGTTGCATCCAGGCGGGTGGCACCAATCCACGGTTTACCGGCATGTGTTTTGCGCAGTTGTAAGCCAGCGGCAGCTACCAGCCCAGCGTAGTCCAGCGGTTCCCTGCCCTGAATGTGGCGGGTGAACACATCGGCCGCAAACTCGGGGCTGCCGGTTGCCTCCGCCAAAGCGCTCTCCAAATCTTTCAGCTTGTAGGGCTTCTCTATATCGGGATGATGCCGCCACATCGCGCGCATCCAATCGTCTAGAGACTTACCGGGAAACCGCTGCCGAATGCTCATATCTAAGCCAAAGGCCAGCGCCGCACCGTAGGTGTAATAGGAAATGAAAGTGTTGCGGAAGTTTGTGGCGTCAATCGAGCGAGCCGCATCGACGAACGGCGCTTGCTCACTCATTTCCACAACTGAAAACACGTCATGACCTGGTCCGTTTATTACACGATTGACGCTGCCGCCGACTTCGCGGACAAACTGATCGAGCGTAGAAAAGCCCGCGCGCTTGATCATGAGCGGGCCGTAATAGCTGGTGAACCCTTCGGCAAACCATAACTCACCGCACATGTTGGCGCGCTCAAAATCAAACGGCTCCAGCGACTTCGGCCGAATTCGACGCACGTTCCAAGCATGGAAGAACTCATGCGAAACCGTACCTATGGCTTCATCACCGGACTCCTTCAAATCAAATGACCCGCTAATGGAAGTGGAATCACGGTGTTCCATGCCATCGCCAAATGCATAGGGCAGGTAATCCATCAGGAAGGTGTAGGTGCCGTTGTCGAATTTTGGGAACGCTCCAAAAATGCCTTCGCCTTCCAGCACAATCGCCTGCGCCTTTTTCGCGTAGCCCTTAACGATATCCGGCGAACCGCGCTGATGCATGGCCATGCGGAACGTTTGATTTCCCACCTGCCATTCCGCTACGGCATGAGCGCTCAATTCCACCGGGCTATCCATCAACCATTCCAGGTTGGGAGCCGACCAAGCACCGTTCGCTTCGGGCTTCAACTGTGTGGCCACTCGCCAACCGGAATTGGCGGGAATCTCAAACGTCAAAACCGACGGGACCTTTTCGAAACCATGCGCCCAGACCAAAGTGGCGGGCAAGTTTAGATGGGCGTGCGTCTCGTCAATGCCGGCATACGTGCCATCGGCATGGTCGCCGAATAGGGTGTAGTGAACAATCACGGCGGGGACATGTGCGCTCGCAGTTTCAGCAGAAACGTTCCAACTGTATGGATCGGGTCGAATGATTTTCAGCGGATGGCCAGCGGCATCTGTCGCTCGAAAGTCGTAAACGTTTTTGGCGAACTCATGCAGCGCGTAGCGGCCCGGTGACGAGCGGCTCATCATAACCTCAAGCAAAGGCTGAGAAACGCCGCGAAAGGTTGCGGTGATTTCCGCTTCGTGATGAACTGCGTTTGGGAAGCTCAAGCGGTACTCTACCGAAGGACCCGCGAAAAGAGGGGATACCGCTAACAACCAAAGGAGTTTCTTCATTTTTTAGAGTTCAATTTTCCCGTGATATTTCATGGCTGAAATCTTAAACTTAGCCTTCACATTCAGTTTGCCGAAATGGGTTGTGAAGAGAACCTCTTTTTGCTCCGGATCAATCGCAGTCTTGCGCGAGAAAAAGATCCGGACGACGCCGGTAGCCGGGTCGAGCTTCACATTTTCGGGCTGGAGATCAGGTCCGCTTTTCTGAGAGATCTTCGAGAACTGCATAAAGGCCTCTAGCAATTCTTCTGGGTTGCGCGCGTCAACCGAGTCATCGCTGGATGAAGTTGTTTCCGTTTTACCCACCGCGCGATAGCGCCCCGCTGGAACCAAGCCAGCCAAACTGATGACATACCACTGGTCTGGCGCGGGTGAATCCTTCTGCGCCTGGCGGATAGGCAGCGCGCTTTCCCAGCGGAGCATCACGGGAACCGAAGCCAAGTGGCCCATTCGGTTGCGCCCCACACCGCCGTCCCAAGCAGGTTTATTCGACCCCACACCCTTTTGGCCATTGTCGGGCGGGCCCGCCACTTCGGGCTCCTTGGCATCGTAAGGATCTTCCATGACCGCTACCGACTGCACAGACCAAGGCGAATTGGCCAAAAGCGCCTCAACGTCGTCTGGCGTCCAGCTTTCCACTGGCTTTTCCCACTTGGGCTGTGCTGCCCAGAGCGCTACAGCCGAAGCGACAGCAAAAAAAAGAATCTGGAAACGTTTTTGAGGACGCATGCATTAATGGATGCCCCATTTTTTCAAGGAGTTGCCAAAGAAGCGCAACATCTTGTCAGGAACTATCGTCATTCTATTATGCGCGTCCCATTAGTGTTGGCGACATTCTATGATTGGGCAAGCGTCTGAAATGACAAATTCACCCACCCTTCGCCTCCTTCTGGGACTGCTGATTACCTTGGCCGCCGTAGCCGGGTTCTCGTCGTATACCCTACTTCAGCTCGACCACTTGCGCAAGCTGCAAACCGATACGATCGATTTGAACCGCCACGATTCGCTGCTTTTGGTGCGCGTGCAGGGCGATATCAATACAATCGGGCTGAAGTTGCGAGACATGCGCGATCTGAGCATGATTAACGGCCCTGAGACGCAAGCCATTTCGGAGGCTAGGAATGATCTCGACCGCCTGCGCGTCGATCTTCAGGACGCGATCGAAGAAGAGGAAAAAGTTGATCCTCTTACCCGTAATTCGGATCAACACACGGAATTGATCAAAACGCTCAAAGAATTCTGGCGGAACTTTGACGATGTCTTTGCCTCGGCCAAACAAGGGCACGCGGGGATTGTGCGAGTTTTGGCATCGACGAATTTGTTTGGGCGTCAGGAGGCTTTGGCCACGCGGGTATCGCAATTGCTCGAGCGCAACAACGAAGCGGAGGAACGGGCCGACGAGAAAGTGGCGGTGATTTATGAGCGAGTGGGCCGCGACATCTACGCATTTCTAACCGCCACCATCTTGGCGATTCTGATCACCAGCCTCTACTTGATTTATTCCAACCGTGAGATTTTCGACCGGATCGAATCGCTCTCCCAGCAGCGAAGAATCCTTGCTGCCCGGTTGATTACTTTGCAGGAAGAAGTGCTGCGTTCCGTTTCGCGAGAATTACATGATGAATTTGGGCAGATCTTGACTGCGGTGGGCGCCATGCTTTCGCGCGCCGAACGCAAAGGCCTGCCGCCCGATTCGCCGTTTCGCACTGAATTGAGCGAAGTGCGTGAGATTGTGCATAACACTATCGAGAAAATGCGCAGCCTGTCACAGATGCTGCACCCGGCAGTGATTGACGACGATGGATTGGTGAAAGGCTTGGAGTGGTATGCCGATGTGTTTACAAAGCAGACCGGCATCGAAACGACGGTTTTGATTCATGGGCAGCCAGTGCGGATCACGGGTCAACCGGCGACGAACTGTTTCCGTATTGTGCAAGAAGCCTTAAACAACGCGGCGAAACATTCTGGCACCAAGACTGCCTTTATAGAGATGACATTTTCAGCCACCACGTTTACTCTGAGTATCAAAGATTTCGGCCGCGGCTTGCCACCGCACAAAAAGCCGGAGCAAAAAGGATTAGGCTTTATTGCCATGCGCGAACGCGCCGAATTGCTGGGTGGTACGTTGGACATCCATTCCGACATTGGGGAAGGCACCACGCTGACGCTGAACATCCCGCTTGACCAAACAAAACTCGTTGCAAAAACTGGAGAGGAACACAAACTAGCGGAGTCGATCATCGGCTCCCAAAGGTAGATTCGTATGAGTGAAGAGATTACGGTTTTATTGGTAGATGACCACAGCCTGGTTCGACGCGGCTTCCGGCGCATTTTGGAAGACGAAGAGGGCATGAAAGTCGTGGGCGAAGCCGCCAACGGCGTCGAGGCCATTCGCATGGCGCAGGAATTGAAGCCGAACGTCGTCGTCATGGATTTGTCCATGCCGGAACTGGACGGTGTCCAAGCCACCAAGGAAATTGCCAAGCATCTGCCCGAAACGAAAGTGTTGGTGCTGAGCATGCACGCCGAAGACAACTATGTACGCAATGCGTTGGACGCGGGCGCAAAAGGTTATCTACTGAAGTCGGCCATTGACGTAGACCTGGTAGGAGCAATCAAAGCCGTTGCCGATGGCCAGCGTTATATGGGTAGCGGGTTGAAGTATGTTGCTCACGAAGCGGATGATGAGTTGAACCGGCTGACGCCGCGCGAAAAGCAGGTGCTGCAGTTGATTGCGCAGGGCAAATCAAACAAGGATATTGCCGGGCTGCTGGATCTCAGCGTGAATACAGTTTCGGTACACCGCGCGAATCTGATGGAAAAGATGAATATCCACCGGACGGCAGAGTTGGTGTTGTTTGCGATCCGGAAGGGGTTGGTTGCGCCTCAGTAAAACTTACGAGTCTCTATCACTCACATGAGTGGGCGCTGCATGAAATCGCTCTCCTCCGCCCGCTCGCTTACGTTCATCTATGCCACCTAGCTGCTTCGCGATACCCGTCCTGCGATAAACGAGAAGTTGTAGAAGCATCAAAGCGGAAAAATAGGCGGCTGGAAAGCCTTTACAACCAGCCGCTGACCGCCTTACGGTAACAACGAATCGCCGGCCCAAAGTAACAAGCGAAAATGTAAGTATGCTGGCGTCACTTCTCGCTTTCACGCTAGCCGCGCAGGGAAATACAGGTTCGTTGTCCGGACGAGTTGTGGATGCAGCCACCGGTCAGTCGCTAACCGGAGCAACCGTAACGGTTTGTCATGGGCGCGATGTTCCCGAGCCCAAGTGCGACAGCCTCCAGGCACGCACGAATGGCGACGGAGTATTTCGGATCGACAACATCGCAGCAGGTCTCTATGATGCGTTTGCGGCAGCGCCAAGGCACCTGATTGCGGAGAATCGTGTTTCTTTTCTTGTGAGCGCCGGGCAGGAGTCAGCTCCCATCACCATTCAACTTCAGCCTGAAGGTTCCATTCGCGGCCGCGTCTTGAATGCCGATGGCTCACCAGTAACCGGTGCCGTTGTCGAGTCGCTGGTCGCAAACCAGGCCGCATCATTTTGCTGCCGTCAGCCGTAGCACCACGGACCCGCAGGGAGGTCACACATTGTTGCAGTTGTCGGCGGGCAGCTACATTGTTGCAGTGGAGCGGCATGACTCGGCGGTTTACTTTCTTCCTGGCACTGTTGATCCGGATGCGGCGGAGCCCATGTAAGTGAACTATGGGCAGGACTTCAAAAGCGCTGAGATTCGTTTGCGATTGGAGAGGCTGGCTGCGATATCGGAAAGGTCGAAGGCGTGAATGAATCGGCGCAAACCGGAAAACTTCGACTTCTGCTTTATTCGCGTAGCTTCGAAATCGACGATGGCCGGCCGCGCTCCACACAGGTGCAAGCGGACGGACATTTTGATTTCCATAACGTTGCTCCAGGCGATTACACGATTCTCCTCGAAGCACCACGCTTCGGCATCCGTCAGCAATCGGAGCTAGCGGTACAGATCCTCCAGAAACAGGACCTCTCGATCGCTGGTTCGGATGTGAGAGATCTAACGCTCTCGAGTTTGCCCTTGGGCACAATCACGGGCCGGATCACGCTCGAACATGCGACCGCGGAGGAACTCGCGGCAATGCCGGTCCCCCGTCTCCGATTATTAAAACGCATTAAATTTAGAAACCAAATCTCAAAAAGCATCCTCTACACATCGAACGTACGGAGATCTACCTAATTTATTTAAAAAGAAAGCAGCTCTATGAAGCGATTCTTTCAAGCGACACTTGCCTGTGTCGTCCTGGCCATTTCGGCGTTCGGCGCCAAACCTTTGGCCACCGTCACCAGCGCCGAGCCCTTCGCCCTCAATGGGCACTCCATGAATGCACCGGGAGTGACATCGTTCCCCGTAATTCTTGGCGATACCGTTTCTACTTCTAAGAGTTCCGCCGTCCTCTCGTTTGCTGAAGGCAGCACCATCAAACTGGGGGCTAATTCCGCTGTTCGAATCGATGGCAATGAAGAGAAACCGAAAGTAGTTTTGCTGGCGGGTGATCTCGATTTCAAGCTCGCGGCGGGCACGAAGATATCGGTCACCAATTTGGATTCTGATAAAACGACCTCTGCGGGCCATTCCAGCGATACACCTCCGGTTGCCACAGGCGCAGCCCCGACCAACGCGCACGCTGGCTTATTGACGAATCCAAAGTTCCTCATTCCCGCCGCTGGCATTGGCGCCGCCGGACTTACCACAGGACTTCTGACACTGCCTCCCGTCAGCCGCCACTTATAAAAATGAGGCAATGGCTTTGGAGTTTCCTCATCAGTCTCTGTCTGTTTTCGGTTCCGGCTTCAAGTCAGTCCGTTTCGTTTGGGGTGAAAGGCGGAGCGCAGCTCACCAGCTCTGTTCTTCTCAATCCCAGCAGTTTCACTTTTGATTCCGCTCGTAAGTACATCATCGGCGGTTCCATTGACGTGGGACTTCCCTTGGGGCTCTCCGTCGAAGGAGACGTTCTGTATCATCCCTTCAACCTTGAAGTGGGCACGAAACCGCCGCCATTGTTTTCCGCCTCGACCTTGTACGATTACACTGTTTTCGAGTTTCCTGTTTTAGCGAAGTTTCGTCTGACTCCTGGTCTAATCCGCCCGTATTTTGAAGGTGGTCCTGTCTTTCGCGGCAGCCCCAGCGGCTTGAATGTCGCTCATTACGGCGTAACAGTGGGCGCCGGACTGGAGATCGGTAAAAGAAAATTGCTGCGCATCTCTCCGGAGATCCGCTATACGCGCTGGGGCCCTGACAGCCTGATCGTCGTTAACGGCAATACCATCCCGGCTGAACAGCAAAACCAGCTAGCCGTGTTACTCGGCATCTCTTTTTAACTCTTCAGGCCTGAAACCCACTTTGCTGCAGCAACTTCGCAATCAGCCCGGTCCATCCAGTCTGATGACTCGCGCCCAAGCCTTTGCCTGTGTCGCCATGGAAGTACTCATAGAACAGCGAATAATTACTGAAGTTCGGATCTTCCTGCAACATCTTGCTATCGCCATTTACCGGCCGTCGGCCCTGCTCATCTGGCAAAAAGATTTGGCCCATGCGTATCGACAATAACTGCGCCGCGCTCCGCAAACTGATCCGTTTGCCCGAGCCTGTCGGAAACTCCACCGTCATCGAATCACCATAGTAGTGGTCCAATCGCTGCAACGCTTCAATAATCAGAAAGTTCATCGGAAACCAAATCGGTCCGCGCCAGTTGGAATTTCCGCCAAACGTCCCCGTCTCCGATTCAGCCGGCTCGTAAGAGACTCGAAAGTTCTCATCATTCAGGTGTAACTCGTACGGATGCGCGGCATGGTATTGCGAGAGTGACCGGATTCCATAGGGTGACAAAAACTCCGTTTCGCTAAACAGTCTCTGCAAAATGCGCTCCATCCGTTCGCGATTCACTACTGACAAGAGGCGCCGCTCCTCCATACCTCCTTCAGTCATCGATGCCAACCCGGCCGTGAGATCTTGGCGATTGTCTATAAACCACTGCATCCGTTTCTTAAATCCAGGATGCCAGTCAATACTCTGTTGCTCCAATGTGTCGCTGGCAAACAACGGCACCAGACCGACTAACGAACGCACACGGAGCAGCGTATGTTGTCCATCGGTCACACGCAGCCGGTCATAGTAGAATCCATCCTCTTCGTCCCACAAGCCGTTTCCTTCGTGGTGATTAATTGCGTCTGAAATATAGAGAAAGTGTTCAAAGAACTTGCTGGCAATGTCTTCGTAAGTAACGTTGGTTTGCGCCAATTCCAGCGCAATCTTCAACATGTTCAGGCAGTACATGCCCATCCAAGCCGAACCGTCCGATTGTTCCAGCGTCCAACCACTCGGCAGCGGTGCACTGCGATCAAAGATGCCGATATTATCGAGCCCCAAAAATCCGCCCTCGAAAATATTGGCGCCTTCAGAATCTTTCCGGTTTACCCACCACGTGAAGTTCATCAACAGCTTGTGGAACACACGCTCTAAGAATTGACGGTCGGGCTTACCCTTCAACCGCTGGTCGATCTTGTAAACGCGCCAAGCCGCCCACGCATGCACCGGCGGATTAACATCTCCAAAGGCCCACTCATAGGCCGGCAGCTGACCATTTGGATGCATGTACCACTCGCGTACAAATAACGAGAGTTGCGACTTGGAGAAATCCGGATCAACCGGCGCAATCGCGACTGTATGAAAGGCCAAATCCCAAGCCGCATACCACGGGTACTCCCATTTGTCGGGCATGGAAATCACATCTTCGTTAAATAGATGACGCCAACCAGAATTGCGCCCCTCCAATCGCTGCGCCGGCGGCTTCGGCATATTCGGATCGCCTTCCAGCCAGTTTTCCACTACAAAATGATAAAACTGTTTGCTCCAAAACATGCCGGCAAACGCTTGCCGCTGCACATGGCGCGCTTCCTCGTTCAAACCCTCGTCCAGCGTTCCGTAGAACTCCATGCACTCGCGAATGCGATCGTCAAAAACGCTATCCCACTTAGGCTCTGCTAATTCTGCCGAGCCGTCACGCGCCAAACGAAAATGCAAAACAACCTGATTCTGGCCTTCAATCGACAATCGGTAGATCGCACAAGCCTTCGTCCCTTGCGGCTCAGGATTCACGGCATCCTTCTTGCCATGAACGATGTGCTCATGGAAAGCGTCTTTATAGAAAGTGTTTGCGCCGCGCCAGCCGAAAATCCGCTCCGTGTTCGTTTCGTTTTCGGTGAACAGCATCTCCGGCGTGCCATCGCAAGTAAGCGTGAAATTTCCCAATTCAGGATGCACCACCGACATGCCACGCTCGCCCGATTTCGCCAAGTGCGGCCTTGCTTCAGGCGGAGTGTTACTCCAACTCCAGGTATTGCGAAACCAAAGCGTCGGCAAAAATGTCAGCTCCGCTTTATCTGGTCCACGATTCACAATGCGGACACGAATCAAAATATCGTCAACATCGTTCTTCGCATATTCTGCAAAAATGTCAAAATACTTACGATCGTTGAAGATACCGGTATCTTCCAGTTCAAACTCAGGATCATTGCGCGTCCGGCGACGCGACTCGTTTAGCAGTTGTTCGTAAGGAAACTCGGCTTGTGGATATTTGTACAAGCCCTTTAGATACGAGTTTGTTGGCGTAGCTTCCAGATAGTAATAAAGCTCTTTGACATCTTCGCCGTGATTGCCTTCGTTGCCGGTGAGACCGAACAGCCGCTCTTTCAGAATGGGATCCTTGCCATTCCAAAAAGCCAGCGCAAAACAGAGCACTTGATGGTTGTCGCAAAGCCCAAGAATGCCGTCTTCCGTCCAGCGATAAACACGCGAACGCGCCGCATCATGCGGAAAATATTCCCAAGCTGTTCCGTTCGGACTGTAATCTTCGCGGACCGTGCCCCAAGCCCTTTCGGCAAGATAAGGTCCCCACCGTTTCCAGTGATTGGTTTTTGCTTCTGATTGCGCGAGTCGGACTTGTTCAGGAAGTGGCGTCATCAGATCCTAAGGTAGCTGATGCCGTTGAGCTAACGTCTAATCTGCCAGAGGGTTTGGTCTGATTTGAAAATGGACAACCTTACTGGTTGTCCCTTTTCCTGTCTCACTGTGAAATGGTGTCCGGGTACCCCAAGTGGTCCACACACCTTTGCCGCGCCAACCCGTCTTCGGATCGTCAATCCGGCCGTCCATACCTTTGGCGAAAAAACCTAGCGGATAAGGGACGCGCAGCACTACAAATTTTCCATCGACTAGCGCGATCAGTGAGTCAGACGAGTTACCAGTGATGATCGGCGTATCCTTGCCGAGCCCGAGTGTATTGAACTGATCCACCCAGTGCAGTAGGAAGGTCGGGAATGAGATAGCGGCCACGATCATCGGTAACCACTTCTTTGCTGTAACGAGTCGGCAGATCGGTGGTCTCAGCAATAACCCAAACACCCGCTTCCGGCCCGTTTGCGCTTTTCACCATGCCGGTGATTTCATCACTCTTCACGGGTGCGAAGAGCATAAGCAACAACAAAGAGTTCAGCATTCTGGAAAGTCAGTATATACTGAATTCGCCAGGCATTACATGGGAATCCCAAGTTACAGCGTAGTTAAAGGCGATCCGGCCGGGATGGGCAGCATCAGCGGAACAAATCCGCACTACCGGTTCGCTCTAAACGTCGGCAACAGCACGTCCGTGCAAGTCGATGTGAATGTGCAGTCCACCGATGGGTCGGACATTCGCTATCTCATCATTAACGATTTCAGTCCGCCGGACCCAACAGGCTTGCAGAATTTGCCGCTCGGGCGCACGCCGTTGAACACCGGCAACTCAGATCTACGGCTCGATTACATTCTTGAGAAGAACGCCGATGGCACACCGCTGGTGGATCCATCGTTACTGCAAGATCTCGATCTGAACGACACCAGCTTGCACGATGCGGTAGCCGACTTGCTTAATCAAGCACTCAACGATCCGAATGGTTTGATCTATGCGTTCGGATCATACTTTGCCGATTCGGGCGGCCTGATGGGCGTTCATGATATTCACATGAACCAAGGCAACCCGCCGGGTCCGTTCGCCAAGGACAACGGTTCCCACCAGGACGGCGGTATCTTCATTGAGTTGCCAGGCTCGGAAGCTCGTTGGACGGCGCTGTTTATCGCTTTCCAAACGCAGACCTTCACGCCTAACAGTATGAGCACTTCCACATGAGATATGAAAGCATCGGTCTTTATTGCAACTAGTCTGGATGGCTTCATCGCACGTTTGGACGGCGGCATTGATTGGCTGCCGGCAGACTGCGAACCGCATGGATATGAGGAGTTCATAGCCTCCGTTGACGCCATTATCATCGGCCGCAAAACGTTCGAGACAGTCTTAGGTTTCGGAGGTTGGGCTTATGGCAAGAAACCGGTGTTCGTCCTCAGCAACACACTTTCCGAATTGAAACTACCCGAAGGGGCGATCTGTGAATTGATGAGCGGTAATCCTAGCGAAGTTGTTGCCACACTCAGCAAACGTGGGGTGGAGCACGCTTACATCGACGGCGGCGTTACCATTCAAGGCTTCTTACGGGAGGGGCTAATTCAGCGATTGGTCATCACTCAGATACCGGTGCTTCTCGGAAGAGGTATCCCCTTGTTTGGCGCCGTGCCAAACGACATAAAACTAAAACACCAGGCCACTCGTTCGTATCCGAGTGGCCTGGTGCAAAGTGAATACTCGATTTAGCTAGCGATGGCCAGAGGCCTTACGTTGATCCCTGGTATCACGATTGACAATACTTCTTCGACACGATCGACAAAGTGGAACTGCATTTCCTGCCGAACATGATCAGGCAACTCGCGCAAGTCCTTCTTGTTGCCTTGCGGCAAAACCACGCGATTGATGCCAGCGCGCCGAGCGGCCAACACCTTCTCTTTCACACCGCCGATGGGCAGCACTAGGCCGGCCAAAGTGACTTCACCGGTCATGGCGATATCGTTGCGCGCCGGTAAGCCGGTATAGAGCGACGCCATGGCTGAGGTCATCGTCACGCCAGCAGACGGTCCATCTTTCGGAATGCCGCCCGCCGGTACGTGTACATGCACGCCGTTGTCTTTGATTTTTTCGGGATCGACCCCTAAATCCGCCGCATGCGACCAGATGTAACTCTGGGCAATCTTGGCAGACTCCTGCATTACTTCGCCGAGCTGGCCAGTAAGAGTCAAGCCTTTACCGTTGGGCAACAGCGCGCTCTCAATGTAGAGAACATCGCCGCCCGCTTCCGTCCATGCCAAACCAGTCACCACGCCTGGAGGAACGGATTTGCGCATTTGTTCCTGGGCAAAGATTTCGGGTCCAAGCATGTCACTCAGTACGTCGGGCGTAACAAACACTTTGTCCGTTTGATTTTCAGCAAACCGCAGCGTGACCTTGCGAGTGACTCTCGCGATCGCACGCTCCAATCGCCGCAAGCCTGCTTCCCGCGTGTAGTTGCGAATGATGGATTGTAATCCTTCGTCGGTGAATTCTACTTGCTCGTCGGAAAGACCGGTGGCCTTGAGCTGCTTCGGAATCAAGTAGCGACGAGCAATTTGACTCTTCTCTTCTTCGCTATAACCCGATAGCCGCAAGATCTCCATACGGTCTAACAAGGCTTGCGGAATTGTATCGAGCGAATTGGCTGTGGTTACGAACAATACCTTGGACAAATCAAACGCCATGTCGAGGTAGTTGTCGCGGAACGTCTTGTTCTGCTCAGGGTCTAAGACCTCGAGCAAAGCGGCCGACGGATCGCCGCGGAAATCCCGCCCAAGCTTGTCCACTTCGTCGAGCAATAGAACGGGATTCTGCGCACCGGCGCGCCGCATGGCTTGCAGCAACCGGCCAGCCATGGCGCCGATATAAGTACGTCGATGGCCGCGTAATTCAGCTTCGTCATGCATGCCGCCCAAGCTGAATCGTTCGAACTTACGTCCGATGGCGCGGGCAATCGATTGACCCAACGAAGTTTTACCAACGCCGGGAGGCCCAACCAGGCAAAGGATAGGAGCCTTCGCTCCCGGATTGCGCTTCAAGACACTGAGATGTTCAAGAATGCGCTCCTTCACTTCCTTCAAGCCGAAGTGGTCTTCGTCCAAGATAGCCCGAACATGCGGAATATCCAGGTTGTCTTCGGTCAGGTTATTCCAAGGCAGATCAAGAACGAATTCCAGATAGCTGCGCGTTACGTGGAAATCGGGCGCCGCACTGGGTAAGCGCTCTAGCTTGGCCAACTCGCGCTCAAATTCCTTTTTCGCTTCTTCGGGCAGGTTCGCCTTTTCGAAACGCTCGCGCAATAATTCGATTTCGGCCTTCTCGCCGTCTTTCTCGCCAAGTTCCTGCTGAATGGCGCGCAGTTGCTGCTTGAGCAAATAGTCTTTTTGCTCTTTCGACATTTCGTCGCGAGCCGTAGAAGCGATCTTCTGGCGCAGTTCCAGCACTTGCAATTCGTGCGACAAATAGCGGTGAATCAGACGTAGCGCGTCAACGCGTGTTTCGGCTTCCAACAGTTCCTGCTCACGCACAACGTCAAGGCTGAAGATACTAGCTAATAGATAAGCGAGCTTCAGCGGATCGTCACTGCCCGCCAACATGCGCGTCATCTCGGGCGCCGTCTGGGGTTGCGCCAGAGTGATGGCTTTCGCCGATAGCTCTAGCAACGCACCCGAGAGGGCCTCTACTTCCGAGCCGCCGTCTTCCGGCAACGCGAGAATCCGATATTTCGCGGTGAGGTAGCCTTCAGAATTGTCGAGCTTGACGACAACCACACGCTCGGTACCCAGCACTAAAATCTCCATCACGCCATCATTCAGGCGCGAGGATTTTCGGATAACGGCCTTCGTGCCAATCGTGTAGAGATCGTCCTGCTCGGGATTCTCCACCTGCGGGTCGCGTTGGGCGATGAGAATAATTTCTTTCTCTTCCGTATTCAACGCACCCTGCACTGCCTTCAGGGAACTTTCACGGCCCACCGACAACGGCAACAGCAATCCCGGGAAGAGGATGGTGTTCTTCAAGGGCAACGCTGGCAGAGTTTGGAAGTTGTTATTCGGCAATTCGTTTTCCTACTTTCTATTCATTCGATGCAAAAATCACACAAAGGCTGCTACGATTACTTGCGTCTACTGCACTCACATTTTTCAAAAACTAAAAAAGGCCTGAAGTGGGGAGTGCCCCAACTCCAGGCCGATTCTCTAAGGGTTACAAACTACTACTTCGCGGGTACCGCCGTATAGCTCACTTGGCCTCGGAAATTGAAGGTCAAGAGAACTTCTTTACCATCAGCCGCTTTCATCAGGCGTTTGAAATCCTGAACATTGGCCACCGGTTGGCGGTTCACAGCCATAATCACCATACCTTGCGCAACGGTATCGGCCGCGACGCTATCGGCATCGACGTTCGTCACAACCACGCCCTTGGTGCCAGAGCCAATTCCAAGTTGCTGGGAGATTTCAGATGTCAAACCTTCCACATGAATGCCACGCACCGTTACCGCATCTCCGTCGTTGCTATCGCCGTTTTTTTGCGAATCATCATCGCCGTCATCCGACTTGTCGGTTTCAAGGCCACCGGGACGCTGCCCAAGGGTCACCTTCAAGTTCATCGTTTTGCCGTCGCGGTTCACTTCGAGATCGACCGTTTGACCGGGCTGCCGAGAAATAATCGACATGGTCAATTCGTCCGCACTGTTTACAGGCTTGCCATCAAGACCGATAATAATGTCGCCCGGCTTCAGTCCAGCCTTTTCGCCGGGTTGACCTTTATTGACAACCGAAACTGCGGCGCCTTTGTTTTTCAGATCAAGCAGCCGAGCAGTTTCCGCGGAAACGTCGCCCAGCGAAACGCCCATATAACCGCGCGACACTTTGCCGTTCTTCACAAGTTGGTCAAACACGCCCTTGGCCATGTTTGAAGGAACGGCGAAGCCGATGCCGATGCTGCCGCCTTCACCGCCAAAACCGCTATTGCCGCCAGTAAGAATCATGGTGTTCATCCCAATCAGCTCGCCGTGCGCATTGATCAAAGCGCCACCGGAGTTGCCAGGATTAATAGCGGCGTCCGTTTGAATGAAATTCTGCACGCGCAGACCCTTTTCAAGTGAACGGCCTTTGGCGCTCACAATGCCCATGGTCACGGTGTGGTCTTGCCCAAATGGGTTGCCAATGGCAAAACACAAATCACCTACGCGCGCTGCTTCTGAATTTCCCCAAGGCATGGTGGGTAGGTTGTCGGCAGTGATTTTGACAACCGCCACATCAGTCTGTGGATCGGCACCCACTGTTTTGCCAGTGAAGATACGCCCGTCCGACAGCTCAACCTTAAGAGTGGTCGCTTTGTCTACCACGTGGTTGTTCGTCAGAATATATCCGGACGAAGAAACCAGCACGCCAGAACCGAGGCCGGATTCGCGTTGATCGCGCGGACGCGCGCTATTGCCGCCTTGACCGCCGAAGAACCGCTGAAAGAACGGGTCGTTCATTAGTGGGTTGTTGCCTTGCTGCTCAGACGCCTTGATCACCCGTGAGGAACTGATCTTAACGACGGCGGGCGAAGCTTTCTCGATAATGTCGGCGAACGAATTCGACAACTGA
>PMQB01000092.1:26171-60480 GCA_003169195.1 Bryobacterales bacterium
CAGTTTGACGTGCTAAATCGAAATTCGATTTACATACTAATTTTTCTTCACAAATCTCTTCACTACACTCTTTACAAAACTACGCGGTCAGACATGCACCGCGTCGCCGACGGGCTGGGTAGCTTTGGTTTCAAACCGCAAACCCGTCCCAGCCGTATCGGCATCAATCCAAACCGTTTGGCCGTCGCGAACGGCTCCGCCCAAAATCTGTTTCGCGAGCGGAGTTTCTACTTCACGCTGAATGGCGCGTTTGAGCGGTCGCGCCCCATAAGTAGGATCGTACCCGCTTCGTACTAGACGAGTCCGCGCAGCGTCTGTTAATTCCAAACTGATATGCCGTTCATCCAAACGAGAGCGAAGACCCATCAGTTGGATGTCGACAATCTTCTTAAGATGCTCTTCCGTTAAAGCATGGAATACGATAATTTCGTCCAAACGGTTCAGAAACTCCGGCCGGAAGGCTTGCCGTAGTTCCCCGAGCACTGCTTCTTTCATGCGTCCGTATTCAGCACCTTCGTAAGCACCCTTGTAATCCAGAATGCGGTGGCTGCCAATGTTCGACGTCATAATGACGATCACGTTCTTGAAATCGACTGTGCGTCCTTGCCCATCTGTGAGACGGCCGTCATCCAAAACCTGCAACAGAGTATTAAATACGTCGTGGTGGGCTTTTTCGATTTCGTCGAACAAAACCACCGAGTAAGGGCGGCGGCGGACGGCTTCGGTAAGTTGGCCGCCTTCGTCATAGCCGACGTAGCCGGGAGGAGCGCCAATGAGCCGCGAGACCGCGTGTTTCTCCTGATACTCGGACATGTCGATGCGAACCATCGCGCGTTCGTCATCGAATAAGAACTCAGCCAAGGCCCGCGCCAGTTCGGTTTTGCCGACGCCGGTAGGCCCCAGAAACAGGAAACTGCCAATCGGCCGCTTCGGGTCTTTCAAACCCGAACGCGCGCGCAAAACGGCTTCGGCCACCGCGGTGACCGCCTCATCTTGACCAATGACGCGTTCATGCAATTCTTCTTCGAGCGAGAGCAGTTTCTTCATCTCGCCTTCCAGCAGCTTGGACACCGGCACGCCGGTCCAGCGACTCACCACTTCGGCGATATCTTCTTCGTCCACTTCTTCCTTGAGCAAACGGGTAGCGCCCTGCTTGCCCGAGACGTGATCCTGTTCCGCATTCAAGCGGCGTTCCAAATCGGTGAGTGTGCCGTATTTCAACTCAGCGGCCTTGTTCAGGTCGTACGCTCGCTCGGCTTGGGCGATTTCTACTTTCACTTGCTCAATCTGTTCGCGCAAAGTGCGTACTCGCTGTACGCCTTCTTTTTCGTTCTTCCATTGCGCCTGCAAAGCGGCCGAACTAGTTTTGAGTTCCGCCAGTTCTTTCTCGATACGCGCCAGGCGTTCTTTGGAAACGGTGTCGTTCTCTTTCTTCAGAGCTTCCCGCTCAATCTCCAGTTGCATAGTGCGCCGTAAAATCTCATCCAATTCGCTTGGCATGGAATCGATTTCAGTGCGCAGTTTGGCGGCGGCTTCGTCCACTAGATCAATGGCCTTGTCAGGTAAGAATCGGTCACTGATATATCTATTGGATAGAACGGCTGCACCCACCAGGGCCGCGTCTTTAATGCGGACGCCATGATGCACTTCGTAGCGCTCACGCAGACCGCGCAGAATCGAGATGGTGTCTTCCACCGTAGGTTGATCCACAAACACCGTTTGGAAACGGCGCTCTAAGGCAGCGTCCTTTTCGATATATTTGCGGTATTCATCCAAGGTAGTGGCGCCAATGCAATGCAGTTCGCCACGCGCCAGCATGGGTTTCAGCAGGTTGCCGGCATCCATCGCGCCTTCGGCCTTCCCTGCCCCAACCACAGTGTGCAACTCGTCAATAAAGAGAATGATGCGGCCTTCCGCCGACTGTACTTCTTTGAGTACGGCTTTGAGGCGTTCTTCAAACTCGCCCCGGAATTTTGCGCCGGCAATCAGCGCGCCCATATCAAGCGAGACGACGAGCTTGTCTTTAAGCCCTTCAGGCACATCACCGCGCACGATGCGCTGCGCGAGACCTTCGACAATAGCCGTCTTGCCGACGCCCGGTTCGCCGATCAGCACTGGATTGTTCTTGGTGCGCCGGCTTAACACTTGTATAACGCGGCGAATCTCTTCGTCGCGGCCGATCACCGGATCAAGCTTGCCCTTCGACGCAGCATCGGTCAGATCACGGCCATACTTCTGTAGCGCTTCGTAAGTGGCCTCTGGATTTTGGGTGGTCACGCGTTGATGGCCGCGGACGTCCATGAGAGCTTTCATTAACCGATCACGGCTCAGGCCGAATTCACGCAGAATCTTGCCCGCGGCGCCCTGATCGTCAGCAATCGCCAGCAGCAAATGCTCAATGGAGATGTATTCATCTTTGAGCCGCTTCGCTTGCTCTTCAGCGGTATTGAAAAGTTGCGATAGCCTATTTGTGATATACACCTGATCGGCGCGGGTGGCACCGCCGCTGACCTTAGGAAGTTTTTCGATTTCAGAAACGAGGCGTTTATGAAGGGCCTCTAACTTAACGTCGGCACGCAACAGGATGGATGGCGCTAAACCGCCTTCTTGCTCCAACATAGCGAGCAAGAGATGTTCGATGTCTACTTGTTGGTTGCCGTATTTGACCGCCGTGGATTGAGCCAAGCGGATGGCTTCTTGGGATTTTTCAGTGAGTCGATTGAAGTCCATTCCTGGTACCGCCTTGTTCTGAAGATATCATATGAGTGACAGAGAATGCAATAATCTTAGCGCGGCTCACTAAGATTCTGCGGCTTGGCGCGTAATGGCTTTTGATCAGGAAGCGAGCTAAACTACTGTTTTTATGCGAACTTTTCTTTCAGTCGCGCTGGTGGGGCTGCTGCTCTGCCCTTCGCTGGCTTTGTGTTGGTGGGACGAGGGCCATCAAGTGGTAGCCCGGGTGGCAGCCAGGCATCTGACGCCGGCGGCCCTGCTGCGCGTTTCCCAACTGCTGGAAGTCGACAACACACCAGAAGCAGTGGCCGACGCGATGGCGGCGGCTTCGGTCTGGGCCGACCAAGTGAAGGGCGATACCGGAACGGCCAGTTGGCACTTTATCGATCTGAATTGGCAGGACAGCCGAACGAATTTATCGGACCGGTGCCCGAATGACGATTGCGCGACTGCCCGCGTGCGCATGTTCGCAACCCAGTTGAAGGCGAATGATCCCGACGCGGATTCGCGATTTACCGATGAGGATGCGCTGCGATTTCTGATTCACTTTGTGGCCGACCTCCACCAGCCTCTGCATGCCAGTACCAACGCCGACCAAGGCGGCAATTGTGAACAATTGGCCATGGGCGTGGATGATGCCGCCAACTTGCACGCGCTGTGGGATGGTCCGCTGGTAGGACGGATGGGAGTGGATGATAAAGCGCTGGCGGCGGAATTGAACGACGAACTGGATCAATCGACGGACCAGGACCGCGTGGCTGCGGCGACCGGAACTGAGGAAGACTGGGCCTGGGAGTCACACCGGGTGGCACTGGCAAGCATATACAAACGGCTGGATATGGCGAAGATGGATGCCGCTTCGCCCGCTACTTGTGCCGAAGCGCCGGATGAGGTTCGACGGAGCAGCGTGATTGTGGACGAGAAGTATTTGGACGAGATGCGGCCTGTGGTGCGAGAGCAGTTGAAAAAGGCCGGTCTGCGCCTCGCCCGTTTGCTTAATGACATCTTCAGCTAATGTAAGGAAGTGCTGGCCGTTGTCGCGTCGTAGCCAATTACTGACTCCAGACTTCGATAGGTGACGCTGTCAGGGGTCAGTCGAACAGCGGTATCACGCAGGGTGCAGAGGAGTGAATTCTCCAGTTGCGCGAAAGCTCCAATACGTCGGGAGCTCAGAAGGATGGGAGTCGTGCGTTTGATGCGACGTGTCTCATAAGAATTCAGAGCTGCCGCTACGTCTGACTGAGTAGAGAGACAGGCGGCGAGTTGCCAAGCGTCTTCGATGGCTTGGCAAGCACCTTGCCCGAGATTCGGAGTCATGGGATGAGCCGCATCGCCTAAGAGAGTCACTCGGCCTTGGCCCCAGGTGGGTGATGGGTCGCGATCATAGATATCGTTGCGAAGGATGCAGGCGTCGTCGGCCGCGCGGATGAGGGCTTCGATAGGTTCATGCCATCCCTTGAACAGAGAGAGCAGATGAGCTTGGGCACCATCCGGTGGATTGCGCTCGCCCGCTGTAGCGTTGCAGGTGGCGAACCAATAGACGCGATCGCCCTGCACCGGGAACGCGCCGAAGCGCTTGCCGCGGCCCCATGTTTCGGCGGGAACGAAACCGCTGCGAGGAAAAGATACCACGGCGCGCCAAGCGGTGTAACCGGAGTAAACAGGTTGGTCCGTATGACCAAGTTGTGAACGCACAACGGAGTGTAGGCCGTCGGCGCCAATGAACGCGTCGGCTTTCACTGCAAAGCCATTGGCAAAGGTGGCAACGTTTTCGCTGACGCTCAGATTCGACAGCGCGTGGTCAAAATGGATGTTATCGTGGCCAACTGTGCCGGCCAAAACTTCCAATAAGTCTCTGCGGTGAAGAATGACCATGCCACCGCCGAAACGGCGTTGTAACTCAGCCGCCAAAGTACGTGCAAGATAGTAGCCGGTACTGCGGCGGATCGCTCCGTCGACGTTCGTCAGGCTGATGGCGGCGAGGTGTTCGTCAAGACCTAACTTGCGGAGCACCTTTACCGCATTCGGCCAGAGAGCTATGCCCGCACCAACGTCGTGCAGGGTGGGCGTTTTCTCGAACACTTGCGCGTCGATGCCGCGCTGGCGGAGGGCGATGGCGGCGGTGAGACCACCGATCCCTGCGCCAATGATGACGAACTTGAGCATCTGTGAACAATGTCACTTTTCTTTCCGGTCACCGAAAAGTAGTGCGCTACGTTGAACATACTATGTGGAGAATTCCAGTGGGAGCTTGTGTGCTCGTTGCCTGAGTGGGGCTCAGCCGAAGCAGCGGGTTCGCGGGGAAATTAACGATCTTGCATGCGTTGCGCTAGCGGGGAGTGTGGGCCATCGTTGGCGGTTGAGAAAGATTCGGGCGCGGTGAGCGACGGTTGCCACTGACGACCATGCAGTTTGCCATGACTGCGGACCAGAACGCTGAGTTGGCGCAACTGCTGCAAGCACAGCAGGACGAGACGGCGGCGCAGGCGCAGGCGGCGTTTCATGCGAACATTCACAACTACAGCGTGAAGGTCAGACGCACTATGCGAATGCGAGTGCGCCGGAGTTACCGCGGGCGCTGAGTGGGATGGTGGAGAGCATTCGGGGTTTAAGTAGTCGCGCGCGTCCGCTTCTTACGATACAAGCGCGCGTTACGAGAACAAAGCCGCATTTCGGTAGGCCCTGGTAATGGCCGTGCAGTAGTGGAGTGGCTTTTAGCGTCAATTCTACGGTGCCGGTTTAGACGCGAACGAACTGTCATTGTGGTGTATCGTCGCCGTGTATTCAGAGCTTGACACGAGTAAGGCTGAGAGTCCCGCGAGAATGCAACCAACGGCGACCAAATACGCGAATCTGTGGCTATCGGGATGAACGTGTGAGTTTTCGGACTTCATTGCTGGAGAAGCGGTGCATCTGAAAGACCATTCCCGGTGTGCCTATTTTGTTGGTTTTGGGAGACCTTGCTTGCCGCCAACAGCGGCATTCGCGCAGAACATTGCGGCATTTGGCGCAAGGCCTCACTCTTTGCGCAGAGCAACGGCGGGATCAACAGAAGCCGCGCGGCGAGCAGGAAGGAACCCGGCGAGGAGAGCCACCGTCGCACGGATCAAAACAGCGAGACTGAGGAGAAACGGGCACGGTTTCAAGTTTGAACCTACTTTGTCGAGGTTTTATACGAAAACAAGAGGCCACTCCAAATTTCGTTAATCGAGCAGACTTTGTAATCAACTAAGCCGAGTGAGATACCAGTCTCTCGAACCAAACGTTCGGAGACACCACCTCCCATCGACTTACCCTTCCTCCAACAGACCCATAACTTGGTCATCGTGGCAAGAGATCGAAACTCCGAAAGCCTTTGGAAAAACGTTTGCGGATCGATCGCGAACAAGAGGGTGACCGCGGCAGGAGATGATTCAACAAAAGTCACTCGAAGCGGTAACTCTCCCAGGGCGCCCGGCATGTCGCGCGGCGCATCTATTAAACGAACAGCATCGCCCTCGCGAACACCGAGTTTCTGTGCCGTCGTGCGCGCGCCATAACGGTCCATCATCGAAACAGGCACCACCGGCGCGGCAGATTTTTTGAGCTGTCGCACCCAACTTTTTAAACGCGAGAATGGACAAAATACTGCATCGGGCAAAAGAGCGCGAGTCTTCGCCACCTTCTCTTCTTCACCTTCGCAAAACACGATGGGAATCGGGCGCGTGTTCTTCGATTGTCGCAGCGCAATGGCGATCTCGCGGCCGTGAGAAGGAAGGAGCGAAAGGTCAATGACAAAGGCGTCCGGCGGGCTCGTCCGCCACTCACGCATCAGTTGTGGGCTAAACTCGGGGAAGTACTCGACGCGGTGACCTGCATCTTCTAATAATTTTACGTAACGTTCGGCCTCGGCAGCATTCCAATGAATAAGCCTGAGCCGCGACATTTGGGCATCTTATCCAGGCATCGGGCGTTTTGTCAAAACGACTATGAGAATCTCAAGCGCCGTTTCCGCGCTTCCCCCCCACTACTATCCACAACATGTTCTGATTGAAGCGTTCCGCAAGTATTGGGGGCCGCGCCTGGAACGGTTCACGGTACTGGAAAAGCTGCATGCCGCGGCACAGGTAGACGGACGCTATTTGGCGCTACCCTTAGACGCGTACCCGTTGAAATCTTGGGGCGAAGCCAACAATCACTGGATCGATACCACGATGGCCATCGGCGAACAAGCTGTGTGTCACGCCATGACGGCCGCCAACGTCAAGCCGGAAGACATCGGCGCCTTCTTTTTCGTTTCAGTAACAGGCGTTTGCAGCCCGTCGATTGAAGGCCGGCTCATCAATAAGATGAAGCTCAACCCCAACACCAAGCGCATTCCGATTTTCGGACTGGGCTGCGTGGCGGGCGCGGCAGGAATTGCGCGCGCGGCCGATTATGTAAAGGCCTATCCGAAACAAGCGGCGCTCCTGCTATCGGTTGAACTTTGCTCACTCACTGTGCAGCCGGATGACCTTTCCGCAGCGAACCTGATTAGCACTGGTTTGTTCGGCGATGGCGGCGCGGCGGTGGTGATTGCCGGCAGTGAGTGCGGCGATGCGGCACCGGGCCCTGAAATTCTCGCAACTCGATCCACCTTCTATCCCGACACGCAGGACGTCATGGGCTGGGACATCACCGAAAAAGGCTTCCGCATTATTTTGTCGCGCGAAGTACCCAACGTCGTGATGGAAAACCTGGGACGCGACGCGGATGGGTTCCTGGCGGACAACGGCCTGCAACGCTCGGACATCCAGAACTGGGTGATTCACACCGGTGGCCCGAAAGTGCTGGATGCCACGGAAGCCGCACTGGGCTTGAAGAAGGGCGCGCTTGACCTTTCGTGGAAATGCTTGCGCAAGACGGGGAATCTTTCTTCGGCGTCGGTGCTGTTTGTGTTGGAGGAGACGATGAAGAACCACCGGCCCAAACCGGGCACGTACGGCATTCTGGCGGCCATGGGCCCGGGGTTCTGTTCGGAACTGGTTTTGTTGAGGTGGTAGTTGATGGAAACCCCACAGCCCGGAAAAGCCATCTAAAGTAGAAGATGGATATGAAACGTCTTTGCGGAAGTTGTCTTTTGGCTGCGGCGATGCTGATTCCCGCGAGTGCGCAAATTGGAGGCGGCCAGTACCCGCCCGGGGGCCAATATCCACCAGGCGGCGGTCAGTATCCGCCGGGTCAATATCCTCCTGGTCAGTATCCGCCCGGCCAAGGTCCCGGTGGCGGCGGCCTGCAGATTCCCCGACGTCAAAAGAACAAGAAGGGCGAAAAGGGTGCCGACAACGCAGTAAATACGCTGGCGGCTGACGGCTTCGTGATTTCTAACGAAGCGGCGAAGTTGGTGATCGTGACGGATGATCAGCGCACGCTCACAATGACGGTCGACGCGAAAACAGTATTCACCAAGGACGCCGCAGCCATCCAAACGAAGACGATTGAGCAAGGGATGTTCGTTCATATCGAAGCGGCGGAAGATGATGAATCGTATCTAACGGCAGTCAAAGTCAACCTTTTGAAAGACCCGCCAGCCAGGCCCGTGAGTACGGAGCCAGGTGCCACCGGCAAAGACGGTGCGCCGCCAACTCCCATGGCACCGCCCGTAGACGCGAAGACTGCGGCGGAATTGGCAAAACCAGCAGCCACCGATGCGCCCGACCGGCCTGTACTACGACGCGGTAAACCGGTGGGTCGAAACGAGTTCCCGGAAGACGAAAAACCACCGGCGCCGCCACCCGCAGCAAAGACCGCCGCCACCAAGCCTGGTTCCAGTTCGACCAGCGCTAGCGCTTCCACTTCCAAGAAAGATAGCGGCGATTTCACAATCACTAACGAAGACGTGCAGCGCGCCAAGATAGCGGGCGATGATGAGCAGATCACGCGCAGCCGGGAGTGGGCCGATACGTTCACGCAGGGTTTGCCCAATTATGTTTGCCAGCAGATCACTACACGTTATATGGAGCAATCCCGCTCGTCCGGTTGGAGTGCCATTGACGTTGTTACAGCCAAGGTCGTCTATGAAGACGGCCACGAAGATTACCGCGACATCACAGTGGGCGGCAAACATACCAACAAGAGCATTATGGAGATCGGCGGATCAACTTCCACCGGTGAGTTTGCCGGCTACTTGCAAGGGCTGTTCCTAACCAATGCGGCCAAGTTCAAATTTTCGGAATCGACATCGCTGCAAGGAACGCCAACGGCTATTTACAATTTTGTCGTACCGCTCCGCCATAACCAGCAGAACTGGACCATTCAAGTCGGCGGCCAAGCATTGCGGCCCGAGTACAGTGGCGCAGTTTGGGTAGAGAAAGCCACGGGCATCGTGCGGCGCATCGAATTTCAGGCAGATCACGTGCCAAAAGATTTTCCTTACGATTCCACCGAGATGGCGATTGATTACGAATCGATTCGCTTGGGTACCAGTATGTTTGTGTTGCCGGTGCATGCGGCCAATATCGCTTGCCGGCGCGGGACATCGTTCTGCACGAAGAACGAAATTGATTTCCGCGATTACCACAAGTATGCCGGCGAGAGCACAATCGTCTACAAGTAACCGCGCTGATATCCTCGCGTAGGAGGGTCGGTTCATGTCGCGAGATGTGTTTATCAGTTACAAAACCGAAGACCGAGAAGCGGCGGAGCGCCTGTGCGCAGCGCTCGAGCGCGAAAATATTTCCTGCTGGTTAGCACCACGTGACATTCCGCCTGGCCAGGAATGGGCCGCCTCTATCGTCGACGGTCTCCAGCAGAGCCGCCACTTCGTTCTCCTGCTCTCCGAACACTCCGTGGCCGCCAAGCAAATTGCCCGCGAAGCAGAGCTAGCCGATAAGCAAAACCTGCCCATCCTCACCTTCCGGCTCAACGATATTCAACCGCCGAAAGAACTTCTCTACTTTCTGGGGAACGTGCAGTGGCTGGACGGTTTCGGCGGCCAATTCGACACCGCGGCCGGGCGTTTAGCCCAAGTCATCCGCGGAACCGCAGCCACAACCGACCCGGCGCCCAACGCCACACCAATGCCTGCCGCTCCATCCGCAGTCCCCGCCAAACCTTCCTATCTGTTGCCCATTGCCGCCGGGTTGGTTGTGCTCATCGCCGCCGGCCTTTGGTTCGCCCTACAGAAGCCCACGCCACAACCTCCGCCCAACCCGGGCGATGCCAAAGCCGCCGACGTGCAGGAGGTGAAAAATTTTGCCGACCAGTACCTCAACTACCGCGATTCGGGCAACTACGCCGCCGCTTGGGCGCAATACAGCAACGGTTTCCACAACAGAAATTCTGAATCGGCATGGGAAAGCGAAACAGATAAGCGCAATCGCAACCATGGCGGCCTCGCACAGCATGATTATCAACACTGCCGCAGTAACGAGCCCAACGTCTACATTTGCGTCTATTTGCTGCTGTTCAAAGATGGGTCGAAGTATAAAAATGAGTTACGCGTTGTGAAAGACTCGTCCGGCTCCGGCTGGCTAATCGACACCGGAAAAGTGAGCCAGCAAACCGACTAGCGTTCTTCGCGAAACATCTCACTCGCCATTGTCCGTACCGTACCTAGTTCTTCGGCCCCATCTTCGCCTAACGATTCGCGCTTAATCCACAATTCCAGCGCGCCAAACAATTCCGATGCTAACGGATGACTCAGCAGCGGATGGCCCTCTTCAATGGCTGGTTCAGACTCGGCGGCCGCCGCTGGTGCTTCTTCTTTCACGATCGCGGTGCATACAGCAATGCACTCATCGCAGATGTAGGCGCGCCCGGTATCGCTTGGACTTGCTACGAGTTTTTGCACTGCCGACTGAGGTTTCCGGCAGAAAGAGCACGTCAAAGACTGCATGGCGACCGACAGCATAATCTCAGCTTACCCTTTTTACTTCTTCTTTGATCCCGCAGGTATGGGTAAGTTTTGTCTGAAAAAGCACCTGAAACATCCATTCACATTTGTGTTTTTTAGTGTGATAAAAAGGTTGAACGAAATGTACTATTTTCGACAAGGGCGCGACGCGTCAAAAAGCGAAAAATCGACCCTCACCGCAAAATTTATTGTTCAACGAGAAGAATTATTGCCAGAACGTATAATTTCCACAAAGACTCGTTCTATACTCGTTGATTGTGGTGAGTGTCACTTGATACCATCCCATGAGTTGTAGATCTCCGTATGGCACAACTTTTTAGACCAAGTTCGAACACAATTTTCAAGGTGTCCCTCGCCGGGGTGGTCCTGTTCGCCTCCACTACTTTGGGTGTGGCGTATATGATTGACCGCGGCAGTTGGATCACGTCGGTACAGAGCGCGCCGGAACAACCGATTGCCTTCAGTCATAAACACCACGTCAAAGACGATGGCATCGACTGTCGCTACTGCCACACCAGCGTAGAGACTTCACACTTTGCTGGTTTGCCGGCAACGGAAACCTGCATGTCGTGCCACTCTCAGATCTGGAACAACGTCGAAGCCACGCAGCCGATTCGCGACAGTTGGGCCAGCGGCAAATCCATCGCCTGGACCAAAGTCCACAATCTGCCGGATTACGTTTATTTCAACCACAGCATCCACATCAACAAGGGAATGGGCTGTTCGGCCTGCCACGGCAACGTCTCTGAGATGCCGCTGGTCTACAAGGTCAACACGCTCAATATGAACTGGTGCGTGGATTGCCATCGCCACCCCGAGAGACTCATCAGGCGGCGTGGCGCGGATATCTTTAACACGGCCTACGAATACCCGGCGAACCAAGCCGAATTGGGTCCTCAACTTGTCAAGGAATACCATGTGCAGTCATTAACAGATTGCGTGACGTGCCACCGATGAAAGAACATTCGCCCTCTCACCCCAATGGACATATGAACGAGCACGAAAAAACGCAGGCGAGTGCGCTCGTATCCTTAGAGACGCTGCTCGACAAGCCTCTGAAAAAAGTCGATCTCACGAAGCTGCGGGAAAATCTCGCGGCCGGGCGCGGCCCTCAGTTCTGGCGAACACTCGAAGAAGCCGCCGAATCGGAAGACCTCAAAGAGTATGTGGAACAGGAGTTCCCCGGCCTCTCCGGCCAGATTCCGCAAGGAGTCGACCGGCGCAATCTGTTGAAGGTCATGGGCGCTTCGCTCGCCATGGCAGGCGCGGCCGCTTGCACCAAACTCCCGAAGGAATCCATCGTTCCCTACGTTCGCCAACCGGAGAACATCATTCCCGGCGAGCCGATGTTCTATGCCACCGCCTTCACCACCAACGGTTATGCCCGCGGCGTGTTGGTGGAAAGCCACATGAATCGGCCCACCAAGGTAGAAGGCAATCCCGATCATCCGGCCAGCCTTGGTTCCACCACCATTTTTGAACAAGCGTCGCTGCTAAATTTGTACGATCCCGATCGCTCCGAAACGGTCCTATTCAAGGGCGGTTTGAGCACCTGGGGCCAGTTCACCGGTGCCTTGAGCTTGGAAGCGCAATCGATTGGCGCACGCAAAGGCGAAGGTTTAGCCATCCTCACGGCCACCACCACGTCGCCTACGTTGATCAGCCAGATGGACGCCGTGCTGGCGCAATGGCCCAGCGCTAAGTGGTACACGCACGAACCTTCTTTGAATCCCGCCGTAGCCGCCGCTGCTAAGAAAATTGCTGGCCGCAGCGCGTTCGTGAGCTACGATCTGTCGCAGGCAGACGTCATCCTCAGTCTTGAGAGTGACTTCCTCACCGTCGGTCCAGCCGCGCTCAAGTATGCGCGCCAGTTTTCCGCCAAACGCGCCGTCGATAACGGCCAAACGCCCGTTCGCTATTACGCCGTTGAGTCGTCTCCCTCTGTCGGCGGATCTCTCGCC
This sequence comes from Bryobacterales bacterium, assembly GCA_003169195.1. GTDB lineage: Bacteria > Acidobacteriota > Terriglobia > Bryobacterales > Bryobacteraceae > Bog-105. The sequence goes on from PMQB01000092.1 coordinate 38,739, forward strand.
GATCATCGTTTCCCAGTCAAAAGCGCTGCCATCGCGCCCATCGCTTATCAACTCGCGAAAGCCTTAGGTGTGGCCGCGCCGGAAGTCACCGGCACCGCGCCTGCTTGGTTGAGCAAAGTGGCCGAAGACCTAAGCAAGAACAAAGGCCACTGCGTTGTGATCCCGGGCGAATATCAGCCGGAAAGCGTCCATCTGGCCGCCTATGCCATCAATGCGGCTCTCGGCAACGTAGGCACCACAGTGCAAGTGTTGGAATCAACTATTCCCGACACCCACACCATCGAAGAACTCACCGCCGATTTAAATGGCGGCCATGTTGAGATCCTCCTGATTCTCGATTCGAACCCCGTTTACAGTGCGCCTGCTTCATTAGATTTTGAATCGGCCCTGCGCAAAGCGCGCCTCACGGTGAAGCTTGGTCCCTATTTCGACGAAACCTCGCGCTGGAGCCACTGGCACGTGCCTGCGCTGCATTACCTCGAATCGTGGTCGGATGCGCGCGCCTTCGATGGCACTGCCACCATCCTTCAACCGCTGGTGGAGCCGCTGTATAAAGGCAAGTCAGCACACGAAATGCTGAGCGTGTTGTTGGGTAAGCCCGATGCCGCGCCGCATGACTTAGTCAAAGCCCACTGGCAAGGCGTTACGCCTAATGGGTTTGACGCGTTCTGGAAAACTTCCCTTCACAATGGCGTCGTGGCTGGAACCGCCGCCAGCGTTTTAGCGGGTAATGTTCCCTCTCTTCCCGCTTTGGCGTCTCCGGAAGCCAGCGAATGGGAAGTTTCGTTCAAGCCTGATCCTACTGTCGGTGATGGCAGCTTCGCCAATAACGGCTGGCTACAGGAACTGCCTAAGCCCCAAACGAAGACCACCTGGGACAACTTAGTTTTGGTTCGTCCGAGTGATGCCGAAAAGTTAGGCGTCCACAATGGCGATCTGCTCAAGGTAACAGTCAAGGATAAGAGCGTCACAGCGCCGGTTTGGATCACCCCGAATCAAGCACAAGGGTCTGTAGCGCTATTCTTCGGCTACGGACGAACGGCTTCCGGCCGGGTCGGCAATAAGATCGGTTACAGCGCGTACGCCATTCAAGACGCAGCCTCGCCCTTCATCGCTGCCGGCAGCGTAGCGAAAGTTGCCGGCCACTACGAAATAGCCAATACCCAAGCCACCCAAACCATGGAAGAGCGCGAACCAGTGCGCGCCGCTGAATTCTCCGAATACAAAGAGCATCCAAACTTCCCAACTATGGAAGAAAAGCCGGTGCCCAAGGAACTCACTCTGTATCCGGAAAGCGAATGGAAATACCCCAACCACAAATGGGGCATGACCATTGACCTCAATATCTGCACCGGTTGCAGTGCCTGCTCCATCGCCTGCCAAGCCGAGAACAATATTGCGGTTGTGGGCAAGGATCAAGTAGCCCGCGGCCGTCACATGCACTGGATCAGGGTTGACCAATACTATTCAGGCAACGGCAGCTTAGACGAGCCCGAAACCTATAACCAACCGGTACCGTGCATGCACTGCGAAAACGCACCTTGCGAAGTGGTCTGCCCGGTGGCCGCCACCGTTCACAGCAACGAAGGCATCAACCAGATGGTCTATAACCGCTGCGTTGGCACCCGCTACTGCTCAAACAACTGTCCTTATAAAGTGCGCCGCTTCAACTTCTATCTCTACTCCGATTGGGAGACCGATAGCTTGAAGGGCATGCGCAATCCCGATGTCACGGTGCGCAGCCGCGGCGTCATGGAAAAGTGCTCTTACTGTATTCAGCGCATTCAGGAAGTCAAAATCAAAGCCGAGAAGGAAAACAATCGCAAGATTGTCGACGGCGAAATCATTGCGGCCTGCCAGCAAGCCTGCCCGACGCAAGCCATCACCTTCGGCGATCTCAACGACCCGAATAGCAAGGTAGCCAAAAATGCCGCGTCGAAGCGCAACTACAGTCTGTTGGACGACTTGAACAACCGTCCACGTACGACTTATCTAGGTTATGTTCGAAATTCCAATGAGGCGCTAAGAGGTCAGCGTGGATCCAATCGAGAAGGCTAAAGAAAATAATATTCAGCTCCCGAGTGAGCTCATACCCGACCCCGGTCCGAATATCGTTCTGGGCCGCGGCCTTGACTACACCACGGTCACAGACCGTATCGCCGGCATTGTCTATCTACCTTGGAAGAATTCCCCGAAGAAGTGGCTCGTCGGCGCGTTCATTTCCTTCTGTTTCGTCAACCTGTTAATGCTTGCGGTTTATTTGCTCTTTACCCGCGGCGTTGGCATTTGGGGATTGAACATTCCCGTGGCTTGGGGATTCGCCATCATCAACTTCGTNNGGATCGGTATCGGCCACGCCGGTACGCTCATTTCCGCCGTGCTGTTCCTGGTCAAACAGGATTGGCGAACGTCCATCAACCGCTTTTCCGAAGCAATGACACTCTTCGCTGTGGCTTGCGCCGGCATGTTCCCCATCTTGCACTTGGGCCGTCCCTGGTTGTTCTATTGGCTGCTTCCCTACCCCAATTCCATGTGGCTCTGGCCGCAACCGCGCAGTCCACTCGAATGGGACGTGTTCGCCGTCTCCACATATGGCACTGTTTCGTTAGTATTCTGGTATGTCGGCTTGCTGCCCGATTTGGCCAGCTTGCGCGACACAGCACCTTCGCTCGTTCAGCGAAAAATCTATGGTGTTTTATCACTCGGTTGGCGCGGTTCGGCCATCCACTGGCATCGTTATCAGAAAGCCTACTTGCTCTTGGCCGGCTTAGCGACACCGCTGGTGCTTTCCGTACACACCATCGTTAGCTTCGACTTCGCTGTCAGCCAATTGCCCGGCTGGCATACCACCATTTTCCCGCCGTATTTCGTCGCGGGCGCCGTTTACTCCGGCTTCGCCATGGTGCTCACGCTGGTCATTCCGCTGCGCGCCTGGTACAACATGCGCGATCTCATTACTCTGCGCACCATCGAATCCGCTGCCAAACTCATGTTGGGCGTTGGTTTGATCGTCGCCTACGGCTACGGGTCGGAGGCCTTCTTCGCCTGGTATAGCGGCGACAAGTATGAAGCCTTCATGTACACCAACCGCATGTTCGGTCCTTACGGATTCATGTATTGGTTGCTCATTCTCTGCAACATCGCCATTCCGCAATTGCTTTGGTCGCAGAAAGTGCGCCACAACTTAGCCATGGTCTGGACTATCTCCATTGTCGTCAACATCGGNNTCCTGGGGCATGTACGTTCCCACCAAATGGGACATTGCCACATATGCGGGAACCATCGGCTTCTTTATGTTGCTGATCTTCCTGTTCGTCCGCTTCCTGCCCTCTATTTCAATCTTTGAGGTTCGCGAGCAAGTGCATCATGATCTACATGCTGCTCCGGTGGAGGAACACGTATGAGCCACGCGGTTAGCACAAAGCGCTACGAAGGGCTCCACGGAGCCCTGGTTGAATTCGACACACCCGAAGCATTAATTGAAGCCTGCGAAAAAGCTTACGCCGAAGGTTACCGCAAGATGGACGCCTATGCCCCCATGCCGGTAGAAGGTTTGGCCGAAGCCATCGGCTTCAAAAAGAACAAGGTCGCCATGTGTGTCCTCATCGCCGGCTGCACGGGCGTTTGTTTTGGCCTTGGCTTGTTGGAATGGATTGCCGGAATCGCCTATCCGCACAATGTCGGCGGCAGGCCTCTGAACAGCTGGCCGGCGTTCATCCCCATCACCTTTGAATGCATGATTCTGTTTTCGGCGCTTACCGCGCTGGTATCCATGCTCGCCATGAACGGTTTGCCCAGGCCTTATCATGCGGTTTTCAACGTGCCCGCCTTCTTGCGAGCCTCCGTCGATAAATTCTTTCTTTGCATTGAATCCGAAGATCCCAAATTCGAGCCCAATCAAACGGTCGAGTTCCTGAATTCGCTGGGTGGCGTGGAGGTGCATTATGTTCCCGAATAAAATGGCTCGCTCAGCGGCGTTCGCGCTGGTAACAGCTGCAGTGCTCCTTTCCAGCGCGTGCCGAAATGACATGCATACCCAACCTCGCTACAAAGTGTATGCGCCCACCAACTTCTTCTCCGACGGCCGTTCCGAACGCCCGCAAATTGAAGACACCGTGGCACGCGGCCAATTGCACTTGGATGAAGCCCGCTACACCGGCAAAGTCAACGGCAAAGACGTAGAAGCCATTCCGATTCAGATCACCAAAGCAGATGTGGAGCGCGGACAAGAACGCTTCAACATCTACTGCTCGCCCTGCCATGGCAGATTGGGCAACGGTCACGGCATGGTGGTAGCGCGTGGTTTGCGCCAGCCGCCCAGTTATCACGACGAACGCCTGCTCAATGCACCAATCGGACACTTCTTCGACGTCATGAGCAACGGCTACGGATCAATGTACAGTTACGCATCGCGCGTGGCAGTGGACGACCGCTGGCGGATTGCGGCTTATATCCGCGCATTGCAGTTGAGCGAGAACGCTCCTGCCGATGTCGCAACACGCTTCGAAGCAAAAACGGGCGGTGGCCCCGCCGGAGGAAGTAAGTGAGTAATCACGACCACGCGGCGGAAATCGCCGTACCCGAAATTACGCTTGGTTCAAAAGCGGCTGGTGTCGAACGCACCGCCGGCATCATCGGCGTAGCGGGCTTGTTTCTTTGCGCAGCAGGCTATTTCACCGATCACGAAAAGTTCTTCCAAAGCTATCTATTCGCTTTCCTGTTTTGGGCAGGCTTCCCCATTGGCGGCCTCGGCATTCTGCTGCTGAATAACGTTGTCGGCGGTAAATGGGGCGTTACCATTCGGCGCTATCTCGAAGCAAGCGCGCGCACCATGCCTCTCATTGCCGCCTTCTTTCTGATCATCCTGTTGGGTACCAAAGACATTTATGGATGGGCCACTCAGGCCAATGTCGCCGCCAACGAATTTCTGAAGCACAAAGCAGGCTACCTCAATTTCTGGGGGTTCACTCTTCGCACTGCTTTCAACTTCGCTCTTTGGTTGTTCTTCGTCTGGCGTCTCACTAAGCTTTCGGATGAGCAGGATCTGACAGGCGATCCCACCATCAAAGACAAGCTCCGCAAATTCAGCGCTCCGGCCCTGTTGGTGTTTGTTCTCTCCGTCACCGTCGCTTATATCGACTGGATCATGTCGGTCGACAATCAGTTTTACTCCACCGTTTTCGGCGGCATGGTCTTGATTGCCAACGTGCAGTCAACCTTTGCGCTCTCTATCATGGCCCTGATTCTTACGTCTGAGGGAGATCGTTTCCAAAACCGCGTGAATGCCCCTATATTGCATGACCTCGGCAAGCTCTTGTTCGCCTTTACGATTTTCTGGACGTACTTATCGGCCTCGCAATTGATCATCATCTGGCCGGCCAACCTGCCGCAGGAAATCACCTGGTACCTTGACCGCACCGATGGCTTTTGGAAAGCGATCGCCACCTTCGTCGGTTTGACCATGTTCGCCATTCCCTTCCTTGCCCTGCTCTCCCAGTCCCGCAAGAAAGATCCGCGCCGCCTGATTCGTGTCACGCTTTGGATCATTGTGGTGAACGCCATTTACATGTTCTGGTTGGTGGAACCCACCTTCCGTGGTTCCAGCGTCAGCGCTAGCCCTGCGCTCCACACCAGCCCTGGCTTTAACATCTATTGGACCGACTTCGCGGCCTTCTTCGGCATTGGCGGAATTTGGGTTTACTACTACATCACGCAACTTCGCAGACGTCCGCTGCTGCCTTTGAAAGACACACGCTTGAGTCCATCCTTACCAAGAGAGGTGATCGCATGAGCGACCACGATTCAAAACCCAATTCCTCTACTCCGGTTCTGGGCCACGACGGCACCAATTACGAAGGCAACGATGTCAAAGCACCCATCGTAATCTGGTCTCTCATTATCGTGGCGGGCTTGGCTGCCGCCGGCTTCATTCTAATGTTGGGCGTGCAGAAATATTTTCAGGATACTCATCCTGTTGGCGCATCGGAGAGCGCCCTTGCCCCCGATCGCGTCATTCCCCCTTCGCCACAAGTTCAGGTGCACCCTTGGGAAGACCTGCCGGAGATGCGCGAAACCGAAAAGAAGGGGTTGGCGACCATGGGCCGCGATCAGGCAGGCCGCATGCACATCCCCATCAACGATGCCATTGGCGCTGTCGTGAGCCGTCTTCAAGTGGACGCCAACGCACCGCGCGGACTTACCACTCCTGGTGGCCAGGGACGCGAATTCTCACATCCATTAGCGCAGACACAAGGTAACGAGCGTCCAATGATTTCAGGAGAGATCCACAAGAATGTTCAGTAGTTGTTATCGCTGGGTGTTAGTTGCCTGCCTGCTGGGCGCATCGCTGGCTCCGGCACAATACCCGCGGCCGCGCATCGCCAACGGCGTCGATCTCAAACAGAAGCTCGATTCCCAAATTCCTCTGGACCTCGTGTTCAAAGACGAAACTGGTGCCGCAAAACCATTGCGCGCCTATTTCGGCGATAAACCTGTTTTACTGTCCTTGGTCTACTTCAAATGCGCCAGTGTCTGCCCCATGAGCATGAAGGAAACCACGATGGCCATGAGCCGTCTGCCCATGAAGCCCGGCACCGATTACAACGTTCTGATTGTCAGCTTCGATCCCGCTGATACGCCGGCCGTCGCAGCCGAACAGAAAGCCCTCTACGCGAAAGAATTCCACCGCGCCGGCTATGGCGATGGTTTTCATTTCCTCACAGGTACGCAAGACGCCATCAGCAAGTTGACCGAAGCCGTTGGTTGGAAATATGTCTGGGATGAAAAAACCAAACAGTTCGCCCACGCGGCCGGCATCATGGTGGCCACCCCCGAAGGCAGAATGTCCCGCTATCTTTATGGCGTTGCCTATGCTTCCCCGGATATCCGCATGGCTTTGGTCGAAGCGGCTAATCACAAGATCGGCACTGCCAGCGACTACATTCTATTGTTCTGTTTTCATTGGGACGAATCCCAAGGCAAGTACACGCTGGCCATTACCAACATCATGAAACTGGCCGCAGCTTTAACTGTTCTGATCCTGGGTGGCACGATTTTTACATTTTTACGAAACGAGAAGAAAGAGCAATCTGCAATGAATTGGAAGAAGGTGCCTCATGTGGGCTAGCAGCTACCGTTTTTTGGCCGAAATTCCGTTTGTAGCTCCCATTGCCTCCAAAGAAGCAGGCCAAATCGATTTGCTTTGGTGGTTCCTGAATGCCGTTTCTCTGGTCATGACGGTGGTTATCTTTGCCGGCGTGATTGGCTTCGCCTTCAAATACAGGAAGAAGCCAGGCGTGGATCCTGTCCCGGTGCACGGCTCTAACGTTCTCGAAATTACCTGGTCCATCATTCCCTTCCTCGTCATGCTCATCATGTTCTGGTGGGGCGCTCAACTGTTTTACACCTCGCAGAATCCTCCGAAAGAAGCCGAAGAAATATTCGTAGTCGGCAAACAGTGGATGTGGAAGCTGCAGTATCCCGATGGCAACCGTGGCATGAATGAACTCAACGTGCCGGTTGGCAAAGCAGTGAAACTCACCATGGCATCTGAAGATGTCATCCATAGCTTCTCCATTCCAGCTCTGCGCGTTCGCCATGATGTAGTCCCCGGTCATTACGACGCTCTCTGGTTCCGCGCCACCGTACCCGGCAAATACCGCATCTTCTGCACCGAATATTGCGGCGACCGCCATTCTCAGATGATTGGCTACCTCAACGTCCGCAACCAGGACGATTACAACAACTGGGCCAGCGGCGGCTCCACCGGCACACTCGCCGAGCAAGGCCAAGCGTTGTTCACGCAGAATGGCTGCTCCACTTGCCACCTTTTGAACGAACAGGGACGCTGCCCCATCCTCAAGGGCCTCTACAACAAGCCGGTTCTCCTGAACGACGGCCGCACCGTGATTGCAGATGACGCCTATCTCCGCGAATCCATTCTGCAACCGAATGCCAAAATCGTTAGCGGCTTTGAGGCCAACATCATGCCCAATTTCCAAGGCCAGCTCAGCGAAGAAAACGTCATTCAACTAATCGCCTACATCAAGTCGCTGGCCTCAACCGCGCCCCCATCTCAGACAGGCACCAACCCGCCCGCGGGCACGGGTGTTCCCCCCGCGATTCGCAAACCCAAGACAATCTTGAAAGAACAGGCGCCCATTGCAGCAGTACGCGCGCCCCAGCAGTAGGAGACCCATCACCATGGCGACCACATATCAACCCACTACTACCGAAGCGGCAGCCGAAGAGCCCGTTAATTACTTGAACGTAGAGCACGGCTGGAAAAGCTGGCTCTTCACCACCGATCACAAGCGGATCGCACTGCTCTACCTGTTCTCCATCACGCTCATGTTCATTACCGGTGGCGCATTTGCCATCCTGGTGCGCCTTCACTTAACGCAACCGCAAGGTTTGTTCTCACCCGAAACTTATAACCGCCTCTTCACCATGCATGGCGTGGTGATGATCTTCTTTTTCCTGGTGCCCTCCATCCCAGCCACGCTGGGAAATTTCCTCTTGCCCATCATGATTGGCGCAAAAGATCTGGCATTCCCTAGGATCAACCTGCTGAGTTGGTATCTCTATATGGGCGGCGCGCTGTTCGCCATTTTTGCGGTAGCCCGCGGCGGTGTCGATACCGGCTGGACCTTCTACGCTCCCTACAGCACCACCTATTCAAACTCCTATGTGTTGACCGCCGCCATGGGCGCCTTCTTCGCTGGCTTCTCTTCCATCACCACCGGTTTGAACTTCATTGTGACCGTTCACAAAATGCGCGCCCCCGGCATGAACTGGATGCGCATGCCCTTAATGGTCTGGGCCAATTACGCCACCGGCCTAATCCAAATTCTCGGCACACCCGTTGTCGCGATCGCCCTGGTCTTAGTCGGCATCGAACGCGTGATGCACGTCGGTATCTTCGATCCGAACGTGGGCGGTGACCCCATTCTGTTCCAGCACATCTTCTGGTTCTACTCTCACCCCGCCGTCTACATCATGATTCTTCCCGGCATGGGCGTTATCAGCGAGGTCATCGCCTGCTTCTCACGCAAGCGGCCTTTCGGTTACGAATTCATCGCCGCCTCCAGCATGGGCATTGCGATTCTCGGCTTCCTGGTTTGGGGACATCATATGTTCGTCACCGGCCAGAGCGTCTACACCGGAATCGTCTTCTCGTTCCTCACTTTCTTCGTCGCCGTTCCTTCGGCCGTCAAGGTTTTCAACTGGACCGCCACCATGTATAAAGGTTCGGTTACTTTCGAAAGCCCCATGCTCTACGCGTTCGCCTTCATCGGCTTGTTTACCATCGGTGGACTCACTGGCTTGTATCTCTCCACCATGGCGACAGACGTTGCTCTCCACGGAACTTACTTCGTCGTTGCCCATTTCCACTTCGTCATGGTGGGCGGCATGGTGGTGGCATTCCTGGCGGGTCTGCATTTCTGGTGGCCAAAGATATGCGGGCGTATGTACTCCGAACCCTGGGCAAAGTTCGCCGCTCTCTTGATCTTCGCCGGTTTCAATCTAACCTTCCTGCCGCAGTTTGTTCTCGGCTATCTCGGCATGCCACGCCGCTACGCCGCCTATCCGCCAGAATTTCAAGTGTTGAATGTACTCTCCACCGCCGGCGCCTCCATCCTGGGAATCGCATTTTTCATCCCCATGATTTATCTAACCTATGCTTGGTTCTATGGACCCAAGGTTGGCCCCAATCCGTGGCAGGCCAAAGGACTGGAGTGGACCATTCAGTCTCCCCCAACCACCTTCAATTTTGATCAGACCCCAACCGTCACAGAAGAAGCCTACAACTACGGTCCAAGGGAGGAAAATTACGTTGCCTGAAACGATAGTTCACGACGAACACACCGAAACCGCTGAGGATCACACTAAGCACCATTTCGCCACGATTGATCAGCAAATGGATGCCGACACGCTCGGCATGTGGACCTTCCTGATCACGGAAGTCCTTTTCTTCGGCGGCATGTTCGCTGCCTACGCGGTTTACCGCGAGATGTTCCCGCTAGCCTTCGCGGCCACCAGCGAATTCATGAACGTGAAGATCGGCGCAGCCAACACCGCCGTCCTCATCTGCAGCAGTTTGACCATGGCCATGGCCGTTCGCTCCGCGCAAATCAGCAAAACAAGCCATCTGATCCGCTATTTGTTCGGAACGCTTTTCTTCGGCACCATCTTCCTCGTCGTCAAGGCGTTCGAATATCACGCCAAGTACGTCGAGCACTTGATCCCCGGCCCCAACTTCCACCCGGACAATCTGGCGCCGCAGTTCATGCACAACGCCCAGATTCTGTTCTTCCTCTATTTCTGTATGACCGGAATGCACGCCGTCCACATGATCGTCGGCGTCGGCCTCCTCACCTTCCTCATCATCATGGCTTACCGAAACGCCTACAACGAACACTATTTCGCGCCCGTCGAAATGATCGGCCTGTACTGGCACTTTGTTGACATCGTTTGGATTTTCCTTTTCCCGCTACTTTACTTGATTGGACACTGGCACTGGTAGGAACCTATGAGCTCAAACGCATCCGCTAATTCGCACGTACACATTCCGAAAGTAGGAACGCTCATCGCCGTTTTCGTGACGTTGATTGTACTCACGTTCGTCACCGCCGAAGTGGCAACCTTTGACCTTGGCGAACTCAACGTCATCGTCGCCCTGGGCATCGCTTGCACCAAAGCAACCTTGGTCGCCTGGATCTTTATGGGTGTCCGCTATACCTCGCAGCTCACCAAACTGTTCTGCGTCGCGGGCTTGGTCTTCCTCAGCATTTTGCTATTGATCACTTTCAGCGATTACAGCACCCGCCATTGGACCTATCACGCCAGACCATGGGCCACTAACCCATCGTTAGGCACCAGCAAGTAGTTAGTTTGTTCGCAAACAAGGGCCGGGCAGAGGAGAAATCCTCATCCGGCCTTTTGCTTTTGGTGCAGCAGGCGCTTCCGCCTGCTTGATCAACCATCGCCGAATGCCGAAACTGAACCCTGACCAAAGGGAGGGGGCTTTTCCTTTTTGATACCATGATCAAACACGGAGGAGCCACGATGACCAAAGGCCGAATCGCCATCGCCGCACTGGCCGGCGGCATCGGCATGTACTTCTGGGCTTCGCTCGCCCACCTGGCGCTGCCCTTAGCCACCGTCGGCGTCAGCGAAATCTCCAATAACGAAACCGCCGCGCTCGATGCACTCCACACCTCCATCGGCAACAAACCGGGCTTCTATATCTTCCCGTCGATGGGTCTGAACGCGGGCGGCACCTCCAGCCAGCGCGAAGACGCCATGAAAATGTACGACGCGAAACTCGCCAGCACGCCCTCCGGCCTTTTGATTTATCACCCACCCGGCGCCCGCTCACTCACACCCGGCCAATTGCTGACCGAATTCCTTGTCGAACTACTCGAAGCAGCTTTAGCCATCGTGCTCCTCGCGCAAACCAATATCACCAGTTTGAGCGGCCGCATTGGCTTCGTCGCGCTCGTCGGTCTGCTGGCCTCATTACCAACCAACGTTTCCTACTGGAACTGGTACGGTTTCCCCACCAGTTACACCATCAGTTACATGTTCACCGAAATCGTCGGCTTCACCGTCGCCGGTATCATCGCTGCTTTCATTCTCCGCCGCCAAGCCTAGCGGTCATCGCTCCGGATACGGCCGATCCATCAGCCCTTTCCAAACAATCCTGTTAAACAACTCCGCATCCACTTTATCTTCCTCGCGAAAATCAAACCCCTTCGTTTTCTCCGCCCAATACTTCGCTGAATGCGCAATCTTCACCGGCGGCAAAGCCAGCGCCATCCGTCGCGCATCATCACTCAACGGCAACTGTGTCCCCGCCAACACCGCCGACGGCCGCGCCTCAAACGTCCACTCTTTCCGGTTCAAATCGAAAACATCCATCATCGGCCGCGTTGTCGCCGTGTTCAAATTCAAATGCTCTAAACCCAGCACATCTTCCATCGTCCGAATCATCGACACCGTCGTGTAATACGCCGAGACCACCACGCCTTGCTTCACATACGGCCCCGCCACATACGCCGTCGTTCTATGCGCATCCACATGGTCCGGCCCGTCTTGCGAATCATCTTCAATCACAAACACCAGCGTGTCCGCCGCATACTTGCTCTTCGCCACCGCTTCAATCAAACGTGCCACCGCGTAATCGTTATCCGCCTGCTGGCGCTCCGGCGTGTTCACCCCCGAAATCGCTTTATCGAAATTGCCCATATGATCGGTGCACAGCTGCACCAATTCAAACGACGGCAAATTACCTTTCGCCACATAACCCGCAAACTCTCGCTCCCATTCCGCTTCCCGATAAAAATCCGGATACCCCGGATCAAACCCACGATAGTAATGATCGCCAAATTTGTATAACTCCGGATTCGCGGGCCGCTGCATTTTGATCCCCGTCTTGAACGGATACGGCTCGCGCGGCGCATCCGCCGCCACATCACTCATCGCTCCGTATTCACGAAATGTCAAACCCGCACGCAACACCGCGTCCCAGATATAACCCTTGCCTTGCTCCGCACCAGCCGGACCATCCGGTTCGGCCACATTCGCCGTCCCCGGCAGCAGATCCTCATCATCCGGTGTCGCCGGATTCGCTTCCTTCCGCTCCTTCAGCGTCTTCAACCCGATATTGATGTCGCGATTCGTCCCTTCAAATTCATACTGCAACCCGCGCCCACCGTAATTCACCGCATTCGCCTTCACCCCAAAATCCGATTCGCGCCCCGACGTGCTCCACGGCCATCCATCGCCGCTCACTTCCCCTGAATTATAAAAATTATCCAAATCCACAAACTGCGTCGCAATCCTGTGAAAGTTCGGCGTAATCTTTTCACCAAATTCCGCCAGCGATTTGTCGCCATTGCCGCGCGCCAAATCACCCAGAATCTGATCGTACGTCCGATTCTCCTTGATGATGTAAATCACATGCTTGATCCGCTTATGCAACTCCGCCATCATCCGCTCATCTTCCGCATTTTTCAGCATCGCGAAATCGTTGTTCGCCCCCACCACCCGCGTAAGATGCTCCAGCTCCCCGGCATTCGGCACCGGCAGCGTCAGGAAGCCAGCCTTCTCCAGTTGATAAATATATTGGTTCTTGCCAGTGAGTTGCACCGCCATCCCCGGCTTCGTGTCCGCATCTTTGCTCCTCAAATGCAAACCAGGATTCGGCCCCGGAATAGTTTTCCCATCCACAACGTAAAGCTGCTTATCATCGCTGCTCACACTCACCGAATTGGGCGACCACCCCGTCGGAATCAACCCAACAATTTTCGACCTTTCGCCCAAACGAATCACTGCCACAGAATTCGATCCGCCATTCGTCACATACAGCGTCTTCTCATCGTGCGCCAGCGCCAGCGCATTCGGCGCGCTGCCCGTGTAGCCGTGAGAATTTTTCATCAGCCACTCCGGCGCGGTCGTAGAAATTTCTTCCAAAATCGTGTTGCGCTTCGTGTCAATCACCGTCACCGTATCGCTGTTATCCGCCGCCACGAACAGCTTCGATTGATCACGATTCAAAATCATCTTGTTCGGATTGCCCCGCATCCGAATACGTTCCACCACGCCCGGTCGCGCGCCCAGCCGCACATCAATCACTTCCCTATCGCGCAAACTCGAAACATAGAATTGGTCGTTCCCTTTGGCGACAACCCAAAACGGATACTCGCCGCCAGCCACGCCCGTTTGCGCCGCATCAATTTTCCCCGGCCTCAATTCAACTTCAGACGCAACCGAACGCTTCTCCAAATCCACAATGGTCAGCGAGTCGTTATACAGATTTGCCACCGCGGCAAATTTCCCATCGCCCGTCAACGCAACACCAGCACTTGCCAGCCCTTCTTTTCCCGGCACCAATCCCAACCCACCCGCCGTGTGACCAAGCTTGATGGGCTCACCGTCCTCCGCCCAGTGGTCGCCGCGTGTCGTAGTGCTGGGGGTATAAAAGGTCCACCCACTCTTCACAAACAAATGCAAATTGTCATCCTTGCCACCGGCTACATAAAAATGTTGACCGTCCGGCGCAAACGCAATTCCCGTAAACGAATTCGGAACTTTTAGAACTTGTTTTTTGCGCGGCGTCGCGCTGGAAATGTCATAAACAAACACATACTCGTTTGATGCATCATCAATATTTTTATCTTGGTCATTCTTGATGCGGTTAAAGCCCGACGTTAAAATCAACAGCGTCTTCCCTGCCGGATCAATCGCCGTGCTCATAGCTTGTCCCGCTAGATAATGAGGAAAATCCGGCAACTCCGGATTCAGCGTTTCGAAACGTGCACCGCGCGCCGCCAGTGGCGTAATGCGTTTTCCCGTGGGAAGTAAATTTGCTTTGTCTTCGTGCGGCTTGTACGCCAATCCAGCCGCAAGCAAACAGAGACACACCACACCCGCGCGCCAAAACCAAATCCGCATCCAACTATTCTAAGTCGCGCAGTTCTATTCGGTAACAGATTGTGGGGGGAAAAGGAGGGATAGGCGAGCCGGGGGTCCCGCCCTTGGCAAAAAACTTCTAACTATCCGCCGGCGGCAAGGGCATGACGCATTCTCAAGCTTCCTTCCGGCCTTTTAGAAACAAGAACAACTTCCTCAAGTGAGTACTGATCAGTGTGGCCGCTTGAACATGACAGCTCAAGCGTTCTGCTATTGGAAAAGCGACCTTCTTGCTTATCCATCGGGACTAGCGAATAAAACGTCTCTCCACAAGTCCTGCAATTGAATCGCGCGTAGGTACTGCTCATTGTCATACCCCCCCATTCTATCGAAACCAAACTGCAACAGCTGTGGCAAAAATACCAGCAAACCTAGCTGTCTAGGTGACCACCACTTCTTGGGTGATGTCCTTCACATGCGCTATTGTTGATCGATATGCACTTCTTTACGCGCATCTGCGTTGCGTTTAGTCTTTGCTTTCCGATCCTTTCTCAAACCGTCTCGCCCCAATTATTCTCTAATTTGAAATGGCGATCCATCGGCCCCTTCCGCGCAGGCCGCACCATCGCTGTCTCCGGCATCCCTGGCAGTGCCGGAACTTTCTTCACCGGTGGTGTCGACGGTGGCGTTTGGAAATCCGATGATGCAGGCTCCGTCTGGAAACCAATCTTTGATGAACAAAAATCTGTCGCCTCCATCGGCGCTCTCGAAGTCGCTCCCTCCGATCCCAAAATCATTTACGCGGGCACCGGCGAATCCGACATCCGTTCCAATCTCGCATCCGGCGATGGCGTCTACAAATCTACCGACGGCGGAAAAACCTGGCAGAACATCGGCCTGCAAGACACTCGCCAAATTTCGCGGGTCGTTGTAAATCCGCAGAATGCAAATATCCTTTTCGTCGCCGCACTGGGCCACGCCTACGCACCCAACGACGAACGCGGCGTATTCCGCTCCACCGACGGCGGCAGCACTTGGCAAAAAGTTTTATTCAAAAGTTCAACAATCGGCGCAGCCGATCTCGCTCTCGCGCCCGACGCACCAGAAATAATTTTCGCGGCCATGTGGGAAGCCCATCGTCCACCATGGAGCACCTACGCGCCCATCAACGGACCCGGCAGCGGACTCTACCGTTCTACCGACGGCGGCACAACCTGGGAAGAAATCAAAGGCGGCGGTTTTCCCACTTCCCACATAGGCCGCATCGGCATCGCCATCGCGCGTGGCACGCAAGGCCGTCGCATCTATACAACCATCGAAGCCGAAGACAACCAAGCGGGCGTTTATCGCAGTGACGACGGTGGCAAAACCTGGACCCGCGTCAACGCCGACTCACGCCTTACCGGCCGCGCCTGGTATTTCAGTTCCATCACATCCGACCCCAATGATCCCAACGTCGTCTACGTTCCCAACGTCTGCCTCTACAAACTGAGCGACGGCGGTAAAACACTTAGCATCGTCCGCGGCGCTCCCGGCGGCGACGATTATCACCAACTCTGGATCGATCCCACAAATTCGCTACACATGGGACTCGCCACCGATCAAGGCACCACCATCACCCTCAACGGCGGCGCTACCTGGAGCACCTGGTACAACCAACCCACTGCGCAGTTCTATCACGTCATCACCGACAACCAATTCCCGTATCACATCTACGGCGCGCAGCAAGACAGCAGCACCGCCGCCACCGCCATCCGTTCCGACTACGGCCAGCTCGATGCACGCGATCGTTTCAGCTTTGGCCCCAGCGAAAGCGGTTACGTCGCCATTGACCCGCACGATTCCAACATCATTTACTCGAGCGGCACCTACGGCACCATCGATCGCTTCGATCGCCGCACCGGCCAAAGTCAAAACATCGCGCCTTCGCCGTTTGGTTCCTTCGGCACTTCCCTGCCCGACCGCAAATACCGCGCCACTTGGACACCCGTCCTTGTTTTTTCTCCAAGCGAACGCGGCGCTCTCTACTTCGGCACTCAATACGTAATGAAGACATTAGACGGTGGCTTGCACTGGCAAACCATCAGTCCTGATCTGACTGGCAAATCCGAAAAGCCTGTAAAACAAGAAACGCCGACCATCGAAAACGCCAAACAACTTGGCTACGGCACCGTCTATTCCATCGCCTCTTCGCCGCTGAGCCCCACGCAAATCTGGGCTGGCACCGATACCGGCCTCATTCATCTCACCCGCGACGGCGGCAAGCACTGGCAAAACGTCACCCCCGACATCGCCGCCTGGAGCAAAGTCACCCACCTCGAAGCATCGCACTTCAAACCGGGCGAAGCCTACGCCGCCGTCGACCGTCACCGCTTAGACGACCGCCATCCCTATCTCTATCGCACCCGCGATTACGGCAAGACCTGGAATCTCATCGTCGATGGCATTTCCGAACCCGCCTTCTTCAACTGCGTCCGCGAAGATCCCAAACGTCAAGGCC
Source organism: Bryobacterales bacterium (assembly GCA_003169195.1). Lineage (GTDB taxonomy): Bacteria > Acidobacteriota > Terriglobia > Bryobacterales > Bryobacteraceae > Bog-105. Next base: position 55,654 of record PMQB01000092.1, read on the forward strand.
TCCTCTACGCGGGCACCGAATTTGGCATTTACCTTTCTTTTGACGATGGCGATCACTGGCAACCCCTCCAACTCAATCTCCCCACCACTTCCATCCGCGACATTGTCATCCACGACAACGATCTAATCGTAGCCACTCACGGCCGCGCCTTCTGGGTCATCGATAACGTCTCCCCCTTGCGCGAACTCACCGCCAACACAACCGAACAGACCCAACTCTTCCATCCGGCCCGCGCCGTTCGCATCAACAACGACCCCTTCTCCGGCACACCCGTTCCGCCCGACGAACCCCAAGCCAAGAATCCAGAAGACGGTGCCTATATCGATTACTACTTAGCTCACGATTCACCTGAAGCCACCCTGACCATACTGAACGCCCAAGGCAAAGTCGTTCGCCATTTCAGCAGCAAGGACAAACCCGAACCCCTTCCCAACAATCTGCCCATCGCCCCGCGCTGGCTCGAACCCACCCCCGTTCTCAGCGCTAAAGCCGGCATCCATCGTTGGATCTGGGATCTCCGCTACGGCCGCGGCGGCGAAGCCATGGGCGATGGCGACGACGACAACGGGCCACCCGCCCCGGGCCCCTTCGTCCTCCCCGGCAACTATCAAGTCAAACTCGAAGCCGACGGCAAAACCTTCACCCAAACCGTTACCGTGCAAATGGACCCTCGCTCTGTCGCTACCCCTGCCGAACTCACGCAACAATTCACCTGGGCCCAAAGAGTCTACTCATCGTTAACCGAAGCGGACGCCGCCGCAGCCGCCAAAGCCACGAATAAAAAGCGGGCCGCCGAAATCCAAACTCTCGCCCAATCCCTCAACGGCATCCTCAACGCCATCGAAAGCGCCGACCGCACTCCGCCCGCCCAAGTCCTCTCCGCCTACCACGACACCATCCAAAAACTCGCTCCTCTTCTGAAGCCTTAAAAAAAGGGGCGGCATCCCGCCCCTCCCGCTATAATCATGATTCCGTCCAAATGCCGAGCGCGCCGCCCTCGATTGATTGGTTCCCCCTCTGGCTCAGCCTTCGCGTGGCCACCCTCGCCACGCTATTCGTCCTCACCATCGGCACAGCCCTGGCGTATCTCCTTTCCCACAAAAACTTCCGCGGCAAAGAAGCCGCCGATTCTCTCATCACCCTCCCCCTCGTCCTCCCGCCCACCGTCCTCGGCTACTATCTCCTCGTCCTCCTCGGTCGCAGCTCCAGCCTCGGCCACATCTATGAATCCGTCTTCGGCCAACCCCTCGTCTTCACTTGGCAAGCCGCCGTCGTCGCCGCCGTCCTCCACTCCGCCCCCATCTACATCAAAGGCGCGCGCACCGTCCTCGAAAGCGTCGATTACCGCTTCGAATGGGTCGCCCATAGCCTCGGCGCATCCGAATGGCGCACCTTCACCCGCATCACTCTGCCCCTCGCTTGGCGCGGCCTCAGCTCACTCGCCTCTCTCTGCTTCGCCCGCTCCCTTGGCGATTTTGGCGTCACCATGATGGTCGCCGGCAACATCCCCGGCCGTACCCAAACGCTCTCCGTCGCCATCTATGATGCTGTCGAATCCGGCAACGGCCACATGGCCCGTCTCTTAGTTGTCATCATGTCCGCCACGGCGCTCGTTCTCCTCTGGGCCGCCGCCCGCCTCTCGAGACCCACCGCCCGCGCGAGTCACCAGGCATGAGCGCACCTATCAAGATTGATGCCCGTCTCCTCAAACGCCTCCCCGCCCTCGGTGACGACGAAGCCTTCGAACTCAACATCCATCTCAAAAGCGACTCCCCCACCACCGTCCTTTGGGGCGCCAGCGGCGCGGGCAAAACACTCGCCCTCAATTGCCTCGGCGGTTTCTCCGAACCCAACGAAGGCCGCATTCTCATCAACGACGAACTCTATTTCGACGCCGCCACCCGCGTCAACCTGCCCCCACGCCTCCGCCGCTGCGGCTACATGTTTCAAGATCACGCGCTCTTCCCCCACATGACCGTGCGCGAAAATCTCAAGTTCGCCGCCTCCGCCGCCCGCAACAGTTCCCGCCTCGATAAACACCGCCGCATGAACGATCTGCTCGAAGCTTTCGAACTGACAGATCTTTCAGCCCGTAAACCCGCGCAACTCTCCGGTGGCGAAAAACAGCGCGCGGCGTTAGCCCGCATGTTAGTCGGCGATCCGCACTTACTCCTCCTCGACGAACCTACCCGCGGTCTCGACGCCCGTCTCCGCCAAGCCTTCTACGAAGTCCTCCGCACCACCCGCGAACGCTCCCAAGCCCCCATCGTTCTCGTCACCCACGATCTCGAAGAGTGCATGCAGCTAAGCGATTACGTCTGCCTCATGGAAGCCGGCCGATTCGTGCAGAGCGGTCTCCGCGAACAGGTCTTCGCCCGCCCCGCCAATCTCGAAGTCGCCCGTGCCCTCGGCGCCTACAATTTGTTACCCGCCAAAATCACAGCGCTCGACCCCAGCCGCGACACCTGCTCTCTCGACGTCGCCGGCTCCGAAGTCCAAGGCCGCTACATCAAAGGCCGTCTCATCGGCGACCAAGGCCACCTCTGCGTTCGCCAAACCGAATCCCGCCTGCTCCCTAACATCGGCCGCCGCGAACCAAATCAAATTCTGCTCCGCACCATCGGCGTCACACCTTCTGCGCAAGGCACCAAGGTTCTCTTGGAACAAGGCGCCGCCGCCGTCGTCAGCGAAACCGAATACGCCCACCTCCGCGGCGAAGACGTTCTCAAACTCGAGATCCCCCCCTCTGCTGTATACTTCATAGCCAAGTGATCTCGGCGCGTGAATGATAAAACGTCCGGCTAAGTCACGCTACTTCCCCTTCAACTCTGCGTTCATCGCCACGAGCAAAGGGGCCGGAGCACTGTGGCCCCCAATCCAAAAGCCTCAACAACCATCTCAACCACTCCGTGGCCACAGCGCTCCGTCGCCTTTGCGGTCTTCCCCAACAACCAAAGTACCTTTCGCCTCAAAGACCCGGCTGTATACTTCATAACCAGTGAAACGCTACTACATCACCGACCGCAAAGCCGTCGGCGGCTTCCGCCCCCTCCTCGACGTCATCCGCGATCAAATGCAACTCGGCGTCGACTTCATCCAGATCCGCGAAAAAGATCTCGCCGCCCGCGAACTCTTCAACTTCACCCTCGCCGTCCTCGAAGCCCGCGCTCAAGAAGTCAACATCCACGCCCATCCCAAAATCTTCATCAACACCCGCGCCGACGTGGCCAAAGCCGCCGGTGCCGACGGTGTCCACCTCCCCGCCGCCGCCCCAACCCAAACTCTCCCCGGCTTGCTCATCGGCCGCTCCTGCCACACCATCGAAGAAGTGCAATCTACCCAAGCCGATCTCGTCACCTTCGGCCCCGTCTTCCCCTCCCCCGGCAAAGGCCCCGCCACCGGTTTAGATCTTCTCTCCGCCGCCTGCCGCGCAGCTAACAAATCCGTCTTCGCCCTCGGCGGCATCACCTGGGAAAACGCCGCCGCCTGCATGCAAGCAGGAGCCACCGGCATCGCCGGCATCCGCCTCTTCCAACAACCCGACCTCGACTAGAACGGGAACCGCCTCTCCCAAGACTCCATGACAACCCGCCTCTTCGCTTGTACGGACTGCAAGAAATACATCGATGCCGGCAAGCGCTGGTGCTTTACGCACCTCGAACAACCTGCGCTAGTCGAGGCCGGACAGGCCGTTGACGTCGACCGCATCTTTGCGACCACCAGCTACTGGGACACGGGCGATTCCGCCGTTGGCTGGCTCAACACCTTGCTACCCCAGGTCCGCGCTTTTTTGCTTACTCATCGCACTCACCGAATCCTCTTCGGAAAACCAGGAGACGACGACTTCGAGCCCGACGACCCTCATGAAGTTCTGCTCTGGGATGACGTTGCTGCTGGAGAACCCTTTGATATCTCGGCAGCGACCCTTGTATCAGCAGGTTGCAACCATTGGGCCGACGTGGAAAAATACATGCGTCAACGCGAATTTCCCGTTTGGTGGTGGGGACAGCCGGACTTGATGACAACAGCCCGCCTACGTTTTGAAAGCCACGTAAACCGAAGCAAAGACTAACAGCCTACGTTATCCGCAATTGGATGATTCCCGGCAATAGTGAACAGGACCCTCCAACACACTATAGGTAACTGCCAGACCGCGCCGTCACACATGCGCCGACGACGTTTAGTCGTACGCAATCGAACGGTGCTTGATGGTCAGAACGAGCGCAGCTTGGATTTGATCGCGAATGTCGCAAATAATCCCGTAATCCCGAACCCGATACGGCCACAGCCCACGAAGCTCATGACCCAAAGACTTACCGAAGCGGCGCGGGTCTTCCTCCGTCGCAATCCGGGTATCCATGTAGTCGAGAATTTCCCGCTGCATAGCCCGGTCAATCGCCCTCAGGTCCTTTTCAACCCGAGGGTCGTATTCAACCGTCCAGGCCAAGGCTACTACGCAACTGATCAGAGGTTATGCCGGGTAGAGGATCGGTAACACGCTCTTGTGCCGTGCGAACATCGTCCGCGGCCTCTTGATAGTGCTCCACAATGAAGTCCCGCACATAATCAGACAGGGGCACTCCTCGCGCCTGCGCGGCAGCGGTGAATTTCGCCTCTATCTCCTCCGGCATATCCAGCATTACCGTCATACCTCAATTCTACTCGGAAACCGCCCGCGTCCGAGGAAAGTCGGCAAGTCGTAGAAAATCGTGACAGTACACTCTGGCACCATTTCTCCCGCACACCCCCACACCACTAACACCCCGCCCTAACTCCGCTATCATGAGTTACCATGTCGTCGGCCACCGCCGCTTCCCCTGGCTCTCA
>PMQB01000343.1 GCA_003169195.1 Bryobacterales bacterium
GAACCGCTCGTTCCCACTCGCGAAAAGCGGATTGGGGCGTTTCGCCCGAGTACCATAGGTCTATAGAAAAGTCGGAACTACTATGCTCATGGCAATAGTACTTTGGTTGTGGCCAAACTACTCCTAAACCATGGACAGGTGATACCGTAAAAAGACAATCCGGAGGCTAATATAACTTCGCAAGAGGAACCGACTTCTGGGCTGAGGAAGAGTTCTTGCTGTTCTACGCCACCTTATCGGCCTTTTAACCCTAAGGGTATTAATAAGTCCGATCATCTAACGGCAGTCGCTTTCACTCGCGTAACGGCGACTTGCGTTGGGCTATGGCTCGGCGTGTTCGCTGCGCCGCGCGGAAATGCAGAGACCCCGAGGCTGTTGGAGGAACACATCGGGCTTGGCGGCCGGGTTGTTGCTATCGAAAATGCCACTGCTCGATCTTCGCCTTCGGCGAGCCTGTCTCCCAATTCACCTTTATCTTTCAATTCCCAAACCGTCGGCACCACGAGCGGTCCACAATCCGTGACGCTCTCGAACACTGGATCAGCCGCACTGGCGATTAGCAGAGTTGCGATCATGGGAGCTGATTTCGATTTCACAAGTACTTGCCGGGCAAGCCTAGCCTCTAACGCGACTTGCTCCATTTCCGTCACGTTCACACCCAGCGCTTCCGGCGTTCGAACTGCGACGTTGANNGCATCGGTCGCCACCGCAACCGCCAGCTACCTCGGTTCGGACCCGACCACGCAGGGCACTTGGACCGGCAAATATGGTAACGACGGCCAGATTCTCGCCAACAGTACACAGAACCCCCCGACGAGTTATGCTGAGGTCACGCCAAGCGACAACAGCAACTTCACCTTTGAGACCACCACCACCGACCCGCGGGCGTTGCAAGTAACCAACGGTTCCAGTTCGCGCATCGCCTCCGTCTACTACTCGGCGAGTAGCTTCACCCTCGACGTCAATCTCACCGACGGCAACGTTCACAAGGTTTCGCTCTACCTCTGTGATTGGAACTCTTATAGCCGAGCCGAAACCATCTCTATATTGGATGCTGGAACAAGCGACGTGCTCGATACACAAAGCTTTGCTTCTTTTAGCGGCGGTATCTGGGCGCCCTGGACCATTAAAGGTCACGTCAAAATAGTAGTCACCTACACCGCCGGCGACAACGCTGTAATCAATGGAATTTTCTTTGATACTCCGGGCACCCTAACGCATCCCACCGCCACGGCGACCGCCAGCTACATCGGTTCGGACGCGACCACGCAGGGCACTTGGACGGGCAAATATGGTAACGATGGCCAGATTCTTGCTAACAGCACACAGAACCCCCCAACGAGTTATGCTGTCGTCACGCCAAGTGGTAACAGCAATTTCACCTTTACCACCACCACCGCCGACCCGCGGGCGCTGCAAGTAACCAGCGGCTCCAGCTCGCGCATCGCCTCCGTCTATTACTCGGCGACTAGCTTCACCTTCGATGTCAATCTCACCGACGGCAATCCTCACAAAGTTTCCCTCTACCTCTGTGATTGGAACTCCTATAGCCGAGCCGAAACCATCTCCATCCTGGACGCTGGAACCAGCAACGTGCTCGATACACAAAGCTTTACTTCTTTCACCGGTGGCGTCTGGGCGCCCTGGAACATTAAAGGTCACGTCAAGATAGTGGTCACCTACACAGCCGGCGACAACGCCGTTGTTAACGGAATCCTCTTCAACTAGGGGTGCGAATCTACTTTCTTCTGGTCAAGCATCCAACCTGGAGGAATGATTCTGATTCACGATTACGCCCCGTGTGCATTAGGGTCGTACCGCTTTCGCATCTGCGGAACGAAGCTTAGCCAAAACTCTGGTGCGTTGTTCGACAGCCCAAGAACGAGTGGGTGAGAGGCGAATAGCCATTTCGAGATCCGCGAGTTCGGAAGACAAGTCGTCTTTCTTCTCGAAGAGTTTGGCCCGGTTTTCATAGGCGAGTTCGAAACCGGCGGTGAGTTCAATGGCACGGTTGAAATCGGGCAAGGCGTGATCGAGATCCCCTAATTCCAGATAAGCCCAACCTCTGGCATTGAAGTAACCAGCTGTATATGGATTCAGTTTCATGGCCTTGGTGTAGTCGGGAATGGCTTGGTCATGGTGGCCGGAGTAGGAGCGCGCAAGACCGCGCAAGTGCCAAACCGCGGCCCAATCAGGGGCACGTGTCAAAACCGCTGAGCAATCGTCGATCGCCTCTTGATACTCCTTCGTGTCGTAATAAATCTGAGCGCGTAGATGTTGAGCGGCGTCCCAATTGGGTTGGAGGCGAAGAGCGGTGGTGGCATCAATAAGGGCGTCGTCATAATGGCGATCGCGCATTTCAATGGAGGCACGGGCCAGGAAGTCTTGGGCGGTTTTGGGTTCGAAGAGCGGAGCGAGGTTTTTGATGGGGGCGGGCGATGTCATGTTGTTCGCAGAAACTACCGGCGCGGGCACCGCCAAAGGTGCCGGCGCAACGTAGTCCGGCCTGGCGATTCGCTCGATGGATGCTTTGAGCAACTTCTCCGAGTCGAGACGAGAGCCGATGTGATACTCACTGACAATGCCTTTGGAATCGACGATGACGGCGGTGGGATACGCTTTGACGGCATATTGGGCAAACAGGTGATCGTCCAATTTGGTCAAGAGGACCGGGTAGGTCATTTTGTATTCATGGACGAATTTGCGGACGACCTCTTCGTCTTCGCCCACGTTCACGCCCAGGACGACCATAGTTTCATTCTCCTTTTGGGAGAGCTTCTGCAATTTGGGGATCTCCATGCGGCACGGACCACACCAGGTAGCCCAGAAATCGAGCAGTACTATTTTGCCTTTGAACGAGGTTAACTCGACCTGGCTGCCATCAAGGCTGGGGAGTTTGAAGTTGGGAGCGGTCTTGCCGATAGGTTGAACGGGTTGCGGGGCGACGCCGTTAGCCGCGCGTTCGGTGGCGCCTTCGGGAGGAGTGAAAATGAATGCATCGGCGGATAAGTCCGGGTTGATTTGAATATCCTCGAACTCCGTAGTGCGCACGGTGGTGGTCGAAACATTCTGATAAGTGTTCTGCATGGTTTGGACGCTTTTCCAAACCAGACCGGACTGCGGGTCGATCCAAAGAGTGACGCTGCTGTTGGCAAAATTCGGCACGCCGCCATAGGTGGCTACGACGACATCACAAGCAACCGGGCCGTGCAGGGTTTGCCATTGGGCTTTTTGCTGAAAGGATGCTTGGATGAGGCCGCGTTCCGGGGCGCGAGCGTCGAAGCCGCCTGTTCCGAAGAACAATGGGATCGGGGAGAACTGTTTGTACGACGAATACGTGTTATCGCGTTGATAGTAGTTCCAGATTTGTTGACCATCGCCGACTTGGACGTATCGGCCGAACTCTTGGCGATAGCGTCCCGACTTTCCGACGAACGCGCTGAACGATTGGCGGTTTGAATTATCGGAATCGGCACTGTGGGATTCGAAAGTAGTGGAGCCTTGCAAGCGGAGGCTGGTGGCGTCGCGATAGACTTTCGTGACTTTCTTTAGATCGGCTTTCGCGTCTTGAGCATTGGCCGGTGTGCAGGCGGCGGCGAAGATCAGGAGAACGAAGGGTAGAAGAGTTCGCGCTGGGGGCATGGCGGTTCTCCTTTGAAGGATTGGATATTCCACTTTATGATAGTGCTACGCAGCGGGCAACCGTTTCTGTCGAATCAGGAATTAAACATCAATCCGCTGGTAAGGCAAATACACCGGCTGCCAAACATACGCACGCAGCGCTTACTCAAACTCGCTCTCATCTGCAATGCCCGCCACTCCATCCACCAGCGCCTGCTTTCCCACCGCCTCACCCACTTGCAAACCGACCTTGCGCGAGTTACCAATAGGCGGCAGCAGCGATGCAGTTTTGTCTTTGTGCGTTGGCGACAAGTCCGCCAATTTCTTGGCCGCCGCCATGATCATTCCGTCGGTCACTTGCTCTGCCTGCGAAACCAGGATCCCTAGAGCGAGACCCGGAAAGAGATGTCGGATTCGACAAGGGGAAAATGACGGGACTCTCCGTATGCTTGGCCATTTCCCGCACTTCGGCTTCCGTGAATGTATTCGGCTGTCCGGAACAGGCCGCCCAACACGGTAACCTTTGCATT
>PMQB01000155.1 GCA_003169195.1 Bryobacterales bacterium
AACTTCTCGCGAGCGCCGAAGCGGCAGCGATGAAGGCGGTGGCCGGGGCCTTGATTTACGCACATCGGACGGGCGACGTTGGGGCTCAAATCAGGTATCTGGGCGCTATTGGCACGGGCCTCGCGTTACGCCAATCAAGCGATCAAGCCATTCAATATCTCGACCAGGCAATTGGCCTTGCAAAGAAAACACCCAATGCCGGTTATCCGTTTGTGGCGGTGGCGGGAAAGATTCAAGCGCTGATCAACAAGAGGGAATTTGGCCCGGCGCTAAGCCTCATCAACGAAGCGAAACACGAAGCCGAAACCCGGCGCAAGAATATCAAGCTTGCTCAATTGTTCCTATTTGAGGCGGATATTGCCATGGAGCAACACCATTGGCCGGAAGCAGTTCGCAGCCTAATCCGAGCCGCTGGCCTTCCAGGCCCACGGCAGTCTCGTCTATTCAGCGAGTGCGAAATGAAACTGGCTGACGTCTATCGGCAGCAACATGATTTTCGAAGGGCTGAGGCGGCTGCGGCTGCTGCCGTTGCGGCGACGGGAGGCAGCAGCGACATTTACCTTGCACCAGCCAGGCTCCGAACGCTTGCCGCTGTTGAATCCGCACTTGGCAGGAAGGCGAAGGCCAACGAACTGCTCCAGCGGGCTACGGACATTGTTGAAGGCTTTGTCGCCCGTGCGCCGGACCTACCGGTGCGATCAGCGATATTGACGGAGGCAAGCGCCATTTTTGCCGATCATTTTACGTTGGCCACGGATCAAGGACACCCAGAGGAAGCGTTTCGCATCATCGAGGAAGTTCGTGGCCGCATCGTGGCCGAGAGGATGCTTCATCCGGTGGTGGCGGACGTAACGGACATAAAGACGGAGGATGAAGTGCGCCGCTTGAAGGTCAGTCTGGTAAAGGCTCGAACACAGCGAGAGCGGCGAGTTCTATCTGACAGGTTGTTTTTTGCGGAACAAGCCCGGTGGACGAAGCTTTCGGAAACGAAACAACTTCCGTCCATCAATCCCTCATCGGAAATCAGCTTGGGGCTGGTCCAAAGAGAACTTGGGCGCAATGAAACGGTTCTTGAATTTGTTCTTGGAACGGACGAATCCTTTTGCCTGAAGATCAACCGGTCTGAAGCAAAGATTGTAAGGGTCGCTCCGAAGGCGACAATCGAAGCGGCGGCCACCGCGTACCTCTCACAGGTGAAAGCGAGGCAGGACTGTGGCAAAGCTGCGCGGCAACTGTACGCCCTGCTAATCGAGCCCCTCGGCTTGACGCAAAGTGTTTCGTCGATCATTTTGGTGCCCGATGGAGTCTTGAATCTAATCCCGTTCGCAGCCTTGGTAGACCAAACAGGCGAGCTTTTAGTTCGCAAGCGAACAGTTTGGCTTTTGCCATCCGCCGGGACGCTTGTTTTGCAACGCCGAACGCACAAGGCGGAAGCACCTCGAATGCTGCTGGCAGTCGGCGGCGTTGAGTACGGCGAGAATACGACGGGGCCTGCTGCCACACGCCGAACTGATTACGATATTGATCCTTCGAGAATACCGGACTTGCCAGGTACGGAAGAGGAGGTGCGTAGCGCTGCCCAGACTTTGAGAGCTAACGATGCTGTGCTCCAGATCGGCAAGGACGGCACAGAGACACAGTTTAAAAACGCACCGCTTGACCAATTTCGAATTATTCATTTGGCGGTTCACGGAAAAGCGAATGATAAGAACGTCGAACGTGCCGCACTCCTGTTTCGCCCAAATCCACCAACGGACGACGGGCTTCTCGAATCTCGTGAGATTCTTGGGCTGCGACTGAATGCGGACTTGGTGGTTTTGTCGGCTTGCGAGACCGCTGTGGGACACATGCAGGGTGAGGAAGGCATTGCAAATCTGGCCCGGATCTTTCTCATGGTCGGCGCGAAATCAGTGGTCTCAACACTGTGGCAGATAGACGACAACTATTCGTTGTTTCTGATGAAGCGTTTTTACACTCACGTTCGCGATGGGAAGACGGTTGCCGAGGCGCTCTCATTGAGTCAGAACGAATTGCTGGACAAATTCGGACCGGATACTCCGCCTGCCGATTGGGCGGCGTTCACCGTAATTGGGGAGGGAAATACATTGATTCCGTCTACGAAGCTTAAGGAGATTAGCCAACGATGAGCGGCCAACAAGATCGGATGGTCATTGTTCAGAAAATTGAAGAGCTGATTGCGGAGAAGCTCTTTCACCCATGGTGGTCGTTGAAGGAGGTAGAAGAGAAAGCTGCCACACTTCGCGATTACGCCCGGGACTTCCAAGATGCGCCTGACGAACAGTTTGAGCGGAGAGTCAACTCATGGCTTTCCGAATTTGGCCTTAGCCATATGGCGTTCTTTCACGCTTCCGGACGCCAATTACCAGCCCAGCTTTCAATCGGCGCTCAGTTGCGCGCTTTCCCCAATGGCAACGGCTATGGATGGTATGTGCAGCACCTTATGCAAGGCGGCGTTGCAGAGCAGTCCGGTATCCGTTTGGGCGATGCGGTCCTTTCCGTAGATGGTAGGAGACTTTCCCCACCCGAAGAACCAAAATTCCAGCTCGGCAGAACACACCAAATCGTACTCCAATCCAATGGCGATGCGTCCTGTAAGGCCGTAAAGTTGGCTTTGCCGAGTTCAACGGAAAAGGATCGACCGCCCATGTCGATGCCGAAGCCAATCTCTGACGAGGTTCTTCCGGGCAACATTGGTCTCGTCCGTGTCGCGACATTTCCCGGAGCTGTCGGCTTTGATTTTGCGCGATCGTTTGATCAAACAGTGGCAAAGCTAAAGGCAGCCGGTTGCAATCGCCTGATTGTTGACCTCCGAGGTAATCCGGGAGGTGGTCTTGGCTCTCTGCGGGTCATGAGCTATTTGGTCCCCGACCGACGGCCAACCGGCTACAGTCTGACCCGCAAGGGCCGGGCGAGTGGTCGTTCGATGAACACGGTAACGCCGATCAGCCGTATTCCGGGCCAGAAGCTGGGGTTGTGGATGATGGCGTTGCGGTTCGGATTGCTACACCGCGATAGGTCGCTCGGACTGTGGACAGAATCCTTTGGGATACAGCCTTTTCACGGTAAGACCGTGCTTTTGGTTGATGAATTCACGCGCAGTGCCGCGGAAATGATTGCGGCGTTTGCTTCTAAGAGCAAGGTCGCAACTCTTGTTGGCTCACAAACGCCGGGGCAGGTTCTAGGCGCTGCGAACTTCAAGTTGCCAGGCGACTATCGCCTGCGCATTCCGCTGACAGCTTGGTACATGTGGGATGACAAGATGATTGAAGGCAAGGGGGTCATGCCGGATGTGTTGGTAAAGCCAACGTTAGAGACTTTGCGCAATGGAATAGATGAGCAGATGGAAAGAGCGTTGGAGACAGCACGAACACTCTGACGAATCACGAGATCCCCTACCTGCATCTAGAAAGAGCGCTAGTCCGATGGCCTTCCTGGGAAGTTCGGAGTCGTTTGTCTCTAAGAACGACTTCGTACATAGCGATCAATCCGTCTACAGAAGAGAATGCCTTCATACGGTCACTCGACCGAATATGGTCATTTCGGGGGACTTCTATTAGGGCACATCCTCGGGGCTGACAATCAGCGCTTAGCCTCAATTCTGCTGATTCAATCCTTCAGAGTCATCAGCCTATACTATTTTCCGTGTCTTCCAAGAAAGGTCGTCGTCGGTTATCTCCCTGATTTCGTTGTGTTCCTTGAATACTCAGTCAGATAACACTGTTTTGAAGTTCATCAATACACCGTTGTCTTTGCCGCTTTTCGCTCAGCGTGCGGAAGACCCAAAATACAACATTCATCTCCCAGAACATACATTGGGTATCGAAGGCGTGACGAATCGCGGATTGGCCCGTGGACTTTCAGTTGCTCTTATTGGAACGTTGACAACCCGACGAACGGGTGGCCAAAGACCGGAAATGAAAGATTGAAAGGGAATTTGAGATTTATGGTGAATACAGCCGAATTAGTGGAACCAAAAGAAGTCGCAAAGAAGAATGAACCTACGCCAACGACAGATTTTATTCGCGTTGCGCCCAACACGGTTGCCTATGTGGAGAATCACAAGCTGATAGTGGAGTTTGCGATCCCCGGCGCTCCAACGGAAAGCATTGATGTGAAGATACTCGAAGACGGCGTCTACCTGACAGCGCCGGCGAGAGATATCGAATATGTCGCGGCTCTGGCCTTAGGTTGGCCGGTAAAACCTATGAAGGCGGAAGCAACTTACGAGCACGGCCTGCTCCGGATCGAAGTGCCGCTCAAAGATCCTATGGAGGGCGCGGTAAAGGTCGTTATTAAATCAGGTGGCTCGGACAAAATCGTCGAAGCTACAACGAGTAAGACCCTAAAGCCATAAATGTAAGGCGTCGTTCGGCAAATGCAGACTCGTCGCCGTGTGCTGGTTGGACGTGAGCGCCGAGTCGCATTCGCTGGATTACCGATTTATGACTGCGCGCCTGCTTGAACTCGCAACAAAAACAGGAACTGCGCTTTGGTGATCCGCCCTGAAGGATTGCCGAACACAAAAAACTGACCGATAACGCTAAGGACGTTGAACATGAGAAACTACGACCGTATCAATGAACTGCCATCCAAACGCACCAAGCACCAGCGTGCCCACATCATCGGCGGAGGAATTGCCGGGCTTTCCGCCGCTGCGTTTCTCGTCACCGACGCCGGCATGCCTGCCGATCACGTGACAATCTACGAGTCCTTAGCCCTGATGGGCGGATCGATGGACGCGTACGGAAGCGCCAAAATCGGTTACACTAGCCGCGGCGAACGGGAACTCGAACCCTACATGGAGTGCCTTTGGTACGTCTGCGGCAAGGTGCCTTCGCTGCAGACCCCGGGCCTGACGATTCTGGACGAGAGCCATCTGGCCAACATCCGCGAGCCGATCCATTCCCACTATCGGCTAATGGAAAAGCAAGGGCAGCGCTATGACTGCTCTGGCCCGCTTATGTCGGCCGAGGACGCCGGGAGAATGCAGAAGCTTCTGCTCACGCCGGAGCGCGAAATCGAGATGAAGACGGCAGCCGACTGGTTCAGCCCCCTATTCACAAACTCGCTGTTCTGGCTGTGCTGGAGCAGCATGCTCGCCTTCCGCGACTACCACTCGTTGATCGAAGTCCGACGTTATATGGCGCGATTCCTCATGAAGGACTATGGCATGGTTTGGCACAGGGGGATCCTGCATACGGAATTCAACGAATACGACTCCATCATCAAGCCGATGCACGTGTGGCTGAAGTCCCTGGGCGTTCACTTTCATCCGGGCACAACCGTGACCGATATTGCCACTAGCGATGTCGAAGGAGAGACCCTCGCCACTGCGTTGACACTCAGCAACGGCAAGGGCGTTCACCATGTGACGTTGACGCGTGACGACTTCGTGTTCTTCACCAACGGCTCACTCACTCAGAACTCGCAGATGGGCGACAAGAATACCGTGCCGGAGTTCGATCAACAGACAAAGGATCGCGGATGTTTCACCACCTGGGAGAGCCTGGCGGCTCGCGATCCCAAATTCGGTCAGCCGGCGGCCTTCATCTCGGACATCGAAAAATCGAATTGGATGAGCTTCTTCCTCACCATCACCGCCGACCCAACTTTCTTCGACTTTATGGAAAAGAAGACCGGAGATCTGGCGGGCACAGGCGGGGCAGTCACCATCGTCGATTCAAGTTGGAAGATGAGTTTCGTACTCTACAACAAGTATTTCCCTGACCAACCTACTGACGTAGATGTTTTCTGGGCGTACGGTCAATGCAGCGAGAAGGTCGGTGATTTTATTAAGAAGCCGATGCGCGAGTGCACTGGTGCGGAGATGTTCGCAGAGTTGCTCTACCACTGCGGGCTCAAAAACAAGATAGAGGGCATCCTTGCGAACAGCGCTGTATCCACCTGCATGATGCCCTACATCACCAGCCAGTTTATGCCGCGCAAGGTCAGCGACCGTCCCAAGGTTGTTCCTGAGGGCTGCGTTAATCTTTCGTTCATCGGCCAGTTCGTCGAATTGCCAGGCGATGTGGTCTTCACTGTGGAGACTTCAGTCCGCACTGCCATGATGGCTGTCTGGGGTCTTACGGGGCTGACGAAGCCGATGATCCCCATCTACGAACCCATCTATGATTTGCGGGTGATCGTTTCCTCTATAAAGGAAACTCTCGGCATCGACGAATTCACGCCTGAAAACCTCCATGCCATCGCCCTTTCCAGCCCGCCACTGCCTACTCTCATTGCCTTCCTGAATGAGATGCCCAAGCCCGTCGTATAGACGTCACTCGGTTTGGGATAGCGAATGGCCGCTCACGCTATGGGATAGTTTCGAATCAGTATGTAGGTCGTCAATAAACGGGCAACTGCGGTTGCCTCGACAATCTGCAGTGGCCCAAACACATGTGGGAGAGTATCCACACATTGAGCAAAACCGCGCCAAGGCGTGGCTTGTTCGCTCTGAAGAAGAATGGGAGCGCCATTTTCGCATGAAATAGCGGGCTAAATCGACTCGCAAGCCCCAGCTAGATCGGGCGTGTCGATGACTTCATTATCGATGATGAGACCTGGACAATTCGTTGTTTTTTTCGTGCCGATAAGGGACTGGTGGCCTAAGAAGAGGGTTCTTCACCGATTTTGATCTTTTGTGAGTAGTCGAGGCGGGATAGTGCCCACGTAGCAGAGATCCCAGTTTCCCTTATTGACCTTTTTCATCTTCAATAACGTGATTGAGATTGAAGATGGAACCCGGATCGCTCGATCTCTTCAATTGGTCGCCGTATTATTTGGCGATGGCTCGGCTTTCGTCGATCTCAAGTCGCCGCAGGGCGATCCGAATGCCGAAAGCGTGGTTGGCCGATGAGTTCTCTTGCTCGTGCTCGCTGCCTTAGTGCCGCACTATCCCATTCGGCGCCAGCTAACTGGCGCAGCACTCGGGCGCTATCGCGCTCTGTTAGAGCCAGGTAGGTCGGTTCCCATCCATCTCCGCTTGCCAATTGGCATCAAGTGCTGTAAGGACTTTCTCAAGCTTGCCGCGGTTCAAAACTTCATTGGCCATGTGTGCTTCCAGACATTTCGAACGCCGGCACGCCCAACCGTAGGGCATCGCGCTTCGAGCAGAAGTCACGGTAGAGCCGCCGCGTTCCGCACGAGATCGCGATGGCGTCATGGGTACTCGAATAGATCATCCATCGCAAAATAGCCGCTGATCGCCTGCTCTTGGGTGACACGTGGCCGATCATAGTCTCAATAACCGCGACAAATCGCAAAGACCATAAGGGAATTGACCTTATCTTCAAAGGGCTGTGCAAGCCGATTACCTTAGCCGCGAGCAAGCCGATCTCTCGAATAGTGTAAATGTCCGGGCCCCCGACCTGATGCTCGCGTCCCGCCATCTTGGGATTGCCAATGCAGTCAGCGATGAACACCGCCACATCATTCCCGTCAACCGGATTAATACGATGCGATCCGTCTCCAACGACGGTATAGCAGCCTCGCTTCAGCACAGAGTCAAAAGCCCGGTTCGTCAGATCGC
>PMQB01000584.1 GCA_003169195.1 Bryobacterales bacterium
TTTTGGCTCTGGGCGGTAATGTGAGGAGACCCGCATGATTAGGCCACTTTACGCAAGACGAGGAATTCGGTTTTCAAGGCAGCGAGGCGCTGTGCTTTCAAGAGAAGGTAGCGGAGATTGCTGTAGCCTCGACCTCTTCGAAGAAGAGCTTTGATGTTGGAGTTAACGGCTTCCACGACTCCGAAGCGGACGGGTGTGCGGCAATAGTTCAACAATCCCTCCTGGTGGTTCAGTAGCATTTCGGCCAACTTCTTAAAGGGTTCTAGGCGTTGCCAGCGCAACTGATCAATCCAGTTATGGAGATAGCGTCTGGCCGCTCCCTCATAGGTGTAGGTCCACAAACCATCCAAACTTTCTTTGAGCAGGTAGGCTTTCAGCAGCCTCCGATTCAAGCGGAACAAGTCGTTCAACAGTTGCCGTTTTTCGCTATCCAGATTCACCCAGCGCGTCAAAAGCAACCAGCGTTTTCCTTTCACCAAGCCGCGCAAGGGGCCCCCTTTGCGAAAGAACTCGGCTCGCCGCACTTCATCGATTGCCTGGTTGGCGTGTTGCATGACGTGAAACTTGTCGTACACGATACGGCACTGCGGCGCCCACTCCAGGATGCTGGCCGTGAACGGTTCCCACATGTCCACACAGGCGGCAGCAATTCGGCCTCGCTGCAAGACGCTCAACTCATCCCGAAAGAAACTGTCCAGCGTATCTTTCTGGCGCCCTTGCCCGAACCACATGGGTTCACCGGTTTCCAGGTTGCTCACCACTGTCAGGAACTTCTTCGTTTTCCCTAAATAGATTTCATCCACACCCAGTTGCCGCAGCACGCTCTTCTTGCGCGTCTTCGCCCAGCGCTCCAAGTAGCGTTGATCGATCGCCCGCACGGTGCTCGCGGCTAACTGAAACTGCCGTGCTACCTGACGAGCTGCCGCTGATTCACAGGCCAATCCCACCGCATCTTCGAAGTCTTTGCTGAACGGCGCTTTACTGGGCAACTGATCCAGCAGTTCCACCCGCACTCCGCATTTTGGGCAGCGGACGCGGTAGTACTCCACCACCACCGTCGTCTGATATTTCCTCCATGGCAGATCCTGCACCTCCCGATCCCTGACCTCTTCGATCGTCTTGCACAGGCCACTGCAATTCGAACAGCGCAGAAGCTTATTCCCCTTCTTGCGCCTCACCCATAACTTCAGCGTCCGCTTCTGTTCGTCTATCTCGTGCCGGTACACCCGATACCCCGGCCACCCCAATATCTTTGTGAATTCGCTTTGCGTCAACCATGCGAGTTTAGCCTACTCGCCCACATTCCTGCGCAGAGCCAGTTTTTGATTCCTGTTCGTATCTGCGGGTTTTCGATCGTGCCGACTGTAGCTTGTCGGGTTGATAATGCGGCCTTATCGCGGAGTTTCCGGAGGACTAAAGAAATTGACAGGAAAAGCGACGGGTTTTCGCTTACAGGTAAGGAGGCTCATCTCGTGGTTTGTGCGGCCGGGGAGCACCGGCCTGGGTCAAAAACGTGCGAGAATCGAGTCTTGGTTTCTCGAGATATGGCAGATGTCTTTCTTAGTTATTCCCGTCAAGACGACACCATCGCGGAGCGGGTTGAGCGCGAACTTAGCGAGCGCCGTATTACTGTATGGCGCGACAAGAGCCGACTGGCCGCGGGCGATGAATGGACCAAGATCTTAGGCGAAGAAATTTGTGCCAGCACGCTGATGTTACTCCTATGGTCGAAGAATGCGAGTGAGTCCCATCATGTGGATTTTGAGTGGAACACAGCCCTTGCACAAAAGAAGCCCATTCTTCCGTTCTGCTTAGACGACACCGCTCCGCCCGCTTCGCTTTCTCGTTTTCATCGTGTCCACGACGAGTCGGAGAAAGTGACGGCGGCAGCTGTCGCGACGGCTCTGAGACGCGAGCCACCCAGACCGGCAGAAAGCCAACGCAAATCAACCTTTGTGTTGACCGCTGTCACTTTAGCGGCGTTACTCGCCGCAGCTCTGATCTTTGTTCGCCGGCCGGCGGCGCGGGTTCCGGCCACTTCCCAAATTGTTCAGTTTGAGCTGAATGCTGGAGCGGTCGGTGCGAAGATGCAGATCGATCAGCAAACTACATTCGACATCGTTTCTAGCCGTAACCCAAAGATCTCACTCATCGCAGGCGACCACGAAATCAGAATCATTCGAGACAAGGAGCCACCATGCGTAAGGAAAATATCTATCGATTCTCAAACCAAAACAGTGCCGTTAGACTGTTTCTGATGTTACTTGAGCGGAGTGCCCACTCGGCCGTCCGGTCGTGGGTTTGGTTCGCGATGCTTAGTTTGTCTTCAGCTTTACTGTTGGCGCAGCCTGCGACTAAGCCGACGAAAGTCTTTGTTTGGACTTTCCGCTCCAACATAGGTGACCGTCCTATGCTGGACAACATCACGGACGAGTTTGAGGAAGCCGTTAAGGAATCGAAGAAATACGCCCTTTTGGAACGGCGGAGCCTAGGTTCGTTGATGCTTCGCCGTCAGGAGGAAGCGACCGATATGTCGAGTATTGGCAGCAAAGATCAGGCGCTTATTCAGACCAAGGGGGCCGAAGCGGTTTTCTTTGGCAACATTTTCAACGACGTGGATAGCGGAGAAGTAAGAATTACGGTGACTCTGGAAAGCTTCGATACGCAAATTCTGTTAAAGAAATCGCAAAAATTGCGACCGCTCGAATTGCGGGAGTCCGAAGTCCGCCAGAGGGTTTTTCGCGAGATACTCGGAATCCCGGTTTCAAGCGCGCGGCGAAACGCAGCGCCGGGAACAGCACAGATTGCCGGCAAAGCCACCTCCAACCCGCCTTCGCAACCTAATCAACAGGTCACAAACAGCGGCAGCATGCAAGCGGGCATTGTCAACGGCGGTCTTGTTATTAATAACGGCGCGTCTAAAATCGACCGCAAGAGAATCTCGCTTGATCCTGCTCTTCTGCGCACCTACGTGGGTGAGTATTCCGCTAACGCTTACCAGTCAGTAACGGTAACTCAGGAAGGAGATCGGCTCTTCGCAGAAGGAGTGGGCTGGCCCAAGACGGAGATGCTTGCGGAGGCACCGCGCGAATTCTTTTTTGAACAAGCCGACATCCAAATCACGGTGATGGGCGCCGGGCCCGATGGCCAAGCGAGTGGGATTATCGTACATCAGAAATTGGGCGACACGCCGTATCTGCGGAGTTCTAACGGCTCTGGGCCGAACGGCGCGAAACGCTTGGCCGATTCGTCTTATGATTCTCTGACACGTTTTCTGAATCAGGCGCACGGGCATGTGGCTATGGTTGCCGGCGTTCAGCAATCTGCCACGGCCGCGAGCGGCGATCGAGTTATGACTCTTTACCATCAGGCCAATTATGATTCGTTTGTAAAAACTACGCTGGATCGGCTGAACGCCAATCATCAGCCGGTGGGCGATCTGATGAAAGTGAGTCAAAATGTCCAGACGCTGGACGATATCCGTAAGTTGCGGGACGGCTTCAAGCCATTCTCTGATCCGGTGGCGCGTTATGCTGCGGTGAATCTTGAAAGGTTCGTACGCATGGCCGAAGGGCTTACCGCGGCACCAGCCCGCGCGAATCCTACTACTTCTGACGCCGCCATGATCAACCTTTACCGAATGTCTTATAGCCGCATGGTGGATGACAACTTGGCTAAGCTCAAGGAGAAGGGCGTGGATGTTGAGAATCTGACCCAACTTGAGAGAAGTCTGCAGTCGTTAGAGGACGTGGAACGTCTTGCGGCCGGTTTCAAACAGCTTTCGGAGTCGCTTTCCCGTTAGTAGGGACGGTTGGTTAAATGGTTTGTACTGAAACTTAGTGGTTAGCTTCTGGGAAGGGGAGGCCTTGGCGGCGTTGAGCTTGACCAAGATGCGGAACAACGACCGGCCGATACTCCTGACGGAAGTTTTCTAGAATTTCAACAATTTCCACGAAGTCGGCGGAGCTAGACCATTGGGGATGTGTAACCGGCTGGTGAAGAGTTATGTTCGCGTGGCATGCGCAGGAATCTCAGTCGGCGGCGGAGCGCGTTTTATTGGTGGGCGTTCTGAAGATTTGCCCGGAGACGAAAGCCAGGGTTGCGGACACTAAAGCCCATGCGGCCAAGCCCAAGCTGTTGCCGGAGAAGTTGAAGATGCTAGCGAGTGGACCATGTAATCCGGGAATGCCAAAGCAAATGAGGGCCGCCAAGAATACGGCGCTTGCCATTGCCATTCCCCTCGGCCAGTTTTTGTAGGAGGCATTGCCAATCCAAGCCCAGATGGCGATAAACAAGGGACCGCCCAGAAAAAGGGTTTTGAGTTCGTGCTCGCCACGTTCGTCGCTGCCGCTTTCGTATTGGTGTAGGCCGTGATCGATGACATTTACTACGGCGTTTTGGACGAGAAACACAAATACAAGGCCGAGGAAGCCGAATCCAATCATAAACAGGATGCGCTTCATACGATCTGCCAGAAGAGAACCCGCGCTGAGTTATTCAGATCGGAGTACCAGTTTTCGCCAGCAGGGGATAGCGGGTTGAGGCTCGGAAAATGGTCGATATGCAGGGTGAACCGAAAGAAGTTGTGGAACGCGGGTGTGAGCGTGTCGATGCGCCAAAGATCGATGTGATTTCCGGTTCCGAAAGGCGCTGCTTTGTTGGCGTTGAGTTTTTCCCCGCTTCTTAGCCAATAGTGTTCGAAGAAAATAATGCCGGTTCTGCCGTGCAGGGTTTCTGCAAAGCCCTTGCCCGGTGAGAGTATCTGGGGTGTAGGACAGCCAGCGAAGGGACGCTTCAGCAACCAATTGGCTAACTCTTGCGCGCGAAGCACCATGCCGCTTCCCGGAGCGCCGAACTCGCAAACCGGGCCAGGGAAGGTCTTGAAGTTCACACCGCTCTTTTGTAGAGCCATGCCCAGGCGGATTGCACACTGGTCGTCGTAGGCTGGTTTGCCGGTTGTGGTGTTCACACAGGTTCGTTGTTGGGGTAGTTGGTCCAGAGGTCGTTGAATTTGAGCAGCTTGGCGGGGGCGACGGGAGGGGGCGCGGTGTGATGTGCCATCCAATCTAGTGTACAAGCGAATGCGCGAAAGTCACCAGCCGTTGTTACGAGTTGTGTGCGAGAAGCCTGCCTGCTTCTAGAATGCTGTGTGTTTTGGAGAAAAATCGACGCGGCACTTCAGGACGCGGCAGTTCAGAATTGTGTTAGCGATTGGTATTGTCGGAGGCAATTGGGGGTTATGGTGGCTGTCACGGAATTGGTCCCGGAATTGGACCGGAATTGGTCCGGAATTTGGCTCGCCCGTGACTTGTCGGTGCCGGATCACCCGCAAGTCGCTCGGGCCACCATGCGGGCGTTAGTCTCAAAAGCTGGTCTGACGGTTGAGGAGTTTTGGTTTTGGTCGGTTGATCTTCGGGTGTTGATCGCTTTGGCCGGGCGAAAAGTTTGTTGGTCGGCGCGTGTGCGGATTTCTTCTGGCAGTGCGCGATAGTCGTGCTAAAAGTCCGCGTTTGTGCGGTGGACCATTTAGAGCGGCTGCGTTCTTGCAGCCTTGCGATCGGCTTTGGCGCGGCGGATCCGGTTGTCCAGCTTGCCTGCTTCGAGGTCAGCTTCGAGTTGCGCATCGACGGAAGAACCACTCCTTGCCAGTCGCGGCTCGGCTAGATATTCATCGCTATTAGCGTGCCGGAGGTTAGAAAAGAACCGCTCCTGTTAGTCGCGGCTCGGATTGGGCTTTTTTCTGCGAGAGGGGAGGAGACGACGCTATCAACGTTGCGGGGACGGAAAGAGCAGAGGCATTCTTACGATCAAATTTGGAGGTAAGTCATGATTCGGAATGAGGAGGAATGTCAGGGAGACGCTTCTCGCTTAGGGCTCAAAGAGGCAGGGCAGAGCTGGACAATTTGCGGGGGCTGGGGCAGCTGTTGATTGCGGTGCGGATTGCGCCAGGGGGTGTCGCAGCGGGATTTGGCTCAGCGGTTGGATGTGCATGAGTCGCAGGTGTCGCGGGATGAACGGAAAGAGTCTTTTGGGGTTACGCTGGAGCGGGCGGCGAAGGTTCTGGATGCGCTGAATGTGAGGCTTCGGAGTAGGGTCGAGTTGGCGTCGCTGCGGGAGATGGTAGTGGCGTGAGGGGTTGTGCCACGACTGGTAAGACTGCATTTGAAGGACTTCGCGCGGGAAGCGGAAGGCTAAACTGACAGACATCATGAAGTTCGTTGTGAGTACCTATCAAGACGAGGATGGGATTTACATTGCGGAGTGCCCGTCGATCCCTGGCTGTGTCAGCCAAGGGCAAAGCGAAGCCGAGGCGGAGGCGAACATTGCGGACGCGATCCGCGAGTGTTTAGCGGTGCGAGCCGAGCTTGGTCTGCCCTCTGGGGTGACCCTGCGCGAGGTTGAAGTCGCGGTCTAGTGTCGGCGCTGCCGCTGTTTCGACCGCGCGAGGTTGTTCGTGCTTTCGAGCGATTGGGCTGGCCGGTGGCGAGGGAACGAGGCAGCCCTATTATCCTCACTAGAAGTGGCTGGCCGGTGACGCTGTCAGTGCCGGATCATCCGCAAGTCGCTCGCGGCACGTCGCGGGCGTTCATCTCAAAAGCTGGTCTGACGGTTGAAGAGTTTTCGCTTTGGTCGGTTGATCTTCGGGTTGTTGGGTACGGGATTGGTGCGTGAAGTTTCTGGTCGGCGCATTGAAAATACGTTGAAGAACCACTCCTTGCCAGTCGTGGCTCGGCTAGAGTTTCTGGGGCACGACGGGGACGTTTTCTTTGCAGGGGGAAGAGGCGTCGGCGCGAGTCTAATGCGCATCAGCGTGCCGTTTGCGTGGCTTTCCAGGTTAAGATGAGAGGAGTGATACCGGTAGTCCAATCGTCGCCATCAGAACCGATCAAACCGCCAAGTCGAAGTCGATCTCTCGTATTTTTGGACACGAGTGTGATCCTTGCCTACCTTGAGGGCGATTCGTCGGTGGCGGAGTTGTTTTCCGCGGAAGCGAATGGCCGAATCTGTTTTGCCGTGAACCCGATTGTTCTTCAGGAACTGCTTCTGTCGGCAGATTTGGCGGGTCGACCGGAGTTCGATCGAATCAGAGAGCACCTTCGCATCTTGCCGGTGGATTTGTCGAAAGCCGAAGCGCTGATACCAACGCTTCGAAGTCTGGGTAACGGCGTAGCGAACTCCAATGACCTTCTGATTGTGAGCAGCGCCGAGGAATGTGATTTTCTCGTTACGACGGACGCTTTCTTGAAGAGGCTCGTCACTGCTGAGAAGCCAAGGATTGTCACTCCGGAAGAGCTTACGACGCATCTCCGAGCTGCGTAGTGCGGGTCTATTTTGACACCGGAGTCTTTGTCGATCATCTCAGCGCGCTGGGGTCGCCGAACGCGATTTTGAGGTCTGCGGAGCGGCGGGGAAGATCTCCCAGCGGCATCGCTGCTGATGCCCAGCGGCTGTTCGACAAGGTCAGCCGTAAACACTTCGGCGCGACTTCGTGTCTCACCTACTACGAGATTGAGGAAGCACTCTATCAGTTGCTTATGCAATCGGCAAAGGGTGTTTCCCAAGCCAGTGCGTTGTTGGTTCCGGCGGCACGCTCGATCTCTACCCAGGTCCACATGGTGATTGAGCTATTCAAACTGGAAGTGCTGGATCTGACTGCTGCCACGGTGCGTCTGCAACTTCAGCAGCTTGATTTGCAAACTAGAGGAATTCGTGCGGCCGATGCGCTTCACGTGGCGAGCGCGATCAAGTTCGACGCCGATCTCTTCGTTTCAACGGATTCGGCGCTGTTGGAGCTGGACGGGCTCCTGATGAATAATCGCGGTTCCAAGATACTTTGCAAAGACACGGATTCAGCGCTCTCCCTGTTGTAGCGGGCGAGATTGTAGAGGATTGACCCAGCGATTTTATTGAGTCCGAGGGCGAGTATCAGAGAAGTACTTGTAAGAGGAGCCAGATCAGGCTGA
>PMQB01000535.1 GCA_003169195.1 Bryobacterales bacterium
ACTTTGTAATCGTTCGGTCCCTTTCTGCTCAGGAAAACAATTTGCTTACCGTTTGAGGTGAACTGAGGAAAGTCGGCATAGGCATTGGCGTTATAGAGCAATTTCATAGATCCGGTGGCGGGCATGTAGATGCCGAGGGCATCGCCGCCGAGTACGAGTGTTTGGCCATCAGGGCTGTAGGCAATCGCCCGGAAACGGCGCACCGGGCCAGTCCATATTAAGAAAGAGCGGACGATGCGTTTGGTGACAGTAGAGCGAATCACGATCCTCGTAGCTGTACCGCCTCGTTCCCCATCAGTGAAGGCAATGGCCTGTCCGTCGGGACGAAAGGCAAAGCCGTCGACATGGCCATCCTGCACGGTCTGGGAGTTTTTCCGCCAATCGATCTCGAGGAAATTGTCGGCGTCTGCGGCTGCTAAGACATTGCCACTCGGCGAGATCGCCAAGTGATGTAGGCCAAAAGATTTGCGCTCTGTCTCGCCCAGCGCATCGAACAAAAGTTTGCCATCCTGTGGATCCCAGACGCGGAACCCAAATTCATCGGAGACGGCGAGATATTTTCCGTCGCGGCTGAACGCGACGCCAGTCAGAGAGGCGCTCCGACCCTCCTTGTCTTTGAGGCGCGACAAGTCGGTTCCGGAAGCTAGACTAATCATTCGAATCGCCGAGTGTTCGCAGATGGCCAGGATCTTTCCGTCTGGTGAGAATGCTACTGATGAAACTCCATCAAGATTCTGACTCCCGCGAAAGGTGGAGAGCAAACGACCGTCCGCCAAAGAGAAGAGGTATACCGAATAGGCGTGGTAAGGATTGTGGGCTTCGACTCCAACGGCAGCGACTGATCCATCAGGGCTGATTGCCATACAGGTAACGGCGGTAAAAGATGTCGCTTGTGCTTGTTGTTGTATGAATGCATCGCCGGACGCGATGCTGATCAGGTCTAAACAAATTACATATAGAAGCCGGCGTGCTCCGTATGCGAGCGATCTTGCCGCGGTAAAGAGTAACGCTTGAGCCACTACCAACTCCCTGGCATGGCAGGCCGGCCAGATTGAAGTGCAAGACGGCTTATCTTCAAGGCCGAGCCCTGGCGCATAAACGCCTTGCCGGTCCAATAGGCGTCTACAAAATTTCCGTAGCCAGCGGGACGGTAGTCGGGTTTAGCGTGCCTAGGATGTCCGTTGATAGCTTCGCGAAGAGTCAACGTGTCATTTGCAGCCAAAGCCGCTTGGATTTTAGGGAATCGGAAGACGGCGCGTTTGGCAAAGAACCAAACCATCACTTTGGAAGAGATTTCAATCGAATTCGCTTTCTCTGGATTTTGTAGGAGGCCAAGTTTAAGATCCTTGTCGGCGGCATCGTAGTTTTCTCGATGCGTCAGTTGCACGAGACCTCGTCCCTTGAAGCGCGCTCCGTCTCCAGGGTCTGTGTTCCCGTCGGACGCAGCGCCTGGTTTCCGTTTCGGCTCGTGGAATCCGGGTCTCTTCATAGCCTTTTCCCTCGCTGCGGCGATCATTTCTTCGGCGACCTTCGGCGGATAGATATCGTAGGGTTCGTAAACGTCAAAGTCCTCATAGGCAGTGTTGTTGGAGGCGCTCTTCCGATCAACGCCTTCGTCCGTTGGGATGAAGCTGCCGCCCACCTCGGCAGCCACGGTCGCCAACGTCAAGATCAGCCAGTCCGTATGATCCATATTCGTTCTGAATTGAGCCTTGGCGTCGAGAAGGGCGCTTACCAAGAAGGGTGTATTAGTGGGAACCGCGCGGTGGTTGCCCAGCATCTTTTTCGCTAAATCGATGTGTGCCTTGGCAGTCATTTGCGAAAGTGGGCCGTCGCAGTGGTCCACAAGCCATTGCAGCACTTCCATTGTTAGCGAGTTCGGGTCAAGATCCGGCAGAGGGTTGTAAGAATCTCGCTTTGGCACGAAGGCCGGTTTGATCGGATTCAGGTCAATTTGGAGCGAGCGGGGGTACAGGGCAGGAAAAATAATTCGCTCCGTGCCGGCCATCAAGGGCTTGGGGTTGTCAAGGGCGTAGGTCGCACGGAAGGATTGCAAGGCGGAACTGGTGGACTCATCAAGCTCTCCGGTTTCGTCAATGGGCTGACACGCGAGCAGCGAGTTGCGGATGAGGCGGTTTAATTTTGCTTGAACCGGTTGAACAATGAACGGAGCAAGATAGTACGAGCTTAGAAAGCCAGAGGCAGTCGCCATCGAAGTGTTATCCAATTCACATCTGCCGTCTCAACGCTCTGGACGCAGATGTTTGGGTAGCATAGCATGCCGAGATTGTTTCGCCGCGCATGGCGCCGCGCCACTGCTACAAGCTGCCGAGGTAGGCGACCAACGCTTTCATATCAGCGTCCGGCAACGTCACTTTGGGCATGCCGCCCTTGGTCATCTTTTCTGTGGGCGCGTTGAAAAGCGCCACGAGATGATCCGCATCTAAACGTTTGTGAATGCCAGTCAACGCCGGTGCCATCGGGCCGCCGGCACCGTTCGTCCCATGGCAAGCATTGCAGAAATGCGCGGTGAAAACTTTTGCGCCTTGGGCCACTTGTGGATCGGAGGAAGCCGCAGATGCCGCAGCCGTCGCACCGCCGGAGACTTCGGGTTGGAAGGGCTGTTTCATGAAGTCGTCAGTGGCTTTGGCTTGGGCGGTGAGTTGGGCATCGTAGCCGGGGTCGGCGTGATCGCCGCGATAACTGAGGCCGCCGAGTCCGAAGAGCGCCAAGAAGATAAACACATAACAACCGACTGCAAACGGCCGCTTCCAGGGGCGACGCTCCATGCGCTTATCGAGGAAGGGCAAACTGGCAAAGAAGAAGGCCACAATGCTAGGCACTACCACGACTCCCAGAAACGAGAGAGACCCAGGCCAATATTTCAGCCACTGGAAGATCGGAATGTAATACCACTCGGGGCGCGGCAAATAGTGGGCGTCGGCGGGGTTGGCTTCAGGGCCTAACTCGAAAGGCGAGTAGTGAGACATGAGAGCCAACACAAGAATGATGAGGAGCGCGAAGGCGGCGTCGACGATGACTTGCTTGGGATAGAAAGGTTCGGAGGGTGAGGTAGGGGCGACCGGATTTTCGGAGATCGGGCCCGCTGCGCCTGCTTTGCGAAACAAGTAAACGTGCATCGCGACAAAAGAAAAAATGATAGCCGGTACGACGAGCACATGTGCGACAAAAAAACGCGAGAGCGTGAGTGTGCCCATATCCGCGCCACCGCGCATGAGGCTCTTGAGCCAGCCACCGATGAAAGGCACTTCGCCAGCGATGTTCGTGCCAACGGCAGTCGCGAAATATGCTTTTTGATCCCACGGCAGCAGATAACCGGTGAAAGCCATGCAAAGCACTAAGCCAAACAGCCCGCAGCCCGAGAGCCACAAGAGTTCGCGGCGGCCTTTGTATGAACCGTAGAGAAACGTCTGCGTGACATGGAGTAACAGCAAAATCACCATGGCACTGGAGCCATAGGCGTGAATGCTGCGGATGAATGAACCGGAACTGACGGCCTTGGTGATGTAAGCAACGGTGGTGTGGGCGTGGTCGGCAGATGGAACGTAATAGAGCGCGAGAAAGACGCCGGTGATGACTTGCGAAAGAAAGATAAAGATGAGGCCAGAGCCGAAGACATAGGCGAAACGTGCGCCGCCGGGAATCGGTTCGTCGAGCGTTTCGCGTAAGACTGAGTCGAGCCCGGTTCGCTTATCGAACCAGCCGAAGAGGCCCTTGCTTTTGGTGCTGGGGCTACTACTTTCGGTGACGTTCATCTAACCGATCACCTCTTTGTGAGGTACGAGTTGGCGGAAGTATTGGTAGCGCACCATTAGACGGCCATTGACTATTTTGGAGTCGAGGGTATCCATGCCGCGTGGCGCGGGGCCGCCCGTTTTGGTGCCATTGGACTCATATTGCGCGGAGTGGCACGGACAGACGAAGGCGTTCTTGGCGTCTTGCCACTGCACGGAGCAGCCAAGATGGGGGCAGACGGCGGAGAGAACGCTGAGTTTGCCGGTAGCGTCTTTGGTGATGTAAACGACTTTTTCGGAAACGTTCTTGCGCCAGCCGTCGACCTGCTCAACCTTGACCGTTTGCGTGATGGGCTTGTCGCCGTGGATGTCGGCGACAGGCCCGGCGTCGGACCACTTGGTTTCGGTGGTCTTGACGGTGAGTGGGAAAAGTGTAAAGCGAATCAGCGGCGCAGAGAGAATGGCGGTGACGGCTGCGCCGCACAAACCGAACAACCAGCCGATGTAAGAGCGTCGTGTGGTTTCTGTAGACGTGGCAGTGGAATGACTCAAAAGAATTAGCTCCTAATTTTGGGTAGCGTTCGCCTAGCCGCTTTAAAACTGCGGAGGACGTGGACTGTTTTGAAAAAATGGCGTTGCTTAAGCTTGCGGCTTGTCAGATTGGGTCAGAATGCTGAATAAGTAAAGCACTATGCCAGCGCCGACGAGAGGGCAGCCGATGCCGAGAAAAGCAATGAACGAAAACGGATGGATCCGGACAAGGCAAAGCAACTGAACGATGAGCCCAGTGCTGACCAGGAAACCGGACCACTTGAGCGCCCGCCCCATGCTGAGCGACTGGAAAATGTTCTTCATTTGGTGGCTCCCGGTTTCCAGAATGTTGCGTCTTTCAACGTTCCAACGTCGTGCACGGTGTCATGACATTTGCTTGAAGTGCAGGTCAAGCGATCGGCTTTGATATCGGCCATTAGTGTAGCCGTTTTCAAATGTGCATCGTTTTCTTCAAAACGCCGCGAACCCAGATGGCAATGCAAGCATTCGCGATTGTTGTATGGCTCATACGGCCTGATATCTTCCGGCTTAGGGATGGTCCCTAAATATTGCACCAGCAAATGGTGCATGCCGCCCCACTTGGCCTTCACCGTGCCGAACATGGCGTAATTGGTGTGGCAGGTGTAGCAGGCGTGATCGCGCGGAACGAAGTTGTTTTGGTAGTGAACGGCGGGGATGTAGCTTTTATCGTCAACGTAGAGACTGTGGCCGAAATCATTCATAACGTGACAAGAGAGGCAGAAGTTGGTGGATTCGGCCCGCGTCATTTGTTCTTCGAAGCCCAAGCCCACGCAAATCGTGGGAAGGATGAGAAGGCCGACGAAGGCCATCATCTTTCCTTCCTTGGTTTGGGTGAATTTGGACCGCAATCCGACAAACAACGCCATGAGAATGGCCACGGCGGCAATGATGATTACGATCCAAGCGCTCATTCAGAAGCTCACTTGGCCAAGCCGCGGTAATAGGCGACTACCGATTTGATCTGATCGGCGGTCAACTGCTTCTTGAATGAGTTCATGTCCCCTTTGCCTTCGTTCACCATCTTGATCATGGCGGCCTCATCTTCGCCGCCGATGGTTTCGTTGACGCTCTTGACCTTCAACTTCTTGCCTTTGGCGGTTTTGGCCTGGCCGTCGTTGCCATGACAGACCGAGCACTTGTCCATATAGATAGCCTTGGCATCATCGCCGGCGAAGGCTGTACCGGCCAAGAGGAGAACGGCACCAACAGCAATAGCAATTCTGTTCTGAGTGGATTTCAGTTTCATATGGGAAATAAAAGTCTGGCACAAATACTCGCCAGTAGTCAGTGACACAAATCACAATCAGATCAGGCGACCAGTTTCTCCATCGCCTCGCGGTCTTGAATGACGAGCTTGGAAGAAACCAGGGAAGCCCAGCCTCTTTTGCGGAAATCCATCAGCGTGCGTGTAACGGTTTCGCGCGTGGTGCCTGCAATCTGCGAGATTTCTTCATGTGTGAGACCGGGCCAAGCGGGCGGTCCTTCCCGGAACGATCTGGGTGTAGACCAGTGCAAGAGAAAGAGTGCCAAACGTTCGCTCGCGGAACGGCACAGACCCAGCAGGCTCACTTGCCGGCAGGCGGTTTTGTAGTTTGAACAAACTTGATACGCCACAATCATGGCAGCTTCAGGATTCTTGAACAAAAATTGCAGGAATGCTTCACGATCCAAATAGCCAACTTCGCACTCTTCGAGAGCTTCCGCGGTGGCGATGCAGGGATCTCCTGAGATCAGGGAAGAAAGGCCCAAAATTTCTCCTGGGGCGGCGATGCGTAAGATCACAACGCGACCTTTGCTGGAAGACATCGAAAGCTTGACCGTGCCGCGTTTCAAAATGAAAACGCCGGCTGGGCGTTCTCCTTGGTGAAACAGCACGCTGTGGCTGGTGTAGCACTGGGTGCGCTCGATTTCTTCAAGTTGCTCGATCGTAGCGACTGAAAAACTCTTAGACAAAACAGGAACTGGCACAGCCCGATTTAGTTCGCGCGGGAATGAGATGGGCTGTGAAGCCCCCACAACGGCTGCGTTCTGTAACTGCGCCGCCTTCACCGCAATTATTTCCCCGACAGTAGACATCATCTTTCTCCTTCAGAGTTTTGAAGTAACAAATAATGGCACGTCTGATACCAACCCTAAGTCCTTATAACTAAAGGCTTAGGGTGCGCTGCGCAAAAATGGCTTGCGTCATCCAACCCAGAAAGTGTGCCAGGAGACGTCGTCGCGGCACACGGCTAGTAGCAGTCGCGCTAAGGAGAGGAAGTAGTAGATCAACTCGGCATT
>PMQB01000378.1 GCA_003169195.1 Bryobacterales bacterium
ACATCTATGGCGACGCCAGCGGTAACCAACATCGGACTTCGGCCTCGTCCACCGACTGGAATATCATTCGCCAATTCTTCGCTCGATACAAAGGGCAAATTGAGCACTCCGTGCACACCAATAAGGTCAATCCAGCCGTCCGCGACCGTGTAAATTGTGTCAATTCGCGGCTCTTAAATGCCGACGGCGACATCCGTCTCTTCATCGACCCCCGCTGTCACGAGCTCATCCGCGACCTCGAAAAGGTCACCTGGAAGCTCGATCCCAACGGCCAAATTGGCGCCGAAATCAACAAATCCGACCCCAATCGCACCCACGCCTCCGATGCCCTGGGCTACTATATCGCCCAAGCCTTCCCTCTCAAACCCTTAATCGGCCACCAATCCACCGGCCGCCTTTACTGGTAGCGCTTATAGGCGGTAATAATCCCAGTAATAGTTACTTGTATACAACGACATACAACTATATAATTGCTTCCAATCCAGCTCGAAAGTTATTCTAGGATATGGAAAATGCCCGCAGCCTACCCCTTGGCTCGCTGTTTATTACCCCGCCCGTCAGCAAGCATCTTTAGTAGTATCAGTAGTGCCCGGAGGACACCCCGGTTGAGTAGTAATTTAGGAGGAAATATGAAGTCGTTCCGAAACTTGAAGTTTTGCTCGTTTGCAATTCTGCTGACCTTTGTCTGCGCCCCATTACACGCGGCCACCGTTACTTTATCTCAAATCTACGTTTCCATCGGCCCCGACGCCAACACCTCGCCAAACTATGGCGCCTACACAACAAACGCGCAAGCTGGTGTCATAGCTGGTGGCGTAAACGAAGGGGGAAGCATTGCGACCACTCCCTCGGCCTATAACGTCGTCGGCACTGGCAACACTGCCTCTGTCAACGGCGCCCAGATCACAAACAGTCCATTCCCGTCCTGGTTAGGAGTGGCTGATCCCACAGGTGCTTTGGCTGCCGAAAAAGGCAACATGATTTATTGGAGCATCGTTTTCCAAGGCACCAACATCAGCCTCAGCAACATCAACCTCACCCAAAACAGCACCGATCCTCTCGATTATTTTGGCGATAGCACCCAGCCCGGCGGACTGGCCACCACGTCCTTCGCAGGCATCGATTATGCCCCGGATCTCGTTGGAATCACGTCCACAAATCAGTTGATTACGAGCGGCGTTGGCACACAGTTGGTCAACGAAATCGTGATCACGGGTTTCGGCGAAGCCCAGGATGGCTACGGCTTCCCTGCTGTCGGTACCGACGCCCAACAATTGGCGGCCATTGACCAGGCGTTTGCTCAGGGTTTAGGCAACTACTCGATCAATACCTGCTACTACTATGGCCCTGTCGCCCAAGGCAGCCCCAGTTCCTGCGACAGCACAAGTGTAGCCAATGCCCTAACGCCGGAACCGACCGCATTTTCTACGGTCGCTATCGCGCTTTTCCTGTCCTCAGCCGTCTGGATGTACCGCCGGCAAGGCCGAAATTCGCTTGGGNNCCTTCTGGTTCGTAGCCAGACGCTCTATCCAGCTGAGCTACGGGCGCACTGTAACTCCACTATACACCACGGGTTACCGCTAAGTCGACTTCATTTCAGAATCGCCGATATCCAGGCAAACCACGCAATTTCTCCCGCCCGCCTTCGCCTTATATAGCGCTTCATCCGCCACCCGAATGAAAACAGCCGGGCTTCGATCTGATAAATCCGAAATCGTCACTCCAAAACTCGCCGTGACTGGAATTTCAATCCCAGCATCGGCCAAAATCTTAGAATCCTGCAGTTTTTGGCGCATCCGGTCGGCTTGCGTCCTCGCTTGTTCCATGTCGCAGTTCGGCAACACGACTAGAAACTCTTCGCCGCCATAGCGGCCCACTTGGTCGTAAGCGCGCATACTGCTCTTCAACCGGGCAGCCGTTTCGCGAAGCACCGCATCGCCGGCGAAATGCCCGTAGGTATCGTTCACCTTCTTAAAATGATCGATATCCAGAAGAGCAATCCCGACGGTCCGCTGGTCGCGGTGGGAACGGGCAATTTCCTGTTCCAAAATCGCCATGATCGCCGCGCGATTCGGCAGCATCGTGAGCAAATCCTTATTTGCCTTTTCACGAAGTTCCTCGCGGGCCTCCATCAGACTCAGCTGAAGATCGATAATCCGCTTGCCCGCCCGCAGCCGAACTGACAGTTCCTGCTGGTCGAACGGCTTCACAATATAGTCGTCTGCGCCCGCTTCCAAGCCCTCAATTGTCTCATCTTTGCTATTTTTTGACGTCAGCAGAAGTATATAGGTGTACGGTTCTCGCCGAGTCTCCCGAACCTTCTTACAGACGTCGGGCCCGGTGAGATGTGGCATCACCCAGTCCAGAATGGCCATGGGCGGCGCATCTGGCTTCTCTAGGATGTCCCAGGCTTCCGCCCCGTCCTCCGCCATCACTACTTCGTAGCCCCAGCGGGCTAGGGACTTGCGCAACATCGCGCGCGAAGTAGCACTGTCATCAGCGATCAAAACCTTCATACGCTCGTTCAAGTGTTATGCCCTGCTAGGTTTCTTCGTCAGAAAGGGGATCAAGGATTAGAGCCGGGGGCATGATACGGCGAGTCACTGAATACATTTTTTGCGCTGCTAGTCTTGCCGGAAGAAAGAACCTGCCCCTTCAGGATAAACCCAATCCCGGCAAAGCGGTACCAGTAAGACGAATTCCTATCCTTTTCCGTTTACCAGTAGAGACAAAACCAGCGGTCTATTCACGATCCTATATCATGGGTGTATCGCCCAGACTATTCTCGAATCATGGAGCGCTTGCTGTATTTAAGGAGTTTTGGATGAACAATTCCGTACTCGTGCCGATGGTGGTTGAACAAACATCGCGGGGGGAGCGGGCCTACGACATTTACTCGCGCCTGCTGAAA
Organism: Bryobacterales bacterium; assembly: GCA_003169195.1. Taxonomy (GTDB): domain Bacteria; phylum Acidobacteriota; class Terriglobia; order Bryobacterales; family Bryobacteraceae; genus Bog-105. The sequence continues at coordinate 2,912 of PMQB01000378.1, forward strand.
GAAAACATCATCTTTCTTGGCACGCCGATAGATGACAATGTCGCTAACTTAGTGATCGCCCAGATGCTGTTTCTGGCTGCTGAAGATCCCGAGCGTGACATTTCGCTGTACCTGAATTCGCCAGGCGGTTCGATTACCGCCGGTTTGGCGATCCTGGATACGATGCGCCTGGTGGAACCAGACATCGTGACTTATTGCCTGGGACAATGTGCGTCCATGGCAGCCGTGCTCTTGGCGTGCGGCACGAAAGGCAAGCGGTTCAGTTTGCCGAATGCGCGCATTTTGATCCACCAGCCTTCCATGAGCGGGTTGGGTGGACAGGCGGCCGACATCGATATTTACGCTCGCGAGATCCTGCGCATGCGACAGTCCCTCAATGAAATTTTGGCGGATGCTACGGGCCAGCCAATCGATAAAATCGCACGCGATGTTGACCGTGATTACATTCTCGAGCCAGCGGCGGCGCTGGAGTACGGGATGATTGACCGCGTCATTTCCAGTCGGCAGCCGCAACCAGTACCAACCCGGTAATCCCTAAAATTCCAAATTCAGTAGAGAATTTGGACGCCAGCCAGCCACCAGGGTATCTGTGCAAGTCGTTGATAAAGACTGATCAGGTACCCTCGGTGGTGAGACAAGTATTTCATTTCTAACGATTTCCAAATAAAAACTATCGTTCGCCACCATCTCTGCCGATTTGAAAATGAGAGCGGAAAGAGTTCAGCACTGGCGGGATAGCCCGAATATTATTTTTGGAAGAATGAGCCGGTGATCAGTCCTCGACCGTGGCTTAGGAGCCCAGTTAGATTCTTGGTTCCGTTGGAATTGAGCTAAACTATAAAAGACGCTTATCGCATGATGAAAAGATCGCGCCCTAAGATAGCCCAGTTTGCTTTGCTTTTGATTTTGCCTGTTGGAGTTTCCCAGGCAGCTCAAAAGACTCCGACCTCAGCAGGTTTTTCTCTGATGGCGGAAGCTGCGGGTAAAACTGCAGCGCCGGAAAACGGCAATCGGGAAGTAGCTGAAGCAAATGCCGCTCCCAACGCCGTGCCGGTTACGAGCAACGAAGGTACCGCAGCAGACGGCAGTGTCCGGACAGCCCAGGCAGATGAATCCCTGCGCCTTTCCGACAGCCATTTTAACGCAGGGAGACAGCTTTATTTTGAAGGCGATTTAGCCGGCGCCCGCCGCGAATTCGACCAAGCCGTGGACGCGCTCCTGAAAGCACCAGATTCACTGCCGGATCATGGCCGTATTGAACGGCGATTGGACGAGATCTGTAATCTGATTTACCGTTTCGATGTGGAGAAACTAGGTGCCGGGCAGAAAGCCGATGAAGAAAAGGTCGCTTTCGACGAAGCCCCGATCGATGCCATCAGCCAAATGACCTTTGCTGTGGATGAAAAGCTCGCTCCGAAGCTCCAGAGCGAATTGACCCAAGTGGCCTCGGGCATTCCGCTCGAACTAGCTGGGCCGGTCCCAGGCTTGATTCACTTTTTCACCGCGACCGACTCTGGCCGTCGCACGCTCTTGGCGGGTTTTCGGAGATCCGGCCGCTACCGCGCTCTGATCCAGCGGATTTTGGCCGAAGAAGGCGTTCCCCAGGAATTGATTTACTTGGCGCAAGCCGAATCCGGCTTTTTGCCGCGTGCCGTTTCTAACAAGAAGGCCGTGGGCATGTGGCAGTTCATTTCAGATACCGGTGCCACCTACCAGTTGAAGCGCTCGGGCTCTTTTGATGAGCGGCTCGATCCGGAAAAGGCCACCCGCGCCGCTGCGCGGTTCCTGAAGGCTCTCCATGATAGGTATGGCGACTGGTATTTAGCCATGGCTGCCTATAATTGTGGCGCTGGCGCCGTTGACCGCGCGGTGGAACGTACCGGCTATGCCGATT
>PMQB01000308.1 GCA_003169195.1 Bryobacterales bacterium
GTTTTAATTGTCGCCAATCAATTACAAAAGTGGCAGGCCAAGGCCAAGTTGTCGAGGTCGTGGGCCACGAGATGCTGGCGGGCTATGACATGCTCCAAATGGTGAGCAAATTCGCAGTATTCCTGTCGGAGCCGGCAGTACTCACAGCGATCTCCAGCTCGCCTGCGTACGCTCTCCCGAACGGACTCAGTCTTCACACCGTCAGAAGCCGTTGCGCCTTCAATTTGAGAATCGTGATCAAGTCCGCGCCATCGATCAAGGCTTCATATTCCGCGTCCTCGTCGGGCGTAAGTTCTCCCTCGTTCGCGCGTTGCGCCAAGTAGTCGACGCGCGCCTGCACTTCAGGGGAAATCCTGAACTCAACAATTTGGCGCAGTGCCGATGGGTCCAGTGAAGAAGCCAAAGGGTCCAGGAGGCCATCTAGAGCGGCGTTGCTCATATTTCTTAACGTTATCACCATCCAATGCTTGCCGAGGCATCCACCGGCTTCGAAGAGGGTCGATAGCCGTTCCTCCGCGACCCTCGTGTCGAGACGGGCAGGCGCTTTCGCCTTCCTCCAGAATTCCTACATGATTCGTACCTCACCGGAGGGCGGCCTTCAGGCCGCGCGGGGTGTGCCCAGCATGGGCAGANNCTTCAGGCCGCGCGGGTCTTCAGACCCGCCTTCGCCCACGCCAGCATTTCCAACCTTCACTTCCACATTTTCGTTGCGCCCCATATCCGGCTCGCTCGTGGCGCAAACACTCATGTTTTCGGTCTCGACACTCGTGTCGAGACCTTTGCAAAACCTCGATATCCCGTCTTCGCTGGTCAGATCTGTCCGTCCCATAAGAAATAAGACAACGCCCAAACGATTGCCAGCATCGCCGGGTAAACGTGCACCTGGACCGGGGCTCTGAGACCCGCGACGACCACACACCGGCTAGATTTCGTGACACAGCATTTTTGAACCTGTTACTTGTTTTCTGATGGGGTTGGCCTCCTCCGAGTGCCGGACCGGCAAGGCACCTCGACAGGTTGCGGGTTATATGGCAACACGCGCATCCAAGTGTCCGGGAGGCGGTTTGACTCTGCCGTCTAGGGCGGCACAACCGCCCAATCTCCATTGAGCGGTTCTATGTGTGCCCCCTTTCGCTATCAAAGCGCCGCCACGAAGTGAGAACGGAAACCCAGTGAGTATCTCGGGTCGGATCATTTCTGGCTCTTGTTCCGCGCGTCCTGAATGGTGCGCAGAATGAGAGTTAAATCTTTCTGCCAATCACGCGGTACCAATAAAGGAATTCCCGGTCGCGCGTCGTCCATAATTCCGATGACAGTGCCTCCTGAGTCCGGCGATTGCACTCCACAGATTTGCCCCGCTGGCACCTGGATTAGGTTTGGGCCGGGTTGACCGGGGCCAGGACAAGCTGTACCGACTGCAGCGAAATTATAGGTTAATTTTTTACCGTCGTTTGCTGTAAAACTGACAGAAAGAAAAGGGCGCGTTCGCCCTATCATCAGTCTCCCGCTGTCGAGCGTAACTCTTTCGAGTGAGCTTAGGCCAATTTCCGCCGGCTGCCCCTGCCCACGAGCGGGCCAGTAAAAAATCTTACTGGCGGAAATTCCAAGTATTACCGGGGTGAATGGCTGCGTTTCCGAGACCCCGTGCCTTTGTGCAAGCAAATACACCGTCCCCCCATTCGCCAACGCGCGATCGGCGTCTTTCTCGGCATCTTCGTAGTTACCTAGAAGTTGGTCGGCTCCAGCGCGAAGTCCGAAACCCTCGCCCCCGCCTGGATCCGAATCAATAAGTGCCTGCGCAATCTCGTTTATCTTTTGCGGGTTATGATCCTCCAAAGCCCGAATGGATGCTTGTCTTAGTTGGCTGAGAGGAAAAAAAGCAGCGCGCTCGGTCATTGCCATCTCTGCCCCATTGAGCAAAGGTACGTCCGGCAAATTATACCGTCGATTCAAGTAATTATCCATGTCCGGATCGAATGCAATGAACTTATTATCTGAGTCGCGCAGGCTGACGATTTTCAAGTCGTTACCGAAACGTTCAAAATCTGCCTCGAACTCCAACTTCTTATTCGTTGCTACGGTATAGCTTATGTCGGCGACGATACGCACCGATTTTTGATCTAGCGGGACAAGGGTCTTCACGGAAACCTGATCGAGAGTACGGCCACGCAGTAATCTGTCGCCCGGATGCTTATCGCCACCCCAAGCCTTGATGCTTTGATACAGACCCGCGCTGCAGAGCGCCTTTAGGGCGGCATCGTCGCCGTCGTTTAGTGCATGGAACATTAGCTGAATCTTGCCTTGCGCCAGTGCCTCTTCATCGCGCAGGAATCGCTCCGCCTCCTCCGGACCTGATTTGACGTCACGCAGGACGATCTTACCGTGATAGGCCGAGAAGTACGCGTAGTGGACTCGCTCAACCTGACTAGGAGTGAGCTCAAAGAATTGCACACTAACTTCTCCATTCGACTCCGACGCATAGCGGCCGAGAGTGTGGGCACGGTAGTTGGCCGGATCGAAAAGGTCGTAGACCTTCGATTTGTCCTTTGCGAGCTCCGGGTACAAAAGCTCGTTTAGCTGGTGAACATCTCGCTTCTGGGCGGCGTCCTTGATTTTGGCCAGTAGCTCTGCGGCCGCAGCAGCAACAGAGGCGACGTCTAGTTCAAGTGGAATATATGCCAGCAGAACCGCACTCGTTTTAGGCATATCGGAACGCGGTGTATTTGTAAGTCTTGGCAGTTGATAGACCCAGTCTCGTTCTACTGCGAAGGCGAGCCCCTTGATTCGGATTTGGCGGGAGAGTAAGGCGTCGTCCTTTTGGGCCCACAACCTTTCAACTTCGCTCTGAGTGAGCCCCCCTGGCTTGCGTGGGGGCTCGACTAGCTTGGACTCAGTTCCACCCTCCAGGCCCGGCCGTTCGTGAAGCGGCCCTATACTGAACGAAACCTCTGCGACAATGATCGTACGCCCAGTCAGGACGCCCCTGATCCGAACGGTATAGCCGAGATACTGGGCGACCACCTCATCGTTTGCGATTCTATAGGTTTTGCCGTTCAGCAACAACACGGGCTTATGGTGCTGGTCAGTCACGCAATGGCGTAAGACTCGTACAGCCTCCGCAGTGTCAGGCCGCTTACCGCCAATGTCTGCGCATTTATCGTCCCACAGAACTCCTATCCATGTCCCAGAGGGCGGCTGCGCTTGCGGGACATTACCGCTGACGCAAATATATAGAGCGGCCAAACAGCCACCAATTCGCCTTGCCGGTATCCTCACGGTGTCACCTTTCCAATCGATGCCGGAGTGGCGTGACCCAACTGTTCGCGTCGAGCCAGAACATGCTCCAAGAAGTAGTGGGCGATCCTAATTGTTATCGTTGCCAAACCGGGCGGCCAGAGCGAAAAGTAGAAACCGAAATTCACTGCCGCGATGTAGTAGATGAGGATACCGAGACCAACACAAATGGCCAATGCATAGATTGGTGCTTTCCAAGCCGAAGAGCGCTCTTGTCGGAAGATCCACTCAAAAAGAGCGATCCAACCAACACCGAAAGGAATTTGCAACCACAACGGTGCAGGACGCAGATAGCGCCAATCCAATAGCGCCTCAATATAGCTGGCCTGAATTAAGGAACCGGGCAAACGGCCTTGCAGCGTTTCATGCATGTCATTGTTATCGCCGATCCACCCCACCAGGACCACCCTATTGCGCAACTGCCCTCGGACGGACTCTTCGCGCTGGGCATTGAGAGCTACAGGAAGCCAATCTCCTTCGCCCGGACCAGATTGAACTTTCGAGACTAACGAGTTAGCGTGAATAGTAGGAATGTCATCCGCTCTCAATAGCTCAGTTCGGGGAAGCGCGCGCATCAACTTCAAACGCTCGAGCGCGAGAGACGGCTCGGGAAACGGCAGCCGAAGCGCCTTCGCT
>PMQB01000565.1 GCA_003169195.1 Bryobacterales bacterium
GGATCAAGTACTCCCGGCTCGCCTCCTCAGAGGAAAACCTCGCCTCGAACTCCTCGATCGTCTTCGGATAATCTTCCATCAAAGGTAAACCTACTATTCGGGTCTACCTGAGTCAACTGGATAGCCACTTAATAATAATAGCGAGCGATGTCAAATATTCATGGTTTTTGGGCTGGGTTGGGGTGAATTTTTCCCTCTCGACTGATCTGAAAAAACGAACCCAATGAGCGAAGCGGTAAGATCGCGCGGAGGCTGGCGATGTTAGGTTTTCAAAGAACTGTCGGCCAACGCTTCGAACACCTGAGCGGCGAAGAGAGATTGGCACGGAACCGCGTTTTGAGCGGAAGGCTCATGTGGGATAAAACCTCCACAAAGCTGGTTTGAGAATAGCTCGCGGCATAGCGCTGAACGAACTGGCTGAGCGAGGCGGGAATTGAGAAAGGGTTTCGTTTCAGTTGGTTAGGACGGAAAAATAAACTTGGATCGATGGTGACCGACTTTTTCACGGTCAAGAATAGGGTGACGGCGAGGCGAAGGAAAGGCGGATTTTACGAAACAAATGTCGCGTCAGGCCCTCTTCGCGCAAGAAGCCATTGCGAGGGATGTCAGGCAGCCCGACGTTTCGAAGATGTTGCGCGGCGATTTTCGCCAGTTTTCCGTGGAGCGGCTGCTGCGGTTTATGGTGGCGTGAATCATGACGTGGAGATAACGATTCGGCCGCACCGTGGGCGGAGCAATCCGGCTTCCGTACATGTTTCTTAGAGGCGGGAATAGCCCCAGCTAAAATAAAATTGTCTGACCAACGCACCCTATCTTTTCAACTTCCCGACCGGCTACGACGTCGGCCCGATCCGCATTGCGCCGGCGACGGTTTTAGCTCCGATGGCCGGCGTGACCGACACAGTCTTTCGCCGCCTCATTCGGAACCAAGGCGCGTGCGGCTTGTTGATGACCGAATTCACGAGTTCGCATGGAGTGGTGAGTACCAAGACCGCGAAAAAGCATAACCGCAACTTCCGTTACCTGTACTTCGAACCCGAAGAGCACCCCATTACGTGCCAGCTCTTCGGCTCCGATCCGAACGTGATGGCCGAAGCGGCGCGCGTTTGCCAGGACCGCGGCTTCGATATTGTCGACATCAACTTCGGCTGCCCGGTCAATAAAGTGGTTAAGTGCAACGGGGGGTCGGGCTTGCTGCGGGATCTGCCGTTGGTGGAAAGCATTCTACGCACTGTGAAAGCGGCCATTACTATTCCTTTGACGTGCAAGTTTCGCGCGGGTTGGAGCGATCAGGAACTCGTCGCTGTTCGCATGGCGCAACTGGCGGAGGATTGTGGACTCGCCGCCGTGGCACTGCATCCGCGCACCCGCGAACAAGGCTACAGCGGCCATGCCGATTGGTCGCGGATCGGCGAAGTGAAGGCGGCCGTCAAAATCCCCGTCATCGGCAATGGAGACATCAATACCCCGGAAGACGCTATTCGCATGCATCAAGAAACGAGTTGCGACGCCGTCATGATTGGCCGCGCCGCTTCGCACAATCCGTGGATTTTCAAACAGATTGACGAATACTTGCGCACTGGCCGCTACCACGTTCCACCCGACCGCGACCGCTACGAATTAATGAAGCGCTACTATTTGATGTTGCAAGAACATGGGGAATCCGACGCCGTCGGCAAGATGAAACAGTTCGCTACTTACTTCACGCACGGAGTCCGAAACGGCTCGCGCTTGCGCACAGAGATTTACCGCTCGCACGACGTGACCACGATTCTGGACAAAGTGGACGCATTCTTTTCCGTAGAACTGTCTGACGATGCTGCCTCGGCGCGGGAGTGCGCCGAAGTCGCTTGAAACACGTACAGCTGATCACAGACGGCGCTTGTAAGGGTAACCCGGGCAAAGGCGGCTGGGCGTGCATTTTGCGCTTTGGCGATATGAAGCGGGAGATTTTCGGCTCGAGCCCGTTCACCACCAATAACCGCATGGAACTGGCGGGCGCTATTGAAGGGCTGCGGCGTTTGAAGGAAGCCTGCACGGTAGAGATTGTCACCGATTCCGAATATTTGCGGAATGGCATGACGAGTTGGATCGCAGGTTGGAAGCGGAATGGTTGGAAAACGTCGACGAAGAAGCCAGTCACGAACAAGGATCTGTGGGTGATTCTGGATGAGTTGGTGAACGCACACAAGATCCAATGGACGTGGACAAAGGGGCATGCCAATCACGATGACAATAATCGGTGTGATGAGTTGGCCAGCCGTGCCGCCGAATCGCAGTTGAACAGCGAGCCGGATTCGAGGAGCGATTTGTACCGCAAACATGCCGAATAATCCGCCCCCTGCCTCCGGAGCTCCTGCTGCGCGCGTCTGTATTTTTGGAGGAACGTTCGACCCTATTCACGCGGCGCACTTGCGCATTGCCGAAGAAGCATGCAAGAAGTTTGGATTGACGCGTGTGCTGTTTGTTCCCGCTGGCAATCCGCCGCACAAAGAGAAGGCCGGGCTGGCACCCTATGAAGACCGGTTCCATATGGTCGAGATTGCGTGTAAGCGGTATCCGAGCTTTGAGGCATCGCGCTTAGAAGACGGCGAAAAACGCAGTTACACGGTAGACACGATTCGGCGATTTCGGCGTGAAACGAAAACCAGTTTCACGCTGTTCTTTCTGATTGGCGCCGATGCGTTTGATGAGTTAGAAACCTGGAAGGGATGGCAGGACTTGCTGAACCTGACGGAGTTCATTGTGGTGGCGCGGCCCGAGAGTGAGTATCGCGTACCTGCCGGGGCGCGGGTTCACCGCTTGGATGGGTTGGCGCTGCCGGTATCGAGTTCTACCATTCGCGCGCGCTTAGCTGCCGGTAAGGCGACGCCGGAGTTGCCGGAAGAGGTTCGGGCGTTTATTGAGAAGCATGGCCTTTACAGCTTTGGCAAAGGGAACGCGACTCCGCTGTGAGAGAAGAACCGCTCCTTACCAGTCGCGGCTCGGATAAAAGGAAAGACCGCACCTTCTGTTCAAGGTGCGGTCTTCTTATTTCTGATTTACTTTTTGGCTGTAGCGCAGTGCTGATCAAAGGCTTCGGTCAGCATCTTCGCAATGGTGCCCGCGTCTGAGCTTTCAATTTGAAAGCGGTGCAGCGCGAACACGGGCTGGCCATCGCGGAAAATCGCCATGGAGGGCGACGACGGAGGCACGCCTGGCAGCAGTTCACGAACGCGCGCGACCGCTTCGATATCGGCGCCGGCAAACACAGTCGCGGCCTTGTCTGGCCGGTTGGGGTGGTTCAATGCCAAGCCAATGGCGGGCCGCGCTTTGCCTGCCGCGCAGCCGCAAACGGAATTGGTAATCATCAACACTGTCCCACTTCCGGGCGACAGCATCTTGTCTACTTCTTCCGCGGTCTTGGTTTCTTCAACGCCGTACTGCGTCAGATCTTGACGCATCGGGACAATAAAATGCTCTGGGTAACGCATAGTTTTAAATTAATCTCCGCCCCGGCCGGTCTGGACTTTCGGTGTGGCCAGATAGCCGGTGATCACATCTTTTTTAACCGAATTCACCACAATCTCGTAAGGCTGTCTGGCCTTCGAGGTGTAGAACTGAATCGGCTCGTTCACGGTACGGTCTTTCTTTTCAACCGTCTTGTCGTCGGCCGTAATTTCAATGGTGAAGCGATTCTTCTTCGGATCGGCTTTCTTCAATTCAATGGAGACATCGGCCACACGGGTGAACTGCTTGTTCTTATTGATGGTGAATTCCGCATAGTTCCGCTCGCCCAATTCCCGGAGGGCCTTCAGTTCAGTGGAATTGGTAGCAATCAGACTGGAGTGGCTATCCAATTCTCCCGTAGCGCGTTTCAAGTTGGCAACGGTGGCTTCCAGTTGGCTCTTAGTTGCACCTAAGTCTGTCTTCACGGCACCCACGTCAGTTGTAACCGAAGCCACATTGGTTGCGGCGGTATCGGCGGTGGCTTTCACTTGAGAAATAGCGGCTTCCTGCAACTTCTGTTCTTGCGCCACCTTCTCTTGCAAGGCTTCTACTTTGCGCTGCGCATCAACCTTTGCCTGGCCAACGGCGGCTTGCGCTTGCATCTGCTGCTGCTTCAACTGCGATTGCAACGTGTCTACGCTGCGCCGCGACTGCTGGACTTGTTCGTTGGAGTCAATTTTCATCCGCTCGATAGCCGCGTTGACATCGCCGGTGAGCTTTTGCATGTCGGCGCGAGAATCGCTGCGAACCTTCTCCAATTGAACGAACTGAAAGATGCTTGATGCTCCCAGCAAAACCAAAGCCCCGATCAGGAGTGGCGTTTTCCAATTCGGTCCCGATGGCGGTGGAATGATGTATGTCGGTTGTTGTGGACTTCCCATGTTCTCTTTTCCCAGTCAGTATTTGTTCTTAAACCAATTCACTCATTATATAGGCTTATAGATGCGGTCGGCCGGGCCAGATGAAGGGCACAAGTGTAATAAAGGCCACCAAACCACTATCCTTTGGATTCGCCCGGGGCGCCGGAGGTTGCCACCGTGAAGTTTAGAAGCTCCTGTTTTGGTACTCCCGGTTCAAAACAACGGCGGCAGCGGGCCTCGTACGACCCGTCTGCGCCGACCATGATCAATTCATTGGAACCCATTAGACGCTGGGTGTGCTTGGCAGGAGCACCGCAGCGCATGCAGATGGCCAGCGTTTTGGTGATTGATTCCGCCACCGCCAGAAGGTCCGGCATAGGAACGAAGGGCCTGCCCATGAAATCGGTATCGAGGCCGGAAATGATGACTTGCTTGCCGCCGTCGGCCAGTTGATTGGCGACGGCTACCAGTTCGGGCCCGAAGAAGTTTGACTCGTCGATGCCGACCACCTGTGTGCGCCAGTCGAGTTTCGCCAAAATTTCGCTAGCCGCGTTGACCGGTTCGGACCGCATACGCACGTCGGCATGCGTGACGATTTCAGAGACGGAGTAGCGATCATCAATGGCCGGCTTGAAAACCTGCACCCGCTTACGAGCAATCACCGCGCGCCGCAAACGCCGGATCAGTTCTTCGCTTTTGCCGGAAAACATTGGACCGCAGATGGCTTCAATCCAGCCAGTGTTGAGGACGACGAGTTCCAAATTCTAAACGTTCTCCCGCTTGCGGTTGACGCGAATGGCGTTCATGTCTTGCGTGGGTTCGCCGTCCATTTCAACGGCCAACGTTGTGACCAGTGGGTCGGGCGCATTAGCGGGCAAGCCTGTGAATCGCGCGCGGAAATCACTTTGGTCAAACTTGACGGCCTTCCCACTCTGGTACATCTTGGCCGAAAGAACCTTCTGCTGCAGTCCGCCGATGGAGAGCGTTTCGCCGGGCCAGAAGTGCGCGTGAATATAGAGCGTGTTGCCCTGACGTGTGAACTGAGCGAATTCGGAACTGTGCACTTTGCAGCGGTCGGCTTTGTGGATAAGAGCGCTGTGGCCGTCCATCCATTGACCGACCTTGGTGAGAATTTCGACTGATTCGGGCGGAATGGAGCCGTCGGCCTTAGGCCCGATATTGAGCAGGTAGTTGCCTTGGTCACGGGTGCATTGGAGCAGGTTGCGAACGACGGTCTTAGGCGACTTCCAATTGTCGTCGCCGTGGTTGAAGCCCCAGCTATCGTTCATCGTCATGCAGGCTTCCCAGGGCGCTGCAGAGGCTTGAATGTGCTGCTCAGGCGTTGTGAAATCTTCGGGAATGCCGGAACGGTTATTGATTAGAATGTCGGGTTGGAGTTGCCGAACCATGCGGTTCATCTTTTCCGATTCCCAGCCTTCGGCGGTAAGCGGCCAATTGACGTCGTACCAAAGAACATCGACCTTGCCGTAGTTGGTGCACAGTTCGCTCACTTGGCCGTGGATGTAATCGACAAAACGCCGCCGTGCCGCTTCATCGGTTTTGCAGCGTGCGCCATCGGGGTGGTGCCAATCCATCAAGGAATAGTAGAACCCGTGGCGCAAGCCTTCTGCTTGTGCAGCCTCGACGTATTCGGCCACAAGGTCTCGGCCGGCGGCTTGCTTGGGGGCGCAATAGTCTGTCAGCTTGGTATCGAAGTGGCAGAAGCCCTCATGGTGCTTGGTGGTCATCACCATGTACTTTTGCCCGGC
>PMQB01000643.1 GCA_003169195.1 Bryobacterales bacterium
TCCGCCGCAACCAGCTCGGCACGACTCTCAAACGTCGGGGGCGAGTGCTCGGCCCACACTTCGAGCTGCTTGTAATGTGCCGCTAAAGCTTCGAAGTGTTTTGATCGACCATCAGGGGACGCAATATTCCAGGCGCCCGCGTGAGCAAGCGCCGCATAGAGGCGAAAGTCCGCGGTTTCGAACATCGCCGCCGATGTCCAATACAACCGTTGCCCCTTGAAAGCGGCCTCAGATGCTGCAGCATAATCCCCGGCGAAAAAACGAGCCTGCACCTTGCGGGTCCAATAATAGAACTCGGCGAATACTAAATTCGCATTGCTCGCGAGATTGCGCTCGACCTCTGGCTCGCTGTAATCGTCGTGATCCAGGCACCCAAGCTCTGGTGTCACTCCACGTAGCGTCCGAATCAGACCCAGTTGCGCTCCGCAGAGGTGAATGACCAAACCGAATCGGACCCTTTTCGCAAAAGCCAGACCGTTCTCGCATTCAGTCTGTACTTCTGCAAGCGGATCTCCGACTGCCAGACAAATCGTGATGAGTTGGTCCCAGCTATAAGATGCAAAAGTAAGATCGCCAATACGATAGGCGGCGTCGAACGCGCGACGCACCAGTTCACGTCCGCTGGCGACGTGCTGCGCCCATGGCATGACCATGGCGCCCAAAGACATCCAGGTTCGCGCTTGGTACCGTGTCAGTCCGCGCTTCTCGACCAAGTCATAGCCCAGTTGACCGAAGCGGAATCCGTCTTTGTAGTTGCCAAGACGCGCGCCCGCAAACATCGCAAGCCAAACGTAAGCGAAGCACCCGGCGTCGCTGTTGCCGTGCTCGAGGCTGAGTGTCCACGACGTTGTCGGTGTAGCCTTTGCCATCAATGCGATTCAGATCCCATACCCAGCGGCCTTCACTGTAGTCAAAGCTGAGCAAGCTTTCCTCTGCCAGCGTGGAGATGAACTGAATCGCGAAGAAGGGATTGCCTGAGGTCTTTTCATGAATCAATTCCGCAAGCGGGGCGGCGCGTTCCAGTTCGCAGTGCAGACAGTCCACCAGCAATCGACGCAAGTCGTCCTGAGCGAGCGGTGTCAGAACGATGTCCTCCACTGCCGCTCCGGCCTGACGGATCGCATCGAGCTTGCGCACCAGCGGGTGCGTTGCGCTGACCTCGTTGTCCCGATACGCGCCAATGAGCAATAAGTGCCGCAGATCGTCGCGGGTCAACAGATCCTCAAGTAGGTCGAGCGTCGCGGCATCCAGCCATTGCAAGTCGTCGAGGAAGAGTGCCAGCGGATGCTCTGGTCGTGCGAATACGCCGATAAACCGGCGAAAAACAAGCTGAAAACGTCGCTGCGCTTCCGACGGCGGTAGCTCAGGAACCGGCGGTTGTTCCCCAATGACGTGCTTCAATTCCGGGACGAGGTCGACCATAAGCAGGCCGTTCGGATCGAGCGCCTCACGAAGCGCATCACGCCACTTGCTCAATTCTTCATCGGTCCTGCTCAGGAGTGGCCGGATGAGGCTCTGAAACGCCTGAGCCAGCGTGGCATACGGGATGTCGCGCTTGTACTGATCGAACTTGCCTGACGCAAACAGGCCGCGTGGGGGCACGAGTGGCTTGTGGAGCTCATTTACGACAGCAGATTTGCCGATGCCGGAGTATCCGGACACCAGCACAAGTTGCGGCCGGCCACCGGCAACCATGCGGTCGAAGGCGGTAAGGAGGGTCGTGAGCTCAGGGTCGCGGCCATACAGCTTCTCAGGGATCATGAGGCGATCGGGAGTGTCATGAGAGCCGAGAGTGAACTCCTTGATCCTCCCTTTGGACTCCCATTCTGAGAGGCAGCGCCGAAGGTCGCTCTCAACTCCGGCCGCCGTTTGATACCGTTCCTCGGCCGTCTTGGAGAGCAGCTTCATCACGATAGCGGAGAGAGCTGCTGAAACGTTCCTTAACCGCTCGCTCGGTGCGGCGGGTTGCCTCGCAATATGGCAATGCACCCATTCCATCGGATCGGATGCAGTGAACGGAAGTCCGCCGGTTAGCATTTCGTAGAACGTAACTCCAAGTGAGTACAGGTCGCTGCGGGAGTCAAGGGAGCGATTTACTCGTCCCGTCTGCTCAGGCGCCATGTACGGTAGCGATCCGGCGATGAACTCCGGAGGCTCGGGCGCTTGGCGCTCGCGCGGAAGGCGCGAAGCGATGCCAAACCCGGTGAGACGGACCCGTCCGGTTGCGAAGTCCACAAGCACGTTTGTGGGTTTGATGTCCTTGTGGATCAACCCCCGTCCGTGAAGCTGACCGACTGCGCCGGACAACGCCACCGAGAGTCGGAGGAATTGTCCCATCTCCATCGGCTGCCCGACAAAACGATCGAGCGGCTCTCCTCCTGTGTAATTAACCGCGAGCATCGTCCGTCCACGATCACGCACCAGTTCGAGGGGCTGCAATGCCCAAGTACTGTCCAGGTAGCCCTTGAGTTCGTGCTCGTGCGCGAGGCGATTGACGCTCTCCAGAGTCGGATGCTCTACTGCGGCAGGGTTAGGTATGAACGCATGCTTCTCGCACTGACCTTCATTTAGCAATAGTCTGCAGAAGACTCGTCCGGTATCTCGCCACAGCACCTCTACAGAATCGTTCTCCCAGCCCGCCCCGAACAAAATGGATGCTTTCATCTGTCCCGCCTCCCGGTGCCGGGTTCAAATCGGCAACCTTTGCGTTAGAGGAAATGCGACGGTGCGAAGACGATGAAGCTCGCTGCAATGAGTTTTAGCAAGATTCGTCGCGAACGTCCGATAAAGACAAGAATGCACAAAGAGAAGAATCGCATATTTTACGCCGTTATGCGTACATCGTGCTTACCTAGTAACATTTCTGGCACCTTGCACAAAACTCCGATGATAGTCGCAGGTCCAGCAGCGAAAAGATCGTAAAGAAATGTTCCTTCGTACAGACTAGCGGGAGTTTCGCCATCTTTACAGATTTCAGTCCGGTTGACCTCTGTTCAACTACTTTTCCCTGGCCCTTCGCCATAAATGCGACTAGCGGAACTCGTACTCGAAAGCCCCTTAACTGAGGCAGCTGCGCCTTTCGAGGATTGGTGCTGATAAGCGTTCTTGCGTCCGTCAGCTCCGGGCGGATTACCGACACTCGTACAAAGGTAGAGCTTGTTTTGACATTAGGTTCGCGGTCCAAAAAACGACGTTCGAGGAGATTACTCGCGAGTAGTCGCCAAGGGTAGAGCCATCCGCGAGGTTTTGTGAGCGGATTACGGGCTATCCGGAAGTTGAGACTGCCAAGCCCGCACCAGCTAGCGCCGGTGGCTCGTGCCGACAAATACAATTCGACCTGTGTAGGGTGGCGTAATCTCTTTGCGTTGGCGATCTAGATCCTCAATAGGACACATAAACAACCCGTAATGGCCTAGCTGCATGCGAGGAAGATACGTGAGTCAGTGAATCAAGAGTTTCTTTTGCGACCGTTTCCAGAGGCAAAGGGCGGTCACTCACGGCATTTGCATAGCTTTGGCCGCTGCGATGCCGTCCAGTATCTGACAGCGCGTAAATTGGCCACTACCAGACTAATGGTGAAAGGAGAAGCTGGAAAAGCGCACAGCCTCCGCGCATGGACAATTTCCGCATTGTCATCGAAGTTCCTGGATTAGAAGATCCCCGTCATAGCGACGGCGTCATTCGTGCGGCGAGAAACTGTCTCATTCACAACACAATGCTCCACGCTCCTTCAATTGAAATTGCCGTGTCTGACGTCGAAATCTTGAAGGCATCATAGGACTCTCTACAATGGTTGTGATTGAAACAAGACGAAGATCTGCAGTTGGCGAGCGACCTGATGGCGCAGAGGACAGGAGCTTTCGACCGTTTTGTCGATACGTATCATGTCAGATTGTTCCAATATGCCTATTTAATGTGCGGGCAGCGAGAGGACGCCGAGGAAGTTTCGCAGGAAGCTCTGTTTCAGGTATTCAAGAGTTTGGACCAATTGCGCGATCCAGCTAGATTGAAATCGTGGGTGTTCCGCATCGCAAAGAACGCGTGTCTCACGAAGCGGCGAAAAAGCGTGTTTGCGCCAAAGCGCGAGTTGTCGCTCAGCGATTATCTGCCTGCACGGAGACATGGCGACGATGCGGCCATTGAGATCGCCGATTGGTCTCATTTGCCGGAGGACGAATTTATGCAATCTGAGCTGAAGGCGACCCTGAACCGCGCTATCGCTGAGTTGCCGGACACGTACCGCTCGGTCCTTCTCCTGCGCGACGTGGAGGGCCTGAGATCCGACGAAACGGCGGAGATATTAGATTTGAGCGTCGATACGGTGAAGCAGCGTTTACATCGTGCCCGACTAGCCGTGCGAGCCACAATCGATGAATATCTAAGAAGCCCGGAGGTTTCTGATTATGGAACAAAACTCAAAGCTTGATGGACTATCTTGCCAGGAGATCTTTGCTCTTTTGTCTCAATACCTCGACGCTGAACTGCCCCCGGACCTCTGCGAGAAGTTATCGGGGCACATTGAGGGATGCACCCCATGCGTAGAGTTTGTGGATTCGCTGCGCCAATCCATCGCGATGTGCAGGGATCTCAGACTGGAGCAGATGCCCGGTCCGCTGGCCGAGGAAGTGCGAAACAAGATGAGACAAGCCTACGAGGGGATGGAAAGCTGAAGTACTTCCCTTGATTTTTCTTTGACTCCAGCGTCACCGTTTCCAACAGTTTGCATCTTGGCTCGTGAATGCAAACGAAATTCAGATCGGTGCTGGGTTTGCTTTGTCTGACTGGGCGCCTAGCCGCCCAGGAAACCCTCTCGCTCCCCCAGGCGGTGCAACTCGCTTTGCGCCAAAACAAAGCTTTGCAGGCGTCAAAGTCAACTGTAAAGGGCTCGGAAGCGCACACGCGAGGCGCTCGGTCCGGTTATTATCCAACTCTGAATTACAACGAATCGGCCACTCGCAGCAACAACCCTGTATTTGCTTTTGGCTCCTTGCTTACGCAACACCAGTTTGGTAGTGAAAATTTTCAAATTGGCCCTTTGAACCGACCTAATGCTTTAGATAATTTTCGTTCCTCATTAGTAGCGCAACAAACCCTATTCAACGGCGGTCAAACGAAACATGCAATCCAAGCGAGCCGAATCTTAGAACAAGCTGCTTCCGTCGACGTGCAACGTACCGAGACGGAAGTAACGTATGACGCGGTTCGCGCGTACTTGGACGCGGTCTTAAGTGAAGCCGAATTGAAGGCCGCCGAAGAGGCCGTTAAGTCTGCCAATGCCGACCTGCAACGCGCTGAAAACGTCCATCAAGCTGGCATGTCAACCGATGCAGACGTACTTTCCATCCGTGTCCATCTGGCGCGAGTAAAGGAACAACGAATCCGTCGAACGGCCGATTTGGCCATTGCCCGGGCGGCGCTTAATGACGCTCTCGGACAGTCCTTAGACGAACAATATGACCTTACGACTCCACTGATTCGCTCCTCTGCAAATTCCGATCCGCTCCAGGCATTTGAAAAACAAGCACAAGACAAACGCCCGGAACAACTGCGCATGAAATATGCGAGTGATCTCGCCTCCGCCCAGCTTGCCCGCGAGCGGTCAGCCCTATTTCCGGTCATCTCCGTTCAGGCCGCACTGGAAGCGGATCGTCAAACCTTTGTTATCCGGGGAGGGGCCAACTGGACTGTAGCGGCTTCGCTCAATTGGAATTTATTTAATGGCTTCCGAGACAAAGAACAAATTGAAGAAGCCCACCAAAATCTGCTCAGTGCCAAGGCCGCACAAGAGCGAATGAGTTCAGCGGTGAGTTTGGAAGTACGGCGGGCTTGGGAAGAAATGCAGGCTGCCCAGGAGCGGATTGTCGTGAGCGAGGTGACGGTGGCGCAGGCTCAAGAGAGTCTGCGAATCACCCAGAACCGCTATCAAGCTGGCTTGAGCACGGTTGCCGATTTGCTTAGAACCGAAGCGGCACTCCTGGATAGCCGCACAGAATATTTGTCGGCGTTGCACGACCAACGAATTGCGACCGTTCAACTGGATGTGGCGGCTGGCCGCCTAACCGCAGACTCGGCATCACTCAAGGATTAATCAACGACATGAACAAAGACACTTTCCTGCGGACCCTAGTCTTGCTACCGGCAATCCTATTCATCCAGGCCTGTAGTGAGCCGCCGCGCACCGCGAACGCCGGCTCAGCAACGACACGGCTGCAGATTCACGAATTTACCGTCCAAATGCAACAGATCCCATTGTTGTATTCAGCCACGGGCACCATTCACGCACGCGTGGAATCCCAATTGGCAGGCCAGTTGATGGCCCGTGTACTGAGCGTGAGGGTGCACGAAGGAGATCGGGTGAGCGCAGGCCAAACCCTGATCACTCTCGATTCACAAGAGACGGAGGCAGCCTACCGAAAGGCAGAGGCTGGACGAGCCGAGGCACAGAGCGGCATCGCCGAAACTGAAAACAGTATTGCGGCCGCAAAGGCAAATTTGGATTTGGCAAAAGTCACGGCGCAACGAATGAAAGACTTGTATGAGAAGCGATCCATCTCACAGCAAGAGTTTGATGAAACATACGCCAAGCTCCAAACCGCGCAGGCAAACTACGAAATGGCCAAGGCGCGACGAACCGAATTGACGGACCGTATTGCGCAGAGCGACGCTTCTCTTCAGGAAGCGCAAGTCTCCCGCAGCTACACGGCGATCAGAGCGCCTTTCAGTGGCGTCATCACGGCCCGCAATGTTGAACCAGGTGCGTTGGCTGTGCCGGGCACCTCGCTCCTGACGATAGAGGCGGGAAACGGATATCGTCTTCATGCTTATGTAGAAGAATCACGTTTATCACTGGTGCATTTGAAAGACAAAGTCAACGTGTCGCTGGATGCGCCGCCCGGAGATCTCCAAGGCCAGGTTGGCGAGATTTCGCCCAGTTCCGACAGCAGTTCTCATAGTTACAGGGTCAAGATTGATCTTCCATCTACGGCCGCTTTACATGCCGGTCAATTCGGGCATGTATCCTTTTCGGCAGGCAATAAACAAGCTATCGCTGTACCTCTCGCTGCGGTGGTTGAAACCGGTCAATTGACGTCTGTATTTGTAGATGACGGAAGCGTAGCACGCACACGGCTTATAACACTGGGAAAGAAGTACGAAGGACAAGTCGAAGTTCTCTCCGGATTGCAGGCAGGGGAGCAGGTAATTTATCCCGTTCCTGTTGGCTTGACCGATGGTGACAAAGTGGAGGCTCAACAGTGAGCACTCCGCGAAACTTAGGAATAGCCGGTCGATTCGCCAGTATCTGGATCAACTCAAAGCTCACTCCGCTGCTAATCGTAGTATCTCTGCTGGCTGGCGTGTTCGCCGTAATTAAGCTGCCGCGGGAAGAGGAACCTCAAATCATCGTTCCGATGGTTGACGTGTCAGTAGCCATGCCCGGAGCATCCGCTCGCGAAGTGGAAGAACGAGTCACCAAGCCAATGGAAAAGCTGCTCTGGGAAATCCCGGGCGTGGAATACGTATACTCTACGTCAAGCCCCGGCAACTCGTTGGTGATCGTTCGCTTTCTGGTGGGTCAGGACGAAGAAAAAAGCATCGTTCGTCTGAACCAGAAACTCATGGCGAATTACGATCTGATACCGCCAGGTGCATCGCAACCTCTTGTCAAACCGCGTTCGATCGACGACGTGCCGATTTTAGCCGTCACTCTTTGGAGCAAGCGCTACGGCGACTATCAATTGCGGCAAATGGCAGCGCAAATGAGCGACACGATCAAGCAAGTACCCGATGTGTCGGCCGTAACGCTCATTGGTGGTCAAAGGCGGCAACTGCGGGTGACGCTGGATATTGCGCGGCTGAATGCCTATCACTTGACTCCCGCCGCGGTGGTAGAAGCACTTGGCGCATCGAACCAGCGCTTTTCTTCGGGAAACCTGGATGACTGTAACCGCGAAGTTCTTTTGAAGACAGGAGAATTTCTGCGTAGTGCAAACGACGCCCAGCGCGTGGTTGTTAGCGTTTCTAACGGCAAACCGGTGTTCTTGCACGATGTGGCCGCGGTTGCCGACGAAGGAGAGGAGCCAATTCAATACGTCAGATATCGAGACCGTAACGGCTTCACAGCTCCAGCGGTGACTATCTCTGTGGCAAAGAGGAAGGGGACAAACGCCGTCGTTGTGGCCGGCAGTGTTTTGAAACGGCTCCAGTCAATGAAAGAAGCGCAGTTGCCGCGCGATGTTGAGATGACGATAACCCGCGATTACGGAGAAACGGCGGCGGAAAAATCAAACGAACTATTGATGCACATGCTGCTGGCCGTTGTCTTCGTGAGCGTACTCATTGCGTTCACTCTGGGTTTGCGCGAATCGGCCATTGTTTTTATCGCCATTCCCGTGACACTCGCGCTCACGCTGGCAGTCTTTTATCTCTACGGGTACACGCTGAATCGCATCACCCTCTTCGCGTTGATATTTTCTATCGGCATCCTGGTAGACGACGCCATTGTGGTGGTTGAAAACATCGTCCGCCACTGGCGCAAACCGGAGAATCACGGGCGTCTCGTAACAGAGGTGGCCGTTGAAGCGGTAGATGAAGTCGGGAATCCTACGATTCTGGCAACGCTCGCGGTAATTGCTGCGATTCTGCCCATGGCGTTCGTGGGCGGTCTGATGGGCCCCTACATGCGGCCTATTCCGATTGGCGCTAGTGCAGCCATGGCTTTCTCCGTTGTCGTGGCCTTCATGGTCACCCCTTGGGCCGCCATTAGAATTCTGAAACAACACGGGAGTGAGCACTCAAATGGGCGCGAGGACTGGTTTACGCGGCAATATCGCGTTCTTATGAATGCGCTCTTGCACCAAACAAAAGTTCGCTGGGTTTTTCTCGCTGGCGTGACCTTCTTGTTGCTGGCGTCCGTCTCACTGTTCTACTTTGGCGCAGTAAAGGTCAAGATGCTGCCCTTCGACAACAAAAGCGAATTTCAAGTGATTGTGGATATGCCAAACGGCACCACTTTAGAACAGACTCAGCATGTAGCCGAGGCTTTGGCCAGCGAGGCGGTAAAGCAGCCAGAAGTCGTTAATATCGAAACGTATGCCGGTATCGCCTCACCCTATAATTTCAACGGCCTCGTTCGCCATTACTATTTGCGGCAAGGCTCTGACATTGCAGACCTGCAAGTCAATCTAACGGGCAAATCAGACCGCTCCCTCCAGAGCCACGAAATCGCCAAGCAGGTTCGCCAACGGTTGCTGCCCATCGCGCGGCAATTTGGTGCGCGGATTAAAGTTGCTGAGGTACCCCCAGGTCCGCCGGTTCTCGAAACAATGGTGGCAGAGGTGTATGGCCCAACCCAGCAAGGACAGATTACCTTGGCTGCTCAGATTCGAGACATTTTCAAGCGAACGAATGGCGTTGTCGACGCCGACTGGTATGTAGAGGACGATCAAACTGAGTATCGCTTGCTTGTCGACAAAGAGAGGGCTGCCATTAGCGGAGTCACAGACGACCAAATTGCGCGAACCATTCAGTCTGCGTCGGAAGGCTATTCCGCCGGACTCATGCACGTTGATTCTTCCAAAGAAGATGTGCCCATCGTTGTCCGCGTGAACCGGGCCGACCGTTCGTCCATCTCTCAACTCCTGACGCTTCGCGTGCCAGGTAGCGATGGTAAACAGATTCCTCTTTCAGACCTCGTCCACGTCGAGAAAACGCTGATTGACAAAAGCATCTATCATAAAAACCTCATGCCTGTCACCTACGTTACCGCCGATCTGGCAGGCACAATTGAGAGTCCCGTATATGCCGTCTTGCAAATCGGTCCAGAGATCGACAAGCTGAAAGCGCCGGGCGGGTACTCAATAGAGCAGCATATGGCCGCTTTGCCCGACTCGTCGGCCAAGTACTCGATGAAATGGGATGGTGAATGGCACATCAGCTATGAAGTGTTCCGTGATTTAGGAATCGCCTTTGCTGCAGTGCTTATCCTCATTTATGGATTGCTCGTGGGATGGTTTGAATCGCTTCTAACGCCAGTGATAATAATGGTGGCCATCCCGTTCTCGTTAGTCGGAATTGTGCCAGCACACGGCGCGCTCCACGCATTTTTTACCGCGACATCGATGATTGGCTTCATTGCCGGTGCCGGCATCGTAGTACGCAATTCAATCATTCTCGTGGATTTCATTGAACTGCGCCTTCGCGACGGCATGGCGTTGGATCAAGCTGTCATCGAGGCAGGAGCCGTTCGGTTCCGGCCAATGATGCTGACTGCGGCAGCGGTTGTGGCGGGATCTGCAGTGATTCTGTTCGATCCGATTTTCCAAGGTTTGGCTATCGCCCTGATGGCGGGCGAAATTGCGTCCCTGGCTTTTTCGCGAATGACAGTCCCCGTCGTTTACTTTCTGATGCATCGGCGAAGAGCAGTGGCAGCATCGCAAAATATGCCGAACGCCTGAGAATCCTCACCTCGCTGACGCCGTCGGGCGGACTGGTCAATGTGATGTGCACGGCAAGCCCAAGAAACTGGTCGTTTCCGTCTCCAACTTTAAGCGATCGGCGTCCTGTGAAGGTCTTCCGATAGCCATCAATTTTCCCCAATAGAGTGGCTCCGAAATAAACTTCGAACAGATCGTCTTCCATTTGTCACAATCCTACCGACTCGTGGCGTTGCCATTGACATCCCAATTGGCGCAGTCCTGCGGCGTAAGGGTCTCACTTCTTATAGGTTCAGTAGTGAGGGGGTTAAAGGTGCTACGGAGACGGGGGCCCAGTTGTTCGCGGGAGCGCAGCTATAGAGGTTAACGTTCTTCGCCTGCGTTGCGAGGTCGACGAATGTCTGACCGCACAAAGAGAAGATGAACACGACCAGGAAAGCCAGCGAGTACTTCTTCACAACGATTAGTTCCTTTAGAAGAAAGGGAGTGTGGCTGGTCCCGGTTAGGGGAGGCGGATGCGACGTTTTCTGGAACTACGTTGGCTTGGGGGTTGTGCGGACTAACCGGGCAAGCAGCTCTGAGCAAAAAACGGCGTACGGAAAGTCTACGTGGCAGCCACGAGAGTCTGAAGGATTTCGACGGCTCTCGAAAGTGGCCACTCCTCCGCTGTTAATCGAGCTGCTTTGGAGACATCATCGAGATTGGTGCTATCCAGCATTCGCTCAATCACCAGAATCAAATCTTCAACAGACTCCGTCTCGAACAGGTACCCGTTTTTGCGGTCACGGATTCTGTCGATGGCTGCTGCTGTTGCTTTGGAAGCTACAACGGGCAGACCCGATGCCATTGCCTCGAGGATTACGACTCCGTAGGGTTCAAAGCGCGCGGGGTGAAGAAAGATTCCACCTTCGGAGTAAAAGCAGTTAAGCTCTTGGGGCTGCAGGAAGCCAAGCCAGCGGACGTTTTCCGAGAGACCGAGCGAGTCGGCTAATTGTGACAGAGGGATGAGTTGCGATCCGGCCCCTGCGATTTCGTAGATGAATTGCAGCTTCCTGCGTTCCTTTATACGGGCAAGAGCGCGCAAGGCGATATCGTAGCCCTTGATCGATTCCAGACGCCCGGAAGAAAGGAACCTATGTACGTTTATATTTCGTGCAACTGAGTAGCTCGAGGGATTTATGAAGTACGGGAAATTGACAGTTCGAGCGGCGCGGGCGCCCATATATTGGAGTTCTTCAGTGGCCGAAGGTCCAGTGCCAAGAACGCGATCCGCGCGGGAGAGTAACCAGCGCAGAAACACGGCGCGAAGGTAGGCTTTCAAAGGATGGCGGTTCTTGTTGCGAAAGGGCGTATCGTTCCAGACCCAAAATGGCGCTCGGCACGCGATTCGGCAGAGGACGATCAAGATGGTGGTGGGATCTTGCCAGACGTTCAAAAGGAATATTGAGTGCCGATTCATGATAGCCCGGTTTAGGGTTTCGAAATCGACTCCGCAGACCCTCCTGTAGAATCTGCATCTGTAACCCAACGTGAGGGCACTTGCCCATGGAGTTGTGGTTAGCAGTCTGTTTACGTAGCTAACATGCAGGTTGAAGTGCTTTGTCAGTTCGCGAAACAGGTCAGCGTTATAGGGGCTTGGCGCGTTCATGCACCAGAGCATCGTGGTATTAAGTTGGGGTTCCGGGTGACGATCGGGCGCAAGTTCAAGAGGACGGGCTTGTTTTTGCGATACCCCGGCAGCCTTCGTTTCGCTCAGCATGCGCCCCTCAATTTAGGTGGTCCCTTAGACGTCGGAGTTTCCGGACCACTCGCGCGGTATAACTCGTCGTGCTTGATTTCGGGCTGAATTGTACGTTCCAGTCCTGATCGCTTGCTTTGGGTGGCCATTTATTTAGTTAAGGGAGTCAACTTAGTAATGAGAACACCGATCCACTTTAGGAAAGAAGTCTCCAGCTGTTTGCAGGACGCAACGGCTAACGCTGTTTCCGCAAGCGAGGGAAAGTGGCTACCAGGCATCCGATCATCGCGCCGTATGCGTCCAGTCGCATGTCGGATGATTCGAGCAAATAGGGATATGAAAAGACGAAGGACTCCAATATTTCTAACGCAATGCCAAACGAGGTAGTCGCAGCTAGAACTGCCAAGCTCCAACAAACAGAATTAACAGTTCTGGCGAGGAGGAAGGATAATAATGCGAAGGCGACAGTGTGGACTACGACGTGGGTTAAGCGACCACTTGCGCTGAGATGCAGTGCGATCTTAATTTGCATCGGCATGAGCGAGCCCATCAGGAGGAGAGCCGCTAACAAAATCGCGGGTCGGGAAAATGATTTTCTGTTCACTCTTAGCGGTCAAATGTTTGTAGTTACCGGCCGCGACCTTCTTTGATGTCTGCCGCTAGACGTCGATAAAGGCCTGCGCTGAACAGTTCGATGGCAATATTTTGCCAGCCCCCCTTGTGGGTGAGGACATTCCGTAAGAGACGGAGCCGCGCGGCTAGTACGACCGAATACATATAAACGGGATCTATGAAGCGAAGAGCGGGGACGCGGCTCAGAACTCGCCTTCGTAGCCGACGAAGTTTCGTGAGAGTGGTGAGGTGCATTGGAAACGGCGGTGGTTCGCCAAGCGCATCGTGTATGTCGAGTAAGTGTAACTCTAAAACTCCGGATTGCTTAACTGTTCGGAAGCGGCGGCAGATGGTGGACCAGTCAATTTCATCTTTGAAGCTGCGATTCAGCCGAACAAAGTCGAGCATTGCTCGCAGAGGCGGCCAGATGCGTTCCTGGTAAGGGTGGCGTATCTGAGAGTGCATGATCAGATGAGTCATCAAGTCTGTTGGAGCAGGTATGCGAACTCGCGAACCGCGGAAATCAATGACAACTGAGCGCTCGACAACTTCGGACGCGGGCAACAAGGACGAGCAGATACCCAAACCCAGGCTGCGGTGTAGTTCGAAGAAAATAGACCCGTTGCGCTGCAGGGGCGGGTAGTGGTGGCGAAAGCGGCCGAGGCGATCGGTAGAACTCGGGGTGAACCCGTTTGCCAGAAGGATGTCGACAGCCATCGATAGTTGCTGTTCGGGTATAAGGAGGTCAACGTCCCATAGGTATCGCGCTGCTGGGTTTTGGTATATGGCGACCGCGCAGGAGGCCGCACCTTTCAGCAATACCGGCTCGATTCCCTTTTGGTTCAGTAGCTGAGCGACGAAGGCCAGTTCGGTAAAGATCGCTTCATTGCGCTCAGCGTTGAGTTCTTGGACCGCAAGAAAGAAATCGGGCAGATCGGGCGGGAGTTGATTGACAATTCCGAGATCAGAAAACCGCTTGTGGACAGCGGGAAGAAGAAGCTCGTGGCGCGCGGTTTTGATTACTTCTTCCCAATCGATGTCGGCCCATGAGCCGCGTGCTTTCGATAGCTTTGCGGCGTCTTGGCCAAAGCAAGCGGCTAGAAACTCTTTGGGCGTCATGCAGGAAATGTGGGTTTGGTTATTTTGGAACAGTAGCCATCATTTGGCTTTCAATCCAAGCGTAGGTTTTGGCTAGCCCATCCCGGAGACGGATGGATGGCTCCCAACCTAGGAGTTTCTTGATTTTGGCATTGTCGCTGTTGCGGCCGTTCACGCCTTTTGGAGCGTCAAGTTTGTAGTTTCTCTTCAGCTTGATTCCGGCTATCTCTTCGGCCAGATCTACAAGTTGATTTATCGTGACGAGTTCATTACTGCCGAGGTTTAGCGGCTCGTGAATTTCGCTTTCGAGGATCATGCGTGTTCCTTTTAAGCAGTCATCGATATACATGAAACTGCGCGTCTGATGGCCGTCACCCCAAATTTCGATCTCGTGTTTGCCCGAGGACTTGGCCTGGATTACTTTTCGGCAAATGGCGGCAGGGGCTTTTTCGCGCCCACCGTCATAGGTGCCTAGCGGGCCATAGACATTGTGGTACCGTGCAACGCGACATTGGAGTCCGAAGTCCTCTTCAAAGTGACGACACATTCTTTCGGAAAAGAGTTTTTCCCAACCGTACCCGTCTTCAGGCATCGCAGGATAGGCGTCTTCCTCCTTTAGAGCCGTGACCTGTGGGCTCTTTTGTTTATCACCGTTGTAGACACACGCTGACGAAGCATAGAATACCCGCTGTATGCCTTTTTCTCTTGCCGCCATTAGGACATGCGTATTAATGAGAACCGTCAGCATGCAGAGAGCCTTGTTGTTCTCAATAAATCCCATGCCGCCCATATCAGCGGCCAGATTAAATACAACATCCGCGCCAGTGACTGCGCGGAGGCAAGCTGACATTTCACTGAGGTCGAGCACGAGATTCTCGACATCGTGAGATTCCTGGTACCAGTCGGCACGTGGCTTGATATCTATGGAACGGATGACGTGGACTCCCTGACCTAGTAAATATTTCACGAGGTGACCGCCGATAAATCCACCACCTCCACAGACAACAACACTTTGGTTTTCTAGTTTCATCTATTGGCTCTGTGATTCCTTTGCTATGGATAAAGATGAGTTAGGTAGACCCTGTTCTGGCATGCGGCACGCTGGCCGTAGCCGATTTGAGCGAGGGAGTTTGACCGTTCAGGCCGCCCACTGAAACCTAATATGCTCCGTCGCCTGTGAAGACAACCCGTACGGTTCTTGCCAATGTGTAAAGATCAAGCCAGATAGACCAGTTATGCACATAATACTCGGCGAATGAGATGCGTTCTTCGTAGGCGGTATTGTTGCGGCCGGACACCTGCCAGAGGCCAGTCATACCCGGCCGGACGCGGGCGTACGTGTTGTAGCTTACGCCGTATTTTTCGACCTCTTCCGGAAGGATTGGGCGTGGTCCAACGAGGCTCATTTCTCCAGACAGCACGTTTATGAGTTGGGGCAGTTCGTCGATGCTGAAGCGGCGAAGCCACCTTCCAATTCTCGTGACGCGCGGGTCTTTTTTGAGCTTGTGATGCATTTGCCAGTGGAGGGACTGATCCGGATGGACTTTAAAATAGGTTTCCAGCACCTCATCTCCGTTCGTGACCATGGTGCGAAATTTGAGCACATGGAACATGGTTCCACCGAGGCCATAGCGTTTATTTCGGAAGAAGACCGGGCCGCGTGAAGTGATCTTGATAATGGCCGCCAACGTAAGCATGAGGGGCGCCAAGAGCATTAGACCGAACGCGCTCAACAAGAGATCAGTGACTCTCTTTACTGCTCTTGCTCCCGCATGAAATAGGGGTTGGGCAACTTCGAAGCCGACCGAACCAGAGATCTCGCGAGCCGAAATCCCAAGGCTGCAGATGCCGGGCAGATCAGGAACAAACAAGACGCGCTCGAAGCCGATGCAGCGACACCTGATGATCTGGCTAATCTCAGCGCTGGATTTTTCCGGCAAGACGATGATGGCGTAGCTGGCGGCGTGATTCGCCGCGATCTCAGAGGCGGAACTCAGCGATCCCACGATGGGAGGCAAATCGGCTTCCCAAGTGTTTGGCTGCCCGTCTGTGAGAACTCCGGTAATTCGGACGCCCAATTTGGGGTCTTGCAGACTGCGGATTACCCGCTTTGCGACTGGACCCGATCCGAACACGACTGCAGCGACTCCGAACCACGATTCTGCTGCAAAGCGCCGACGGGCGATGTAGCGTGCCAGCAGTACAAATGGGGCTACCGCCGCCCACGTAATTAAGAAAACTGATCTTGAGTAGGTTGCAGCGTTGTGAAACAAGAATGCGGTGGCCGCGATCAGCGTGAATAGACTTGAGGCGCAATAGAAAACACGTCTCACTTCTTCGGCCGGATGCAGCAGAATTCCGGGATACAGGCCGCAAACGAAGAAAGCCGCGATAAAAATACCGATGATTGGATAGAGATGGAGGTAGAAGCCCAAAGTGTACCCCGGGCTGACCAAGTATCGCCCGAGAACAGCGAGCCAGTACATGACAGACAAAGCTACCCAATCTGCAGCCAGAATTGCAAAGGGTGTGGCCCACTTGTGATTCTCTTTTGTTGCCGGTAATGTAAGTAGACTCGATGTTGCAAGTACAGGTTTGGTGCTCATGAAAACTCGCTCTCGTGGAATCAATCAGCCACGTTATGTTCGGGTGGGAGTGGTTTGCACCGACGAGGTACTAGAAACGGATTTACTCTGTAACGCGGAACGTAAGATTTCTTCAAAAGACGCTGCTATTTTCGAGATTTGGAAGGTCTCTTGGGCATAGCGACGGGCCGAAATGCCGAGCATGTCCCGGCATTGCTTGTCGGCGGCAAGTTTTTTTGCGGCGGAAATCCAAGCGTCGGAGTTATCGGGATCGACCACGTATCCGGCCCGACTTCGTTTCACCGTCAGGGAAGCGAGGTTGGACTCGGGCGCTGCCAGCAATATGGGGCGTCCGGCGCAAAGATAGTTAAGAATCTTCGATGGAACGGCGAACTGTCCAGCATCCGATTCGAGGGTCGCGATCAATACGTCCGCCGTTGCAAGGACTTCAGGAAGTCTTTCAAAAGGTTGAAAATCGAGCAGTGTCAGGTTATTTAGTCTGGGCTGCTTTTCGAGAAAGTCGCGCCCAACGCCCTCGGAGACCACAACGACGCGGGGATTGCCACGAGTTTCGGCGGCCAGACGATAGAGAAGGTCGGGACGATGCTTAATTCCGAGAGTTCCCGAGTACAAGAAAGTTGTTTCGTTCCCAAGGCCCTGCTCCTGGCTCCATGAGTTGGAACGGGGAAATTCGGGCATTTCATCGAGGACGCCCCAATTTTCGATGACATTTACCTGCGATTCGGGAAGACTCCACGAAAGCAGGAGATCACGAAAGGCGTCGGCAATTACGATGACGCGGTTACTGTTGGCAGCTACTGATTTTTCTAATTGGCGAAAGGGGAAACCAATTGGACTGGCGAGAAAAGAAAGGGAACCTAGTTTTCCGCGAAGAAAGAATTCAATAGCCCGAAAGTAGACGTCTTGTAGCCAATGAACGAAGCCGATACCGCGCCGCCGGCAAAACCAAAGTAACTCCGCTTGCACGTCAATTGGCGTTTGACCCGAAAGGACTACGTCGGGGTTCACTTGGGCAATCAGTTTCCGTATCTGTCTCGCGTATTGGCGGTGAGCCAGCAAACGGCGAAGTGGCGAATACTTTTGAAAGGTGCTCGGAAGCCGAGTGGGGATGATGTTCAGAGTTTGTGGTTCGGAGGTAAGCTTTTTCAAGCTACCTTTTGGACCCTGAAATCCTTCAAGATAAGTGTGAGTGACATGATGTCCACGAATAGCAAGTTCGCGGCTCAATTGGACGGGGAAAGGGTGGCCCACAAAATCATGAACGAGGATGCGCATTTGATTTAGGTGGTTCAGAACCAGGTTGCTTCAGGACGCGCAGAACGACCTGCCGCGGAAGAGCCGAGGTCATACATCGAGAAAGGAGGTTGGGATGAGTGAGCTGTCAACTAAGCCGGCTGAAATGCGTAGCTGTGATTGTCAGAGTACTGCGGAGTGTCTGTTGCATCCTCGACTGGTTTGCCAACTTTTGAGTAGCCAGCCGATTCAATCAAAGAGAAGAAATCTGCCCTTGACACACCTTCGTGAAGCTCGACGACGAGTTTCGGGTGGTGTTGTTTGAGCGTACCTAACATTCCCTGAAGGGCTTCTATTTCCATGCCTTGAACATCTATTTTTATGCCGGAAATTTTAGGATGTTCGATGTTTGAAGGAAAGATGCGCTGCCAGAGCCAATCGAAATTGGCGATCAGGAACTGCTCTCCATGCGCCGATGCTCCCTTCGCCGTGGAGTCCAACATGCCTCTAACTTCGGGCAATTCGGCCGCGATGATGCTGTCACAGTTTCCAAGGGCGAAGGGAACAATCGTTAGTTGATTCAAGCGATTGATGGTGCGGGTTCGAGCAAGACAACCGGCGCTTGCGGTCATCGGTTCAAATGCGAAAACTCTTCCGTTGGGTCCGACAAGGCGGGCGAGGGCAATTGCGGTATAGCCGTAATGTGCGCCCACGTCAAGCCATGTTTCTCCGGTTCGGACATTCTCGGAGAACCACCGCAAGAGCGGTCGTTCTGCGGTGCCCGAAAGAGCGCCCGGGTAATCGTGCCAAGAGGTTACAAGTGAGTGACCACGAAGGGGACCAGCCAGAATCCTGCGAGGACCGATAGATCGCGGGAGAAATTGGCGGATCCGTTTCTTGAGTGTTTTGTTCATGTTGGTGATGATTCATTAGCGCCGGCGCGGTGCCTTCAACTAATATCCCGGATTCTTTTTTGGTTGAAACAGGGGTGGTCTCGGCGACCGCGGGCTTTTTGAAATTCTTCAGGAAAGAGCGTAAAGGCTTGGCTCAGGGCCACTACTTTGGTGTAACGGTCAACTGCCGCGCGGACTAGAGTGCCACAGGCCGAGCGATACCCTCCCGTCCGGTGATTCCAGCGATCAGCGCTCTTTCATTCCAATGCTTCTCCAGGGTGGTGCTGCGTGGCAGTCCGGTATGCGGCTAGCAAATTTGAGGCGACATTGGCCGGCCGCTGAGACTGGACTCGTGCAAGCCCTTGTTTCCCAAGCGCAACAAGAAGGTCGGGTTGGGTAGCCATCTTCAGCATCGCGCGCGCAATGTCATCCACTTCAAGAGGATTGAAGAGAACGGCGATTCCGGCGGTCGCCTCCAGCAAAGCGGGTATTTCAGAGGCCGCAACCGGACAACCGCAGGCCATCGCTTCCATGACAGGGATGCCTCCTCCTTCATATTCGGATGGAAACACGAGGGCCGTAGCCGCGCTGAATAGAATGGGCATTTCATCGCCGGGCAGATTTGACAACCAGACAATATGATCCTGTATGCCAGCCTCGCGGATCCATTGGTTTAGAATTTCGTCAGCGCCATACGTGCGCCCACAAAGGACCAACTTCCATGTGTCCGGCCGCAGGCGCCTAAGTTGGGCATACGCCTGAAAAAGACGCCGATGGTTTTTGTGTGGGTAGTAGTGCGAAACATAAAGCCAGAAACTCGGAGGCAAATTGCGACTGGCGCGGAAAGCGGCCACGCGGTCAAGCGCAGCGGGGCGAAATCTTTCATCAATGGGTGTGGGAATCACCTGCATACGTTTTTCACCCACGGCAAACCACTTTTCGAGGCTGGACGCTGTGGTTTGGGACATCGGAAGGAGCCTGGTCGCGGTGCGGGCAGTGTGCGGCGTGAGGGAGCGCATATACAGATCGCGCAGGGCGTACCCGCGGACAATGCCTTCGTCGAAAGGTTTGAGGTCGTAAATCGTGACAAGACTAGCAACGCGACTCGGCATCACTCCATTTACGCTTCCAAACCAGTGGAGGAGGTCTAAATGGTTCCGTTGGGCAAGCCAAGGAACAACTATCTGCTCGGCCAGAACGCGGCTAATGCGGCGTTGACCGCTGGCGCGGATGGAACGAATGTGAAAATTCGGCAGGTCCGGAACCAACGGGCGGCTGGCGTCGTGGACATAAGCAACATAATCGTTCTCAGAACCGAAGCGGCCCAGTGCCTGCATGACGCCCTCAATATAGTTCCATGCACCACCAAGGCGCGGGTGCGCATAAAGGAGATTCAGGCCTATTCTCAGGCGCCGGGTTGCGACTAGAGGCGTTAAAGGTTCCGTAGATAGCGGACTGCCGCCTAGAGAATTGCTAATACCAGTCACGGGCGGCCTCACAGAGCCAGGCGGGTCGACGGGGTGTTATTCGAAATGGCATTTTAGGTGGATGAGGGGACAATCGGGCATGATATAGAACGAGGTGGCTCATCGCATGATGCCACGCTACCGACCGCGCCGAAGGCGGCTGTATGGAGGAAATCGCTTATTTCGGGAGATGCTCAGAGTAAGCTGATCAGCGTATCGGTCTCGGCATCCTTGAACTCGATCGAGGTTGCTAAATGATGATCTCCCTAGCTGTTTCCCTTGAAGAGTTGTGAGCCTTCGGCGAAGAGGCGAGCCAGTGTAAAAAAGGTGCTCGAGCTATTCGATCACATATCTACCCTCATATTTCTTGAATTTTTCGTTTAGAAAACGAAGCGCATCCGGGGTCGTCATCGACAACAACAGATCCATGTCGGCGTTCCATGGAAACAACTTGCGGCGATCAGGTTTTAGACGGTAGCCCTGGTCGTAGGCATCCTGCACTGCAAGCGCCGCGTGAGAGTTGATCTCCCTCGGCACAAGGAAGGCATTATTATAGTGGAGTTCGACTAGATCATAGCGGAAGTCTTCGCACAGTAGGGCCAACTGAGCTAGGCTCTGGCCGTAGAAGTGATCAGACGCCCAGACGTGGGAAGGGTCGTACTTGACCGAGAACCTTATTGGAGGCGGAATCTTTTCGTTCACCTCCGCGCAGATAAGACTGGGACGATATCCTGTTAGCACTTCGCGCAAGACGAAATAGTCGTAGCTGTCGATATCCATATTCAAAAATGTGAAGTTCTCTGGAGTTGAACAGCAGCGCAGGATGTCAAGGACGTTTTCTGGAGTGATCTTAGCCCTGAGCAGGTTAACGTTATTGAAGCGCCGGTATAGTCCACTTAGGGCCTTAAATTTCTCGCCGTCGTATTCGACGGCTAAACCGGAACAATTTGCCTGATAAAGCGCAAAGGTGTTGGACATTGTGTAGCCGTCTGAGGCGGCCATGTCGACTACGAACGAAGAAGCTGATGGTTCCCCGTTCAGGTACCTATTGATCACCGCTTCCTCACCGGAGTTCGAGTATGTACGAGAAGGGGGCCAGGAGCCGTCCGACCTCACGGTGAATTGCCGTAATAGAGATCTTGAGGTTGTCGCTAAAGTTCTGAGCATAGAGTACGTTCCCATGAATCCCCGAGGCGAGCAACTTGCATGGCTAGCCGAACTCGGAGATGTTAGCCTTCGTTTTACCTAGCCCCACGTCTCTGGAGTGAGATTACCAGTTCATGCCACTTATCGATTGTTCGCTCTTTTCTGCTTTACCCGCAAGGCAAATGTTTTGGACTACTGCCACTTTCATGCTTTAGAGTCGATGAGGGATTGCGCGTGTTGGGCTCATCGTGTTTGCCAGGTATTTCTCAGTAGCTCCCGCGACGCATCGCGAAGTTTGGGTGCCACGAAAAGAGCATCCGCCCAGAGCGGCCGGCCGGAAATGCCATTTAGCACTTGATTATAAATGAGGTGAAGGGAGTAGCCATACCTGGCGAGTTGGCTTGACAAGTCTCCGAAGAGTGGCTGATTGGAATACATCGGGACAAAATAGACCTCGAGATAGACGAGGTCGACCCTAGATTCCGAAAGTAAGTTTGACGCGCCTAAGAGCGCATCGAACTCCCCACCTTGGATGTCCATCTTAAGCAGGTTAACGTGGGTTATCTTATTTGTCTCGGTGAAGCTATCGAGCGTTTTGACACTGACAGGCAGTTTTTCAACATTCTTGAGTGCCGCATTGTAGGTAGCTGAAAGATGATCGGAGTCGGGCTGAAGAAGAGAACTCGTATCTCGCTTAGCGTTTAAATAAAAATCCGCCATTCCCTCAACGGCCCCCACGGCGCATTGGTGGACGGAGACTTTAGCATCACTTCCAAAGCTCGCTTCGATTTGAGCGCAAAGGTCGGGTTGGGCCTCAAAACAAAAGATGCGACTATTTTCGAAGAGGTTGCGGTATTCGTGAACTGTCTTGCCGACGTTCGCGCCGACATCGAGGATGGTAGGGGCTTCCACTTTGTTGAGTAGAGATTTCTGGTCGTCTAAACAACGTCGGTCAATTGGATGAAAATCGTACCCCTTCTCCATTAGTGCTCGTCGGCCTCCTCTGAGGATTTTGGCGATTAGCGATGTGCTTTTAACAAAGGCCATAGTTTCATGAAGAGCGCAGCTAAATCGCTCTATGTGCAGATATGCTCCAGTCGTGGTTCGTGGCTGTGATCGGGGCATCAGATCTGACGCCAAGTCGGCTCCTGCGCTTCCGCCGCTGTATCTGGGTGGAAGACGCGAGAGCTCCGAGGGTAAGGAGGGGAACCCAGATTGAGCGCCTGGACAAAGAAGGCCCAGTAAGATAGGGTCCAGCGAAGACAACCATGCAAGCAAGAAGTGCGCCCTTGAGATGTCGGGAGGCATCTCCCCATAGTGTGCGAACAAAAAACACGATTATCAGGCACTGGCTGAGAAGTCCCAGGAATCCGAAGTGAAAGAGTGCGGCAATTGGGGTATTGTGGATCTCCATCCCTAACGGGAGCTCCGCCAACGAATAGCCGTTACCGAACAGTATAGTGGTGAGAGTGATCTGACTCAGTGTCTCTCGTACTTGCGTTTCTCGGAAGGCAACAGTTTCGTAGTTGTT
This sequence comes from Bryobacterales bacterium, assembly GCA_003169195.1. Lineage (GTDB taxonomy): Bacteria > Acidobacteriota > Terriglobia > Bryobacterales > Bryobacteraceae > Bog-105. The sequence goes on from PMQB01000643.1 coordinate 22,757, forward strand.
TGGGTCGCTTGCGAATTGCTGAAGACGGCTTGCCATAAGGGTTCCCATTGCGCCAAGCGATACGCTCGCAACGATGAGCGTCACGGCAATCACCATTCCGATCAGGTGCCAATACGCTCGGGCGTAAAGGCAAATCACACAGATGCCGACGGCTAACGACAGAAAGGCTGTTAGAGAGGCTGAGTACCTCATCGAATAAATGCTTATCAATATTGGCAAGAAATAGACAAGCCATTGATGAGCGCGGATTGCCAGCGCCATCGCGATGACTACTGCAAAGGCCGAGACAGTTCCTGCTTCAATCGGGTGCTCGGCAAGACCAGTCAATCGCTGCCAAGGTTGAAGTGTGCCGCTTCCATGACCTGGGACGATGGATGTTAGAACGTGAAAGTCTCCTTGGAGGATCACCGCTATGGAACTAGCAGTGCCTGATATAAGAAGGAGGACCAGGACCTCGGTATAACTGAGGATTTGTTTCCTGGAAATTAAGTAAGCGAAGGCCAGCATGGCGCAGAAGGCTATAAGCAGCGCCGACGTTCTTTGAAGATGTTCGACAGCATTTGAGGAGATGATCAGGGATAAGAGCCCTGCCAGGACCATTGCGAAAATCCCAGCCAACGGCAATCTGAGTCGAGGCGAGTGCGTGGGCTTTGGATGGGCACGATAGGGTATTGCTACCAATGCGACTAGGGGCGAAAGCAAATCGAAAACGGTCAGGCCGCCCAATCGAAATACCGACCAGAAAGATGTCAAAAGCGCAGTTGCGGTCAGCGCACGCAGTAAGTTTCGGTACATTGGCAGTTTTTATTCAGCAACGTTGCGGCAAAGAGGTTTACGCGTGTTCCTCAATGAGAAACAAGCGTATCCGCTGCGGCACTGACACGTTGATCAAAGGCGAGACTCATACACTGGTTCCATTGTTCTCGATCCGGCTGGGCGTCCTGATTTACAATCATTTCAAAAGAACCGTTGCAAAGGCCCCCTTTCCGATTAAAGCCGGAGTGCCAGATACTTGGTCGCCCGGAGAGATAGGCCGCCCATTGACTAAATGTCGAGAGTGAACCTACCATCAGTAAAGATTTGGATAGATAGATCAGGTCATCTTGGGCCGTTCTGCCCCTCACGAGGCGAACGTTAGGCATTCGAAGGAGGGGCGCAAGTTCATGCTCCGTTGCGTCTGAGCATACTCCTATCTCACCCCTCCAGCTGGAATCAGCCAAGATACGTTCGAGCACATTTGTATACCAGGAGATCGGAAGTTGCATGTTGAGGGTGCTGGTAACATTGGGATCATATTTCGGATGATCACCGAGGCGAACATGCACGCCAATGTGTGGTTCCGTCTTCGTTTGAACAAGGCTCTGATCCTTCAACGCCGAGAAAAAGCGTTCTTTGAGCCAAGGGTATTCTTTAGAGGGAATATCTTGGAAGTGGTTCTGCACGCCTCGAAATACCACGATTTGTCGTGAAGAATTGTTGGTTCTTGGATTCCACTTTTCTTCCCTGACCTGAGGCACGGAATACAGTAAACGCAATTTATCAAGACCGGAAATCTCTCCCGGAAGAGGCCGAAAGAGCCCGCAATAGTGGCGCCTGTCTTTTTCCCAGTGGGTCCATGACCGCCGCTTAATCTGTGGCCAAGTCGTGTAGATTTGGTCTGCTCCCATGGCTTTGCAGAAGAGCGATGACCTCGCCCAGCTAAAGAGCAAATTGCCGAGTCCCAGTCCGCCTAGCCGCACTAATCCGGTCTCTATGCCGATTGGGCTGGCAAATCCATAGATTCCATTTGGCATTTTCAGATCGCTTCCTTCGTCAAGGTGTTGAATTTGTTACTTTCTGAGGCTTTGGTTGACCGCATCGCCAGGAGGTATCCCAGCAGCGTTATGATTTCCGTGATGGTAACGGCTGCAGCAGCGCCTGTTTCGTTCCAAACCTTGCCGAGTAGCGCAATGCTGAGTATATTTATGATTCCGGCTACCACAAGAACGCGAAGGGAGCTTCGCTCCATCCGGAGCGGGAGAAGCCAATAGTAGACGATTGAGGTAGTCATGGCGTTCAAGAGGGGGAAAATGGCCAATATTCTGAGTGCCGGGAGAGCCGGCAACATACGTTTTCCGTACAAAAGTAGAATTATCAATTTCGGTATTGCAAAGACTATCACCGAGACGCCAGCTCCGATGGCAACTGATATCCCGCCTGCTAGATTAGCCAGGCGTGTAGCTCTTTGGTGACTGGACGCAGCGGCTTTCCTGCTGATCTTTGGGTAGACAAATTGAGTTATAGGAGCGCTCAAAGAGGACAAGTATCTTACAAGCTTGTCGGCGCACCCGAAGAACCCAACGTGCGCGGGGGAACTGACCATTCCTAGAATGGCAATGTTAACGGTTCCGGTCGAATAGCGGGCGAGTTGTTGAAGGAATAAAGTACCGCCATCGCGCATTACTTCGACGATGGCGTGTTTGCTTGGTATTACAAGCTTCAAATCGACTCCGACCCGTCGAATCGCCCATATGAACAGGCACAGCGTACAAGCGACTTGAATCAAAAGGACTTTGGATACGTCGCGATCGTCGTGGATCAGAGCGAGAATGAAGGCGACAGCGCATGCCCGCATTAGGGTATCTACGCTTAAATATGCGCGCAGACGTTCGCGACCCATAAAATACCATTGGAGGTCAAGGCCCTGCAGCACACCCCAAATGTAACCTCCCGTAACCAATAGCGGATAGCCGGACACACTTGGGATACACAGCATCGAGATGGGAATCAGCAAGGCGCAGGGGGCCGCGATCAAGAGTTTCGCCGCATTAATTGCACTGACTAGAAGCCCGAGGTTCGCTCCGGTTGGGTTTTCGGCAACTGCTCTAGATCCAGTCCAGCGGAAACCATATTCTGTAAACGTGCTTACAGTAAAGCCCAGTGATTGTGCAATTATTAGCCGACCGTAACAGGATGGGCTGAGTCGACGTGTGAGGAGCGCTACGCTGAGCGCAGGCACAAGATAATTGAGAAAGTGAATGAAGTAGAGGTGAAGTACAGTTGCGCTGCTTTTGTGATTAATTACCCGCCTCAGTTTTTGGGAGATTGATCCGGCTAGCGGTTGGGTGGTCTCGGTGCTTTTGGTTGGGATTGAAGTGGGCAAACTCAAGTTGATTCCGGCAGAGCGGCGGACGAGTGCGAACGGAAGAGAGCGCTCGTCGAATGAGCTGATTGGTATGGAGCGTTGCGGCCTATGGATGGCGCAGAATTTTATGTTTGGGTGCTGTCACTGGTGGAGGTTTTGAGCAGCCGACGATTGCCAGACATTCACTGACCGAATCGTCATAGGCTGGTTGGGCCCGGTCCCGAGAATCAGAATCAGGTGCTGCTGATCGAGAACACCAAACAGCCAAGGCTGATTGTGCGGCGTTGGTGGCTGATCAGTGTATTGGGTCCATGCACGATCGGAACCCATGGGTTTCCCGTCGAGAAGAAAGCGAGCATATCCGGGCTTGCCCGGCTTAGCCGGCACCCAAAGAAATCCGAACCGATGGTAGCGTTTAAAGTCGATGTCTTTATTGGCAAATCTTTTTGGTTCGTCGGAGCGCATGGGCTCTTCGCAAGATCCATGGGGACAGGTCACATTCGGAATGCCATACCAGTCATGCATGGATCCTCCGTACGCGTGCCTCGGGCCTTCGCCCATGTGAAAGTAAAGATATTCAAAAAAGTCGACTTCCACAGCGTGAACGTAGCCGGGCGGCTGTTTAGGCCAGTGGTCGGATCGAAAGATACAGCTTTCTATTGGCAAAGCCCAGAAGGAGGGCCAACCGGAGCTTTTCATATACGCGGCCCAAGCCACGTCGTCGGGATTGAATTTAAACTCGGCTTCAATGTAAGCTCCACCGCCAAATGCGGTGCCGACGAAGCGAGCGGCGTTATGCGCGGGCGTGGCGGTCATGATTTCGCTGTCCGGGTTAATCTTGTCGCCCAGTAGGGTTACGGACTGGTCGGGGTTCAAGACGACGGCGGCAGGGTTTGCGTGGTAGCCAAAAAGGTTCCACAGGTACCACTGAAAGCCCGGCTTTCCTGACGCCGATAGATCGACATTTGAGCGATTGAAGTCAGCAGAAAAGGTATTCACGTTGTAGCCAACTGCCGCAGCGGCCGAGGGCGTTTCTGCTTGGAGGGGTACACCGGATACAGTTGCCGCTAGCACAGCCAGTGGCAGGAGAGAGGCCATAGCGGAAAAGCTTCTTGGGTGAACGAAATCTGGGGGTAGTCTTTTTGACTGGGATTTTTTGGGTGCAGGAGCATCAGTACTTTGCATCGGCCTAAGTTGAGACGCTAGGCGGCCGCTTTCTCATCGCGGAAGAGCAGGTTACATCCGGTTATTTTGTAGAGGGCGTATCCTTGATCTTGCAAGTAGGCTGTCATTCGGCTGCGGCTTTCGGGCGACAAAAATTCGGCAATGATGTAGAGCGGTCTGTGTTTTGTCCAGTTGTTCCCTTGGAGGACGATTTCATCCCATCCTTCGCAATCTATGCTCAGTAATGCGAACTGTGACCTATCGGCCAGACAAACGCTATCAAGGACGCGATTCAAGGTGGTAATGGGTATGTATCGACTGCTTTGTGTACCGGAGGTATCCAGGAAGCCGTCTGAGGAAAAGCTGGAAAGGCCATGGTATTTGCTCACTTTCAGACACTGGAGATCGTCTGAAGAGCCAAGTCCCATGCAAAGGCAGACGTCTTGAGGCCTAAACTTTTCATAGACGCGGCACATGCGGGGATTCGGTTCAATGGCGATGCCCCTCATTCCGGATTTGTAGAGTTTGAAGGTATTGGAGAGCTTTGAGGGGTGATTCGCACCTACGTCCACGTAAAAACCGCTAGCGAGGAACGGCTTTAGTTGGTCTAACATCAAGTTATCTTCGCCGTGCTGGGCGAAGGATCTAGCCGGGGTGAGGTTGTAACGGATGAGATCCATTAACCCATCGCCGTACTGTTTTGCGAGAAAAAGCCCGTTGGGAATTGGAATTTGGTTTAGTTGCATGCGCTTGGCGCTGATGTTTATGACTTTGTCTTCGGGATTAGCCGTTATGGTCGCCCGGTCGAGAGTAGCGATTGTGGTAGCCGGAGCCATAATAAGGCGTTCGATAATAACCGTTTGGTGATCGTTTAGGGTCCCAATCGTTTAGAACTGTTCCCAAGAGGCGAGTATTGTCTTCTTCAAAACGCTCCTTGGCCGCCAGTAACAGATCGCGCGTTGTCTTACCGACGCGGGCGACCAAGACGACAGCATCGGCTAAGCGGCCCGTCACGCGGGCATCAGTCATTTGCAACATCGGAGGGGTATCAATCAGAATCATGTCGTAATCATCCCTGAGCCGATCGAGGAGCGCTTGAAGGTTGGGCGAGTAGAGTAAATGAGCGGCTGCTTCTGTGGGTGGTCCGGCCGGCAAAACGTGAAGGCCGGGAGTTGTGGTTTCTTGGATCAGGCCAAGAACGTTCTCATCCGAGTATTCTTCCGAAAGGATGTCGGACAAACCGCGCTCGTTTCTGAGACTAAAGACGTCGTGCATTCGGGGGCGGCGCAGATCAGCGTCGATGATCAGGACCTTGCGGCGGATCTCGGCGGTAGCAATTGCTAGATTGCTAACGACAGTTGTTTTGCCTTCAGCGGGGCTGGCGCTGGTGAAGACCAAAGTACGCGGACGGCTTCCGTTCTCACCCATGAAGAGGATGGAGGTGAGAGTCGAGCGGAATGCCTCAGCGATGCCACTTGAGCGGTGCTGAGAGGTAATCAGTTCGACTCCGCGAGAGGCGTTTCGGCGGGTCAGTTGACGATCACTCTTGGTGATTGGATTCGAATAGCCCGGTGGACCATAAAGGGCTTTTCCGGCAAAGGAGGCGCTTGGAATGGTGCCGAGTTCGGGGAGATTGAGCCAAAGTTTTATATCGCCCGGCTGCTGGAGGGCGCGGTCGGCGCGTTCTCGAATGGTGACAAAGGCGACGCTCAGGAGAAGTCCCGTTATCAAACCAACTGCCGAATTGAGGGGAAAGTTGGGAAAGATGGGCCTGTCAGGAGCGTCCGCTGCATCTACGATACGGACATTGCTGGGGCGCATTGCTGAAGCGACTGAGGCTTGCTTTGTCTGTTGGAGCATCGTGTCGTACAACTGGCGGTTACTGTCAACTTCACGTTTGAGGATGTTGTACTGAATCGCCTTCTCGCTTTGACCAGAGACTTCTCTGATTTGTTTAAGGTAAGCGGCACCAAGGAGTGTCTCGCTGCCGAGAGCTTGCCGGTAGTCGTTTTGTATGCGCTGTAGTACCTGTGCACGATCGTGTTCAAAAGATGATTGAAGTGCATGGAGTTCTGCTTGAGCTTCCTGGAGCTTGTCGTATCCGGGATTGAAGACCGCGCTCAAAGATGCAACTTGGCGCCGGAGATCATTCAGCTTAAGATTCGTGGCCTGCAGTCCCGGATCACCCAACACATCGGCTAAAGAATCAGGGGGGCTTTTTTCGGAGAGGCGGTAGCGCGACTCTTTGGCAATTCGGTCGGCCGTGGCTACAGACAGCTGTTGCTGGATTTGCTGAAGTTTCTCTGTTGCCACGTTTGTGTTTTCGTCAGTAAAGATCAAACCTGACTGGCGCGCGTAAGCCTGAAGGGCATCTTCAGATGCCTGAAGCTTCGCCCTGGCATCGTCGATTTCATTTCGCAACCAGGCGCCAGTACGCTGCGTTGTGTCGTAACGGGCTTCGAGGTTCTGTTGGATGAATTCCTGAACGAGGGTATTGGCAAAATCGGCAGCGAATTGAGGATCGGTGGAATCGGCGGTTACTTCGAGTACGCGTGTCCGCGGAGTGCTATGAACTTTGAGGCTGCCTGCGGTTTTGGCAAATAAGGAGTGTCGTTGATCCATCTGCGCAGGCTGCGGCAGGTGAAGCCAACTGCGCCATCCCGCTGCTGGGAGTTACGTTTTGTGAAGGGCTCCCGGGTCGGAGTTGGGGCAGAGCTTTCCGGCGACACGCTTCAACAGCGCGGCTCCTTGGAGGAGCCGAACCTGGGTTTCTTCTTCGGATGTGTCATAAGAATCCCCATTGGAACTGGTTGTTGGACTCGCCTGCTTCATGTTCATGAAGTCTTCATTGATGTTGAGCACTTCCAGAGTTGTGCGGGCCCGGTACACGGGTTTCATCGGGATTCCTGCTAGAAAGCCGAGGAGCAACCCACCCGCGCATGTGAGCACGATGTTTTTTTTGTTACGGCGGAGTATCCGTAAGTATTCGAGCAGACCTTCGGCGCCATCGTCGGCTTCTTCTTCGAAACCATATGGAGTTCGCGCGGTCAAAGCAGGCTGCGGCTGGGCCGTTTTTGATGCAATGGGATGTGGGACGATTGACGAGGCTTTGGCGGGTGAGGGATGAGAAGATCGGTCCATGTTTTAGCGGCCTACTTATTTAGAATTTTGTGCCGTAGAGGGCGAGGCCGGATGCCGCGTTTACAATCGCATCTACGGTGCGGAAGCCTACGCTCTTGGCGTCGCTGTTGGGAATGAACAGGATGTCTTCCGGCTGTAGCGGAATGTCTGCGGTTTTGCCTGCCATCAGTTTCTTGATATTGACGGCGATTTCGGTGCGATTGGTACTTCCGGGCACAGCTCTGAGTATTTTCGCCTTGTCACCGGCGGCTGTCTTGGGAAGGCCGCCTGCGAGAGAGACGACCTGAAGGGCAGATAATCGTTCGTTTTCGCCGATGGGGAAACCACCTGGTTTGAGGACGTCGCCGACCGCGTAGACAAGGTCGGCTTTGGGAACGAAGATGGTGTCGCCAGGCATGATGGTAAAACTATCGGCACCCGCTTGGGTAATTTCTTTGACGTGAACGATGGCGGTGCTGACTTTGCTGGTGGGGGCGACGGTGGCGTTGGGCCAGGGAATAAGTCCCCAGCGAGATTCGCGGGTGATTTTGACGGTGGTACCCGCGTTGTCGGCTAGACCGCCGGAGAGGGAGAGGGCGTCGAAGAGATTGTTTTTGCCAATTAATTTGTGAACGCCTGGGGTTTTGACGGCGCCGAGGACGGAGATGGACTGGCTGGTGAATTCGGTGATGTTGACGACCACGTCGGGGTGTTTGAGGATGGGGCTGAGGTGTTCGCGGATGGAGTCTTCGAAGGCGTGTAGGGTGAGGCCAGAGGCGTGGATGCGGCCGACGAGGGGAAGCGAGACGTCGCCTTGGCCGTCGATGCGAAAGGTTTTGTTGGCGAATTGGTCTTGGAATTCGCCGACAATGACGGCGATTTGGTCGTAGGGGCCGAGGACGAAACCTGACGGCGGAGAGACAGCAGATTGCATGGATGGACCTTGTAGTGGGGGAGCGGCGGCGACGCTGAGGTTGGTGAGGAGAAGCAGGGCGGTGGTCGTACCGCCAATGATTCCTGATTTGATGGTGCGAACGAGAGCTCGGACGCCGAGTAGGAGTTCCGGCCAACTAGGGTCAGATTGGGCGTTGTGTGCAGGAGAGTGCGGTTTCATGGGTCTTGTCCTTGAGCTTACTGCGTCATGATTTGTTTAATTTTTTCGTGGAGGTCTTTAACTTCGAGAGCGAGGAGGCGGAGGCGTGATTCGAGGTCGGATATGCGGGCGTCGAAAGATTCTGGGACGGCGCGGGAGGGGTCCTGGAGAAAGGCGTTGATCGCGAGGCGGGCCAATTCGGAGACGGAGCGAACGCCGGTGGTCGAGCAGAGTTGACGAAATCTGAAGTATTCGTCATTGGAGAGACGGAAGCTCACCATGCGGGTGCGGGATTCAAGAGCCATACAACTGGATTGGACACCGGGATAACGAATTAACGAGAGATGAACACGGATGAACACGGAGAAGACAAGAACGAACTAACCGCCGATGAACGCGGATGGGGGCCGTAACAAAAAGAGAGAAACGTAACGGCCAAAGGGCGAAGCGCCTTCGCTTTCCCTGATGAAAACAAAGAACCCAGGAGGTGGAAGAGGCTGCGCCAGCAACTTTTGCCTTCCTTATTGGGAACAGAGGCAATGGATGACGGGGACGGCGGAGGAGAGGTCGGAGTAAGTGAGCTGGTAGGTGGGGAGGGATTGGAGCCAGGATAGAAAAGCGGCGATGTGGGATTCGGTATGAGGCAGCCAGAAGCCGCTTTTTTGGAGCGCGTAGAGGGTCTCCAAAGTGTTGAGGGGTTCGAGATGAGTCTGTGCGTTGGGACGGTAGTTGGCAAAGACGATGGCTCTGGGCAAGGCAGGTCCGCTCGGGTTGGGAGGAGGGAGAAAGCGGACGGGGTTGGAGCCATGGTGGTAGTGGGTGGGAGTGGCTGCGAGTTCGGGGAAATAGGGAGTGAGAATCGGCCAACTGCCTTCACGGAGCATGAGGGCGAAGGGGAGGGGGATGAGGTGGCCGGAGGATTGGTCGAGGGCGGCGGAGTCATCGGAGAGGAGGTGGAGGCCGCTGTGGAGGAGGGCGGCGGTAAGGGTAGATTTGCCGGAGTTGGTGGCAGCGGGGAGGATGAGGGAGTGGCCGGTTTGAGGGGAGGCGACGGCAGCGGCGTGGAGAATGGCGAGCCACTGGGTGTTGGGG